>JBGVCH010000119.1:0-2718 GCA_045226335.1 Christensenellales bacterium | reverse complement strand
CCACCCACGCAGCCAACCTGTTCTTCCGCCGGCCGGATCTCTTCGACAGCCTGCTGGCCCTGAGCGGGATCTACGACGCCGGCTACGGCTTTGGCGGCTTTATGAACGAAGACGTGTACCTCAATTCCCTGGTGCACTGCCTGGCCAACATGCCGTCGGATCACCCCTACATTCAGGAGTACAACCGGCACCGCGGCATCATCGTGGTGGGCCAGGGCGCCTGGGAGATCCCGGAAACCACCCTGCGGCTCCGGGACATCTTCGCCGAGAAGGGCATCGACGTCTGGGTGGATGTCTGGGGCTGGGACTGCAGGCATGACTGGGACTGGTGGTACAAGCAGGCTGCCTATCACATCCCGCATCTTCTGGACTGAATCACGGAGGCATGACCATGAAAAACTTCGTCTTTATCTCTCCCAACTTTCCCGAGAATTACTGGATGTTCTGCCGCGAGCTGAAGAACAACGGCCTGCGGGTGCTGGGCATCGGCGACTGCCCCTATGTGGACCTGCGGCCGGAGCTCCGGGAAAGCCTGGCGGAGTACTACAAGGTAGGCAGCATGGAGAACTACGACGAGGTGTACCGCGCCGTGGCTTTCTTCATCAGCAAGTATGGGCGGATCGACTGGCTGGAGAGCAACAACGAGTACTGGCTGGAGCGGGACGCGGCCCTGCGGCAGGACTTCCACATCACCAGCGGCTTCCAGCCGGAGGACATGGAGCGGGTGAAGTACAAGAGTCACATGAAGCCCTACTACAACCAGGCCGGCATCCGCACCGCCCGGTATCACCTGGTGGACGATTTCGACGGATGCATGGCGTTCATCGAAGAGGTGGGCTTCCCGGTCATCGTCAAGCCGGACAACGGCGTAGGCGCTTCCGACACCCACAAGCTGAAGAGTGAGGAAGACCTGGCTGACTTCCTGGAGTACAAGATCCCGGACATCACCTACATCATGGAGGAGTTTGTCACCGCGGAGGTCAACAGCTACGACGCCATCATCAACGCGGAGGGCGAGCCTATCTTCGAGACGGGCAACGTGTCTCCCATCTCCATCATGGACATCGTCAACGAGAACGACAACTCCATCTACTACATCGTCAACGAGCTGGCGCCGGATGTACAGGCGGCCGGCCGGGCCACGGTGAAGGCATTCGGGGTCCGCAGCCGCTTCGTCCACTTCGAGTTCTTCCGGCTGACGGAGGACCAGCCCATGGGACAGAAGGGCGACGTGGTGGCTCTGGAGGTCAACATGCGACCCTGCGGCGGCTTCTCCCCCGACATGATGAACTTCGCCAACTCCACGGACGTCTACAAGATCTGGGCGGACATGATCGCCTACGACGCCTCCACCAAGCCCCTGGGCGAGCGCAGCTACTGCGGCTTTGTGGGCCGCCGGGACGGAAAGCCCTTCGCCATCTCCGATGAGGAACTGGCCAACCGCTATGCCAGCCAGATGCGGATGATCGGCCGGATCCCGGACGCCCTCTCCGGCGCCATGGGCAACCGCATGTTCGTGGCCTGCTTCCCCACCGAGGACGAGATGAATCAATTCTATGCGGACGCCATCCGCTGAACAGCAAAACCGCCGGCGCAGCTGCCGACGGTTTTCTGATGCGGCGGATTCCGGGAAACCCATTGATCAGCTGTATGCGCGTTTCATACGAATCTTAATCCAGAATGCTGAGTGAAGCAAAGGGATTTCGCGGTCTGCGGACCGCGACCAGGGCTTTCCGTTCGCCCTGGACCTTCGGGTGCGTACCCTTGCTTGATTTGTAATCCTTAACTGAGATTCGTATTAATCCAGAATGCTGAGTGAATCAGAAGGATTTCGCGGTCTGCGGACCGCGACCAGGGCTTTCCGTTCGCCCTGGACCTTCGGGTGCATACCCTTGTTTGATTTGTAATCCTTAACTGAGATTCGTATTGATTCAGAATGCTGAGTGAATCAGAAGGATTTCGCGGTCTGCGGACCGCGACCAGGGCTTTCCGTTCGCCCTGGACCTTCGGGTGCGTACCCTTGCTTGACCTTTATTCCTCAACTGAAAATCGGGTTATCTGGAATTCCGGTCATTTCTCCTCAAGGGACAGTGTCAGGTCAAAGCCGGTGCATCCGATATCGCTCGGTCTGCTCAGGCCCTTGCTGCGCCGGATCAGGGAGCCGTAGAAGGTCCACGCCTCATCGGCCACCTCCAGGGCGGTTTTGCCGTCGAAGCGCTCCAGGGGCTCATCCCATTTGCAGACGACGGAAGAGGCGTCAGAGCCGCGAAGATACAGCTTCCGCACCTGCCACGCGCCCCAGGTTCCCGCGGAATCCTGGAAGACGGAAGGATCCGCGGCCATTTTGATCGCCCTTGCCGCGGCGTCGGCGGCCAGCATTCTCGCGCCGTGGCCCTCCTCCCCGGAAGAGCTGTGGGTCACCAGCACCCCGGGCCGGTGTTTCCGGATCGCCTCCGTCACGGCGGTGAGCACCATGGTCTGTCCCCGCCAGCTGTCGTACTGGGCGCGCACTTGGTGTGTATTGGTGTCGGGAAAGCGCAGCATTTCCGGATAGACCCGGACGCCGCAGTGCCACAGGGCGCTCAGCAGCTCCAGGCGGGCCTCGCCGTTGGAGGCCGCCAGCACCACGCACTGGACCGTGAGCCCCTGCTCGCCCGCCAGGGTGGGCAGGAGGCCGCCGAACCAGCGGACCTCATCCCCGGGGAGGGCGGTCAGCAG
>JBGVCH010000118.1:0-60669 GCA_045226335.1 Christensenellales bacterium | reverse complement strand
CCTTCAGGGGAAGGTGGCCTGCGCACATAAGCTCTCACATGACAGCTCTGCTTGCTTGCGCAGGCCGGATGAGGTTGTTGCGGCGGTTGCTATCACTGTTCTGTTCATGCGTAAGCCCTGGCGGAGGGCTGAAAACCGGTTGACGGAGGCGCAGTTTTCCGGTAAAATGCAGTCAGCACCTTCCGGGAGGTTTTCCCATGCCGAAAAACAAACTGATCACCCTTGTGGTGACAGTGCTGATCATCCTGCTGGCGGGGTTTTCCCTGTGGCAGCTGCTGACCCGGCCGCCCCTGGAGACGGGGGCCGACGCAACGCCCGCGCCTTCCGTGAGCCCGCCGCCCGGGGGCGTCACGGCACAGGAGGCGGACTTCGTCTGGGAGGCCCGCCCGGACGGCACCGCCGTGCTGCTGGCGTACACCGGCGCCGCGGAGACCATCATCCTGCCGGAAAAGCTCGGCGGACTGCCCCTTCGCCGGGTCGGGGACGGCGCCTTCCGGGACTGCGGGACGGTGGCCGCGGTCACCGTCCCGGAGGGCGTCACCGAAATCGGCGACTACGCCTTCTATACCTCCTCCCTGTCGCGCCTGACCCTCCCCGCCAGCCTCACCGAAATCGGCAGCTGGGCCGTCCCCCGCGGCACCACGGTGTTCTGCCCCGCCGGCTCCGCCGCAGCCGCCTGGTGCGAACGCCGCTCAATCCCCCACACAGAAGAATGATCCCCGCCCTCCTCCCAAATTCCGAATTCCGCATTCCGAATTCCGAATTAAAAGATGAAAGGATCCTGCCCATGAAAAAGCTGTTTGTCTGCCTGCTGGCCCTCGCCCTGGCCCTGCCCGCCGCGGGGAGCGCGGAGTGGCTCGCCTCCTTCTTCGGCGCGCCGGCCTCCGGGCTGACGCTGCGCTACGTCGCGGTGCCGGAAGCGGCCTTCTCCGCCGAAAACGACCGGGTCCTGGCGGCCTCCCCCGACGGCCGCTTCGTGCTGATCAGCAACCCCTACGCGGTCTATCTCTGGGACTGCACCGCCCGGAGGCGGATCCCCATCTCCTTCGCCGGGGAGGAGGACCTGGAGCTGCTGAACCTGTATGCCCTGAACGCGGCCCTGGGCACCCAGGGCATCAAACTGAACAAGGAGCAGCGCGAAAAGCGGATCGCCGACCTGGAGGCCGTCCGGGATTCCTACCTGGCCCGGCTGGGGCTGACCCGGTTCACCGACTTGGACCAGATCGCCGACTGCTACCCCCGGACGGTGAACCTCTTCGCCCAGTGCACGGGCTTTGACGGCCAAATCGCGGCGGTGGAATGCCCGCAGTTCGCCATCGCCTTCAGCGTCGATCTGACCACAGGGGAAGCGAAGCTGTTCGAGAAGGGCGACCAGATCATGGCCATCGGCTCCGGCATGGTGCTGTACCGGTCCCACTTCGCGGACCTGGCCACGGGCGAGCCCCTCATCCCCGACCTGACCGTCGCCGCCGACGACGGCCGGCCCGACGACCTGACTCTTCCCCAGGGGGCGGCCTTCTGCGCGGACGGCAGCGTGGTGTACGTCTCCCCCTCGGGCGCTTTCTCTCCGGAGGGCAACGACTACTGGCTCACCCACGCCGCGAAGGACGCCAACACGGCGTACATGATCGGGAATTACGCCTACAGCAGGGCGCCCGGCAGCATCCTCCTCTCCTGCGAGGACCGCTGGGCGCTGCTGTACAGCAGGAGCGCCGCCACTTACAACCCGGCGATCCTGATGAACCTGGAGACCGGGGAAATCTCCGAGATCGAGGCCGGGAAGCTCCTGCCCGTGGCGGCGGCGAAGAACGGCTTCATCTGCTGGGACCTGAAAACCTATGACGTGGTCCTGCTGGATCCCGTCACCGGCGAACAGGCAAAGATCAGCCTGGCCCGGGGCTTCGACTGGAGCCAGCTGAATTACGCCGCAGTCGGCTCCATCGTCGGCAACGGCCAGGGCATGCTGTTCACCCAGCGGCAGCCCCTGCACGGGTACTTCGTGATCGAGGGCGAGTGAGCGCCGTTTTCCCGTCCGCAGACACCTCCATCTATGTTACAGTTTCGTCATTTTTTCGCAATATCTACTTGACAGAACCGCCATCATGCGAGTACAATACGATTGGTGTCCTTTATCATGCCTTTTTCTGTCATAGAGGCGCGGAAGGAGGAAGGGCGGCCCCGCCGTCCGGACCAGGATGAAACGCAGACTGATTGTGCTGACGCTCGCGGTGCTGGCGCTGATGGCGCTTGTTTGCTGCGCTCACGCGGAGAATACGGAGAATTACGACCCGCTGAAAGTGGGCATGGAGCTTTCCACCAACCGGTTCACCGAGCCCAAAGAGATCACCGTGACCATCCGGGTGACCAACACCGGCGAGGACGACATGCCCGGCCCGGTGAAGCTTTTCTATCCCAACGGCAAGCAGGTCATGGATTTCGGCGAGCCGGTGCTGACCGTGGGCGCGTCCCAGTCCTGGAGCGGCAAGTGGAAGGTGACCCAGGCCCAGCTGGACGCCAAAAAGCTCACCTTCTCCATTCAGTACCCCATCATCGCCGAGGACGGACAGCAGAAGGAAAAGACCCTGCGCTTTTCCAAGACCCTGATCCTGGAGAGCGCCATTCCGCAGGTGGTCATCACCCGCACCATCACCCCCACCATGGCCACCAAGGATCAGAAGGTCACCATCGTCTATGACATCGCCAACACGGGCCTGATCGACATCAAGAACGTCCGGATCACCGAGAACAAGAGCATCTCCTCCACGCCGGGCACCATCTCCGAGATCAAAGCCGGGGAGAAGAATTCCTGGACCTTCTCCGTCACGATGAAGACCAGCGACCTGACCTCCTCCCCCGTGATCCGCTACGAGGCCAACGGCAAGGCCTATACCGACAAGAAGGACAACGCCACCATCGCCTACCGCCAGATCAACCTCTCCGCCAAGCTGACCGCGGACAAGAAGGGCGGCCAGACCGGCGAGACCGTCAAGCTGACCCTGACCCTGACCAACAGCGGCAAGACCGCCTATCAGAACATCAACGTCACCGATCCCACCCTGGGCACGGTGTTCAGCAACCTGACCGTGGAGGCGGGCGCCAGCCAGACGCTGGAGAAGACCCTCTCCATTGAGAAGACCACCGATTACCTGTTCACCGTGATGGCCGAGGACGCGGACGGCGTGGAGATCAACACCGCCACCGACAAGCTCACCGTGACGGCCATCGATCCCTCCGAGCTGATGAACCTGACCGTCCAGGCCTCCGCGAAGAGCGCCGAGGTGGAATCCTTCCCCGGCGCCGTCACCTTCACGGTGGACATCACCAACAACTCCGCCGCCACCATCAAGAACGTCTCGGTGTACGTGGCCGGCACCAAGTACCACATCTACACCTTCCCCGCCATCGATCCCGGCGAGACCCGCAGCTTCACCCGGGAGCTGGTCTGCTCCATGGCCGGCAACTATCAGTTCCAGGCCAAGGTGACCAACCAGCTGGGCGAGACGGAGAGCTTCGACAGCAACCGCGTCCACATCTCGGAAGGCACCCGCAGGACTTCCACGGGCAAGGCCGGCAGCAAGCCGGTGAAGGCCGCGGCCGCCATCATGCCGGACGTGATGAACCTCAGCGACGACGATCTGGACACCGTGATCCAGAAGCTGGCCGAGTCCGTGGATGTCTCCTCCCTCAGCGAGAGCGATCTGGTGACGGTGCTGGAAAACGCCGCCCCGGAGATCCCCGGGCTGACGGAGCTGGGCGATGAGGGCCGCGCCGAGCTGGCGCAGCGCGCGTACAGCCTGATCCGGTCCTCCGGCATCACCGGCGCGCCGGCGGCGGAGAGCACCGAGAGCGGCGAGGCCGCGGGCGCGAAAAAGGCCGGCAGCAGCATGGGCATCACGCTCCTGGCCGTGGGCCTGATGATCCCGGCCCTGATCGGCACCGTCCTGGTCATCATCGGCCTCATCGGGCGCGCCAAGAAGGCCGCTTCCTCCCACAAGGCCCTGGACCACATGAGCATCGCCGGCATCCGGAACTATGACATGATGGACGGCGAGGACGAAGAAGAAGAGGAAGAAGACCACACCCGGCAGGACATCGACGAGGGCTTCGAGAAGGCCGTGGAAGACGCCGTCTCCCGCCGCCGCCGCTCGGCCGACGCGCGCGCCAACGGTGAAGCGGAAGCGAACGCACCACAGCCGCCCCAGCAGCCGCCCCAGGCCTGATCCCCATAATACCCCGAAAAACCGCTGAAAGGCGGTTTTTCTTTGGGGCGGCGCCGCCGCGAAGCGGCAATGAAGTGCGGGCGTGAAAAAAGCGAAAGAAAGAAAAAGGTTGAAATGTCCGGGAAAATCGTGTAAAATGTCAGACAAACCCAAGTCATTGAAATACGAGGAGGAATTCAACATGGCTGTCAATCTGAAAAAGGGACAAAAAGTCGATCTCACCAAGGGCAATCCCGGGCTGAAGCGCGTCATGGTCGGTCTGGGCTGGGACGTGAACCGCTATGACACCGGCGCGGAGTTCGACCTGGACGCCTGCGCGTTCCTGCTGGGCAGCAACGGCCGGGTGACCAACGACGGCGACTTCATCTTCTACGGCAACGCCACCCATGCCTCCGGCAGCGTGGTGTACGGCGGCGACAACCGCACCGGCGAGGGCGAGGGCGACGACGAGACGGTCTCTGTGGACCTCAGCGCCGTGCCCGCCAACATCGAGCGCATCGCCTTCACGGTCTCGATCTACGAGGCCTATGAGCGGGGCCAGAACTTCGGCCAGGTGGCCAACGCCTACGTCCGCCTGGTGGATGAGAGCAACGGGCAGGAACTCCTGCGGTATGACCTGGAGGAAGACTTCTCCATCGAGACCGCCGTGGTGATCTGCGAGCTCTACCGCCACAACGGCGAGTGGAAGTTCAACGCCATCGGCGGCGGCTACCAGGGCGGCCTGGAAGCCCTCTGCCGCGGTTACGGCGTCAACGTCTGAGCATAACACCCAGGCCCGGAACCGCCCCGAAAAGCGGTTCCGGGTCTTTGATTCGCGTTGGACAGGCCTTTCCGACACGGAACAGGCCGGGAGGATACCGAGATGAAGAGAACGATCCTGTGCCTTGCGCTGGCGCTGCTGCTGGGCTTGTCCCCGGCCGCTTTCGCCGAGGGAGGCGAAGAAGACCCGTGGGCCGCCGCCTTTGATGGGACCGCGCGGCTGAGGCTGACCCCCGTCCCGCTGAATGTGGAAGCCCTGGCGGGAGAGAACCAGACCGTGAGGCTCCTGGACATCTCCCCGGACGGGAAGACGCTGCTGTGCGCGATTGAGGAGACCATCACCATTGAGCCCGAGGTGACCGAATCCCGGGAAAGCCAGGAAGGCACGAAGGTCAGGCGCAGCACGCCCCGCGGATCCATGCCCGGGCTCCGGGCCCGGACAGAGCCGAGGACCGAAACGACATTGTGCCTGGGGCTGGTCCGGGACGGCGTCCTCACCCCGGTGGGGATCAACGCTGAGAAAGGGGACGGCAACCCCTACGGCGCGCTGGAGACCGTTCAGGATAACCTGCCCTGGCGGCCCGCTACAGGGGTGTTTTCCTGGTCCGCGGACGGACGATACGTCACCTTCTCCAATATCGAACAGGCATGGTCGGGCGGCCGAACGCTCCAGGTGCCGGTGGTGGACACAGCCGCGGCGGAAATGTGGCTTGCGGACAGCTACCCGGCCAAGGCCGTCAACGAGGAAGGCTATGGTCTGGTTTTCCTGAACAGAATGAGCCGGGACGGGACATATGTTTACTACCTGTTGACAGAGGTCGCCAGCGGTCAGCGGGTCTTCCGGTTCTGCCGCTGTGCGCCGGAAGGCGGCGGCAAGGAAGTCCTCTGGGAGATGCCCTTTTCCGGGAATGGTTCGTTCTTCAGCTTGATGTCTTCCACAGACCTGATCGAAACGGCTGACGGCAGCTGGCTGCTGACATGCACGGCCGGAGACCGAACGCTGGGCAAAGTATGCACCATGGTGGTGCGGTTTGCCCCGCTCGGACCATTCTGGACGGCAGAGATGCGCTCAACGGGCATTCCCATCGGCATTTACCCCAAGCGCTTCACCCGGTCGGCCGCCTCAGAGTACGGTGTGATTCTGATGCGGAATGTAAACGCAACCCAAGCACGGCTGACCTCGGAAGGGGAACCCGAAGTCCCGGCGTGGTACGGACTGTCGGAGCATGTGAACCTGCTGCGGATCCTGCCCGGTGAGGACTTTGCCTTCGATTCGTGGTATTTGCAGCGGACGGGGGAAGACCCATCAAATCTGGCCTTCGTCTCCGGCAGCGAATACCTGCGCTATATCCAGGCCATGTTATCCGGATACGCCTCTGACCCGCCGGCCGGCTATGATCCCCGGAAGCTGATGAATCACCCCCTGCCCATGATCTCGAGAGTCTGCCTCTCTCCCGACGGCCGGTATGCCCTGCTGGCTGTTACCGTCCGAAACGATGACCTCAACCTTCTGTTCTGTCTGGTGCGCCTGGAAACCATGGAGATCAGGACGGTGGATGCCGGGAAAGACTATAACGCCGAATACTTCGCGATGGATTACTCCCTTACCCGTACCGACATCACCTGGAACCCCGACGGCACCCTGCTGATCCAAAGCAGCTCCGACCGGCTGGAAGCGTTCAGGCTGGAGGTTTGGTGAGGGATCGCCACGGTGGAAAAAGCTTCATAAGCCCAAAGGACTGCCGCGGGACACTCACCCCGCGGCAGTCCTTTGTGACGACCGGTTTTTCTACTTTCTGAACAGCGCGCTCACGTCCCGGAAGGTCAGGAAGATCATCAGCGCGAAGAGGACGGCGATGCCCACCAGATGGACCATGGCCTCCTTCTCCGGTGGCACCGGCTTGCCCCGGATGCCCTCGATGATCATGAACACCAGCCGGGAGCCGTCCAGGCCCGGAATGGGCAGGAGGTTCATGATGCCCAGGTTGACCGAGATCAGGGCCAGCAGCTCGACGAAGACGGAGAAGCCGCCGTTCCACTCCTCCTGGGCGCTCTTCACCATGTCGGTGATCCCCGCCACCGCGCCCACGGGGCCTGACACCTGGTCCAGGTTCTGCCCCTTGAACAGGCCGATCACCGCGTCAAAGATGGCGGTGCTGTAGTACCGGAAGGAACGCCACGCGTAGGAGACGCTCTCCCCGATCGACAGACAGCGTTCCTCGATCTCCACCGGGTCCGACCCGTAACTGATGCCGATCAGATTCCGCTTCTCATCGGGATAATACCTGGGCGTGATTTCCAGTTCCTCCTGAGCGTCGTCCCGGAGCACCGTCACCCGCAGGGGGGCATCTCCGTCCCGCCAGCCGCGGATCATGCGGTCCACCGGCTCGGTGTACTCAAAGGGCAGGATACTGGTCACCAGTGTGGAGACACCATTGATGTCCACGATGTTGTCCCCGGCCAGGAGCCCGGCCTCCTCCGCGGGGCTCCCCTCCACCACGGCCCCGATGACCGGCCGCATCGTGGGCACAGTCTTCTCTCCGATGGCCATGTAGAAAAACAGCACCACAAAGGCCAGGACGAAGTTCATCCCCGGGCCCATGAGCACCACGAGAAAGCGCCGCCAGAGCTTCTGTTTGGCCCAGCAGCGGGGATCGTCCTTGCTGACCTGCTGCACGTCGTCCTCGCCGATGAAGGAGCAGAAGCCGCCCATGGGGACAGCCCGCAGGGAGTAGACGGTGCCGCTCTTTTTGCCGGTGCGGCTCCAGAGCTTCGGGCCCATGCCGATGGCAAACTCCCGCACGGGGATCTTCGTCAGCCGCGCAGTGGCAAAATGGCCAAACTCGTGAATGGCAATGAGAATGCCCAGCAGCAGGATGGCCAGGAGAACGTAGAGGATCGTGCTCATTGCAGTCCTTTCATCCGCGCCGCGACGGCCTGCCGGGCGCGCCGGTCCGCTTCATAAATATCGTCGATGCTGTCCGCCGGCAGACCGGGCAGGGCGGACAGGGCGTCCTCCACCAGGGTGAAGATGGCGCCGAAGGGGATCTCGTCCCGCAGGAAGGCGGCCACGGCGGCCTCGTTGGCGCCGTTGAGCACCGTACAGGCCGCGCCCCCCGCCGCCAGGCACTCCTTGGCCAGCCGCAGGGACGGGAACCGCACCGGGTCCCCCTCCTCGAAGGTCAGGGAAGCCATGCGAATCAGGTCCAGCCGCTCCCCGCCGGTGGGAATGCGCTCCGGGTACGCCATGGCGTAGGCGATGGGGACCCGCATGTCCGGCACCCCCAGTTGCGCCATCACGGCGCCGTCGGCGAACTCCACGGCGGAGTGCACGATGCTTTGCGGGTGCACCACCACCCGGATCTTCTCCGCCGGCATGTCGAAAAGCCAGCGGGCCTCCATGATCTCCAGGGCCTTGTTGAACATGGAGGCGGAGTCCACGGTGATCTTGGCCCCCATGTTCCAGTTGGGGTGCTTCAGGGCCTCCGCCCGGGTGGCCTTCGCGATCCGCTCCCGGTCCCAGGTGCGGAAGGGCCCGCCGGAGGCCGTCAGCAGCAGGGACACCGGCGGATTCCCCGCCGCCCCCTGCAGGCACTGGAAGATGGCGCTGTGCTCCGAGTCCACCGGCAGCAGGGGCTTGCCCACCTTCCGGGCCAGGTCCGTCACCAGGTGGCCGCCGGTGACCAGGGCCTCCTTGTTGGCCAGCAACACCTGCCGCCCGGCCTTCAGGGCGTCCAGCACCCCCGCCAGGCCCGCGATGCCCACGATGGACACCAGCACCATGTCCGCCGGCGCCTCCGCCGCGGCGATCCGCAGGGCGTCCTTTCCGAAAGCGAACCGGCAGAAGGCGAGGTCCTCCGGCACCCGCAGGCCCTCCGGCGGCGTCACCAGCCCCGCGAAGGCCGGCCGAAACCGCCGTACCTGCTCAAACAGCAGCTCGGCGTTGCGGTTAGCCGTCAGGGCCATGACCCGGAAGCGGTCCGGGTGCAGCGCCACCAGCTGCAGGCACTGGGTGCCGATGGAGCCGGTGGAGCCGAGGATGGCGATGGTTTTCATGGCAGCCTCCCCCACAGCGTCAGCGCTTCCGGCTGAAGGTCATGATCACCGAGACCAGCAGGTAAATGACGGCCGGGCCGGCCAGAACCAGCATCAGCACCGTGCTCAGCCCCGGCAGCAAGCGCCAGCTCGTGTTGCCGATGAGCAGCACCACGAACAGCACCCAGACCAGGGCGACCACCGACAGGGTGATGCGCACCGGCCCGCCGCAGCCCCGCAGGGGTTTGCGGCTGTCCCGGATCTCCCAGCGGCGGACGGTCCTGGCGTTGCGCTCCTCCAGGGCGGCCCGCTGGCGCTCCAGGGCGATCTGCTGCTTCGTCTCCTCCGCCGCATGGGCGTGGCGGGCCTCCTCCAGCTCCATCTCCCGGCGGTGCTTCTCCTCCGCGTGGGTGCTGTCGAAGATGGCCCGCTCGATCTCGCTGTTGCCGGCGAAGCGGCCTCCGCAGTAGTCGCACTGATAGAACCCCGAGGCGGGGTCATACCGCAGCTGCGCGCTGCAGTTGGGACAGTTTCTCTTCTCCATGGTATCACCTCAGTGAGGCAGCCGGGCCTCAAGCCAGTCCCGGATGTCGCGGTACACTTCGTCGCGGTTCAGTTCGTTCAGCACCTCGTGCCGGTCGTCGGGATAGAGGATCAGGGTCACGTCCCGGACGCCGGCCTCCCGGATCATGGCGTCCACCTTCCTCACCCCGGCCCCCAGATCCCCCACCGGGTCCTGTTCGCCGGAAATCAGCAGCAGCGGCACATCTTTGGGGAGCTTCGCGACGTTGTCCCGCCTGCAGCTGTAGCGCACCGCCTGCAGCAGGCCCCGGTAGCCGTTCAGCGTGAACCTGAAGCCGCAGCGCGGATCCCGGTAATACGCCTCCACGATGGCGGTGTCCCGGGTGAACCAGCTGTTCTCCGGGTCCTTTCCGGTAGAGTCGAATCGCTTGTAGGCTCCTGTGCCCATGGTGATCTTCTCCAGCGCCGGCGAGTGATGGTGCCAGCCCCGGGTCAGCGCGATGGTCCTGCACACGGCCAGCCCGAACCCCGCCGCGGCCGGCGGCGCATAGCCCGTCCCCATGATCACCGCACCGGCCAGGCCCTCCCCGTGGAGCGCCAGGTACTTGCGCAGCAGGTAGGAGCCCATGGAATGGCCCATCATGAAATACGGCAGGTCCGGATGCCGCTTCCGGGTCATGAGCCGCACGGCGTGCATGTCCTCCACCAGGACACCGGAGGGATTGTCCTTGTCGAAGTAGCCCAGTGCGTCCGGATCGGTGACGGAACCGCCGTGACCCAGATGGTCGTGGCCCACCGCCAGGATGCCCTGCTCGTTCAGGTACTCCGCGAAACCGGCATAGCGGCCGATGTGCTCCTCCATACCGTGGACCAGCTGCACGGCGCAGCGCGGCGCGCCTTCCGGAATCCAGCGGACGCCGTGGATCTTCGTTTTTCCGTCCGCCGAGACAAAGCTGAACTCCTCGCGCACGGGAAACCCTCCCTCCTGTCGATCCGGGTGAAGGCATTATAGCACATACGAAGCGGTTTGTCATCTGTCCGGCGAAAGATCGGCCTGCCGCCGCAGCCCCTTGGGGTAGTGGTTTTTTATCAGTCCGCCGGAAACCTTCCCCAGCCCCAGGGGCAAACCGGCCAGCGACGGAAGGACCCAGCCCTTTTGCTCATCGGAAACCGGCAGGGCTTCCCCGGCCTGATAGCGCCGGGCTTCCTCCTCCGTCAGCGCGATCCGCGGCAGGTCCGGCGGACAGGCACTGACGCACCAGGCGTGGTCCGGCTGGAATACCCTGCCCTTCATGGCCCCCAGGTGCAGGCCGCAGCGCAGCACGTGCAGGCCCGTCAGGTCCGGCAGCAGCGGCGCGGACACCAGCGTCTCCCCGAAGCAGCCCAGGCCGTCCGGCAGCCCGCCCGCCGCCTCCGACATGGCCCGCCTTTTTTCTTTCTCCACCCCGGGCAGCGGGGCCGAGGGCAGGCTCGCCGGTTCGTCCCCCGCCCGGATCAGCAGGGCCGCGAACTGCCCCTCCCCCCGCATCCGGTGCGGCCAGCAGGTCAGCATGCCCTCCGGCGCCTCCGCCCCGGGCCGGGAGAAGGGCCTCAGGGCAAAGTCCGGATGCCGGCGAAGAAAGGAAAGAACCGTGTCCTCGTTCTCCGTGCGGTTCAGGGTACAGGTGGCGTACACCAGCCGTCCCCCGGGCCGCACCAGCGCCGCGGCGGCGTCCAGGATCTCCGCCTGCCGGGCCGCGCAGCCCGCCGGGGATCCCGGCTGCCACTCCAGGCGGCTCTCCGGCACCCGGCGGAACATCCCCTCCCCGGAGCAGGGCGCGTCCGCCAGCACCGCGTCGAAGCCCCCGGGCCACCGGGCCGCCAGGGCGTCCGGCCAGGCGCTGATCACCAGGGCGTTGGGGATGCCCATGCGCTCCACGTTCCGGGACAGCACCTGGGCCCGGCCCGGCACGGGCTCGTTACACACCAGCAGGCCCAAGCCCCGCATCATGGCCCCCAGCTGGGTGGACTTGCCCCCCGGCGCGGCGCACAGGTCCAACACCGTCTCCCCGGGCCGGGCCGCCAGCACCGACGCGGGCAGCATGGCGCTGGGCTCCTGGATGTAGCAGGCGCCGGCCTCGTGCAGGGGGTGGGCGCCGATCCGGCTGTCCGGGCTGAGGTAGTATCCGCGCGCCGCCCAGGGTACGGGAGACAGCAAGCCCTCCGGCAGTTCACCGGCGGAGAATACCTTCAGGGGGTTCAGCCGGACGCCCCGCAGGGCCGGGGCCTCATAGCAGGACAGAAAAGCGGGCAGCTCATCGCCGAGCTGCGCCGCCATGGATTCCACGAAGGCTTTCGGGAGTTCAGGTGTGTTCATCGGGCTGATACCTCCTGCGCCGGGGAGCCGCGGCGCCCACGTCGCCGGGGTCGCGCCACTGCGGCGGGATATAGGGTTCGCTGTAGGCGTCGGCCGCGTCCATCGCCGGCGCCGGGGCTTCGTACACCAGGTGGGAGACATCGCTGCCGTCGGCGCCGAGGCCGGTGATGAGGCCGGCCGCCCGGGCGTTGCTGCGGGCGTCCCGCCGGCGCCGGGCCAGCTCCTCCTCCGCCTCATCCGCCATAGGCGCCGCGTAGATGTCCCTGGGCGGCTCCGGATCCGGGCCGGGGTCATCCTGAAGCTCCTCGTCCCACAGTTCCCGCTCCATGGCCTTTTCCGTCCGGCGGCGGAAGAAACTGTCCCACACCCGGTAGGGCTTCCAGCGCAGCAGGTACACCAGCAGATCCAGCGCCACGCCCAGGACGCACAGGGCGATCAGCAGGCCCTTCCAGTGGGCGGAAAACCAGCCCGGAAGGCCGCCGGAGCCCGTGCCGGTGAACAGTCCCCACAGGGACCGCGCGATCCCGGTGAGCCAGCCCAGCAGGCCTTCGATCACAGACTGAAACTGATTCACGGGATCACTCCTTTCGCTTTATTCTTCCGATTCGCCGGATGGCTCCGGCAGGTCCGGCGGCAGCGCGGACTCCGCGGCGGCCTCCGGGACGGGGGCTTCTTCCGCTTCCTCTTCCCCTTCGGGCTCCTCCGCCTCGCCGGTGGCCGTCAGGGTGTAGGTCACGCCGATGGCCGTCTGCAGGCTGGCGTTGCTGCGGACCTCCGCCTGGCTGCCGGTGGGGATCTCCTGCCCCTCCGCGTCCAGCAGGCGGTAGGCCACCGCTTCCGTGAAGGTGCCGGCCTCCGTGGGCATCAGGGCGCTCAGGTCCAGCACCGCCTCCACCCGGGCGGTCTCCCGGGCGGCGTTGAGAACGGTGACGGCGACCGGATCGCAGACAGGGTCGCCCTCCAGCCGCCAGCCCGGGGGGAGTTCCCCGGTGACGGCCGGGGTCACGGGGACCTCGGGCCGGATGACCACGGTGATGTCCACCCTGTGACCGCTGCCCTCCAGGGGCCTGCCGTCGCTGTCCAGCCAGATCAGGTCGGCGTCGCCGTCGATGATGGCCGCCACCGTTCCGCTGACGGTGTCACTCTGGCCTTCGATGTTCAGGGCCGCCCCCAGCCGGAAGTATGTGAGGCCCGCCAGGTCGCTCTCGCTGCCCGCCACGGTGACGGTGGGCTTCACGATCCTGGCCACGGCGCAGCCCGCCGCCGGCGTCCCCTCGGTGACCGGAACATCCGGCGCCAGGGTCAGGCTCTTGCAGGCCATGATGGTGTAGGTCAGGGGAATGCGGGAAACCGTGGCGCTGTTGTAGGCCACGGTGACCTGCAGCGCCTCCAGTTCGTCAGAGGAGTAGGTCACGCCGTTGTCGCACACCAGGCGGAAGGGTTTGCTGTCGTTGTAGGGCTTGCCCACCCACTTCCGGTAGCTGTCCTTCAGCGCGCCGTTCTCGTCCGTCAGCTCGTCCAGGTCCAGGACCACCTCCACGGAGCGGACCGTGCCGACGATGCTCTCCGGGCCGGAGATGCTGACAGACTCGCCGGTCTCCAGGTTGCCCAGGTACCAGCCGTTGAGGCTGCCATCCGGCACCGGGTTGAGGGCGATGGGGCCGGCGGTGGTATAACGGTCCACCGTCACGGTCACCGTCGCCGGCTCGATCTTCGTGACGGTGCCGGTTTTGCTGTCGGTCTTAGTACTGATGGGGATCTCCTGCTCCCCCACCCCGCCGATGTTCCGCAGGTCGATATAGGGGGCGTAGTCCTGGGCGGAGGCGTTCTGATAGTTGAGCTGGGGCACGTCCGCGGTGATGGTGATCTCCGGGATCGTGTCCAGTCCGGCCGTGACGATGTAGTTGCCGTGCCGGGTCCTGGCGGCGTTGGTGGCGCCGGAGATCGTGATGGCGGAGCCCTCCGCGGTCATGGTCTTCTGGCGGGTGAGGCTGGGGTCCTGGGTGATGAGGCCCGCCCACAGGATCATCGCCAGCAGCAGGGCCAGCAGCTTGTAGCCCCAGTTGCGGTGGATCAGCTCCCACAGGGCGCGGAAGAACAGGCCCAGCTTGCCGGGCTCCGTCTTTTCAGGCTTGCTCATGTGGGATCCGCCTCCTTCCGGAACGCGCGGAAGAGGGCGCGGAAGCCCGTGAGCTTCTCCTGGTAGATGCCCTCCAGCACCTTGCGCAGGGACACGGCGTCCAGCCCGCGGGTGATGGTCCCGTTCTCCGCCACGGACATGATGCCGGTCTCCTCGGAGACGATGAGGGCCACGGCGTCGGTGGTCTCGCTGATGCCGATGGAGGCCCGGTGCCGGGTGCCCAGCTCACGGCTCACGGTGTCGCTGTCCGTCAGGGGCAGGATGCACGCGCCGGCCACCACCCGGGTGTCCCGGATGATCACCGCCCCGTCGTGCAGGGGGGTGTTGGGCTCAAAGATGTTCTCCAGCAGCGCCGCGGAGATCTGGGCGTCGATAGGGGTGCCGGTGTCGATGATGTCCTTCAGGCCGGTGTCCCGCTCGAACACCAGCAGCATGCCCACCTTGCGGCGGCTCAGATCCGTCATGCACTGGATGATCTCGTTGATGGCCTGCCCCTGCTCGTCCGTGGCCACGTACTGGTGGCTGCGGCTGCGCATGGCGGAGCGGCCCAGGGACTCCAGCGCCTTCCGGAGCTCGGGCTGGAAGAGGATGATGAGCACCAGGGCGCCGTTGTGGATGAGGATCTTCATCAGCCAGTTCAGCGCCGTCATGCCCAGCAGCGTGGAAAGCACCGCCAGGATCAGCAGCAGCACCAGGCCCTTCAGCACCGCGCTGCCCCGGGTCTGCCGCGTCAGGATGATCAGCTTGTAAATGATCACCGCCACGATCACGATGTCGGCGATGTCGGTCCAGCCGATGCGGTGGGTCAGGTTCCACCAGGCCAGCTGTATGGTTTGCCAGTAAGCTTCCAAAGCGCGTTCACCGCTTTCAGTCATCAGGTTCACCCGGATTATACATCATCCGGGACAGGTTGCGCAAGGCGCGGGCGGAAAAAGTTCCGCCATGCCCTCATAGAACGAACCGGCGGCGGGATTTGTTCCTTGCAAAAAGAAACGCAGCGAAAAACCGGGGCGGGGCCCCGGCTTTCACGGATCATTCGACAGCGGGATCGGGCAGCGGGATCTCCCCCAGGATGCCCCGGTACAGCTCCACATAGCGGGCGGCGGAGCGGTCCCAGGTGTAGTCGCCGCTCATGCCCCGCTGCTGCAGGGTGTACCAGACGTCCTTCTTCCCGTGGTAGTACTTCATGGCGCGCTCGATGACGTGCAGCATGTCGTGGGCGTTGTAGTTGAAGAAGGTGAAGCCGTTGCCGCTGCCGGTGTACTCGTTGTAGGAGAGCACCGTGTCCCGGAGGCCGCCGGTCTCCCGGACGATGGGCACCGTGCCGTAGCGCATGGCGATCATCTGGCTCAGGCCGCAGGGCTCGAACTGGCTGGGCATGAGGAACATGTCGCAGCCGGCGTAAATGCGGTGGGCCAGGCCGGAGTCCATGGTGAAGCGGGCCGCCACCCGGCCCCGGTACTCGCTTTCCGCCCAGGAGAACAGGTTGACGTACCGGCTTTCGCCCATGCCCAGCACCACCAGCTGGACCTTCCGGTTCATCAGGTCGCCGATGATGTAGTCCACCAGGTCCAGGCCCTTCTGGTTGCTGAGGCGGCCCACCATGCCGATGATCGGTATGTCGGGATCGATGTCCAGGCCCAGCTCCTCCTGCAGGGCGTGCTTGCAGGACGCCTTGCCGGAGAGGTCCTCGATGGTGAAGTCCGCGGCGATGTACGGATCGGTGGCGGGGTTGTAGTCCACCACGTCCAGGCCGTTGAGCACGCCGTAGAGCTGCGCCTTCCGGGCCCGGAGCAGGCCGTCCAGCCGCTCGCCGTAGTAGGCGGTCTGGATCTCCTCCGCGTAGGAGGGGCTCACGGTGGTGATGAGGTCCGCGTACACCAGGGCCGCCTTCATGTAGTTGGCGCAGCCGAAGCACTCCAGCTTGTCGTTGGTCCACAGGCTGTCCCCCAGGCCCAGCACGTCCTGGACCTCCTTGATCCCGAAGATGCCCTGGTACTGCAGGTTGTGGATGGTGAAGATGGCCTTCATGCCGGCGTAGAAGGGGAAGTGGGCGTACTGGATCTTCAGCAGGGCGGGCACCATGCCGCTCTGCCAGTCATGGGCGTGGATGATGTCCGGCTGGAAGCCGATCTGGGGCAGGGCGTTCAGGCAGGCGCGGCAGAAGAAGCCGAAGCGCTCATACTCGTCCCCGCCCATGCCGTAGATGTAGGAGCGGCCGAAGTAGTACTTGCTGTCCACGAAGTACCAGGTGACGCCGTTGTCCACCAGCCGCTCGATGCCGCAGTACTGCCTGCGCCAGCCCAGCTGCACCTCGAAGTCCACCACATGCTCCATGCGCTCCACATAGCTCTGGGGGATGTGGGCGTAGAGGGGGATCATCACCCGGACGTCATGGCCCTGGGCGGCCAGCACCGGGGCCAGGGCGCCCACCACGTCGGCCAGGCCGCCGGTCTTGACGAAGGGGACGCACTCACTGGCTGTAAAAAGGATCTTCATGCTGTTCTTCCTCCCGACAGTGATTTGCAAAGGCGGCCGCGCCGAGGGTCAGCCACGGCGCGGCCGGTCTTCCGGTCAGATCACGACATTCTTGGCGATGACGATGGGATAGGCATCCGGGCCGATGAGCCGGGCGTTGCGCTTGATCACCGCCTGCTTGTCCAGGATGCAGTTCTCGATGTAGGCGCCGGAGTGCACCTGGCCGTCCTGCATGATGATGCAGTTCTTGATGTGGGCTTCGGGGGCGATGCGGACGCCCCGGAACAGCACGCTGTTCTCCACGGTGCCCTCGATGATGCAGCCGTCGGCCACCAGGGAGTTGATGCAGCGGCTGTCTCCGCCGTAGCGGGCGGGCATTTCGTCCCGGACCTTGGTGAACACAGGCAGGTCATCCGGGAAGAGGCCCTTGCGGATGTCGGTGTTCAGCACGTCCATGTTGAAGCGGAAGAAGGCCTGCACGGAATCGATGAGCCACACCGGGCCCTTGTGCTCCCAGGCGTTGACCCGGGCCTGGCCCGTCAGCACCATGGGGATCAGGATGTCCCGGATCAGGTCGTGATACCCGTGGGCCACGGCCTTGTCCACGATCTGCCGGAGCAGGTCGCGGCGCATGATGAAGACCTCCATGAAGGTGGCTTCGTTGCTGGGCTCGGTGGGGTCCTTCTCGAGGTCCGTCACGCGGCCGTCCTCGGCCACGTTCAGATAGGTGCCCACTTCCTCCCGGCGCACGGAGGGATCCTTCGTGTACATCAGGGTGATCTCCGCGCCGCTGTCCAGGTGATACTTGATGAATTCCCGCATCCGGGCGTTGTAGATGAAGTTGGTGCCGGAGAAGACCACATACTCCTGGCGGGAGCGCGTGAGATAGTTGGTGTTGGAGCGCAGGGCCTCCAGCACGCCGCTGTACACGCCCACGTTCTCGCGGGTCAGGAAGGGCGGCAGGAGGTACAGGCCGTCGTTCTTGCCGTGCAGGTCCCATTCCTTGCCGGAGCCCAGGTGGTCCATCAGGGAATGGTAGTTCTTCTGCATGATCACACCCACGTTGCGCATGCGGGCGTTTACCATGGAGGAGACCAGGAAGTCGATGACGCGGTAGCGGCCGGCCACGGGCAGGGCGGCGATGGCGCGGGTCATGGTCAGCTCGCGCAGGCGGGCGTCATTTTCGCCGGTGTAGATCACACCCATTACGTCTTTCATGAATTTCCTACCTCTTTCTTCACTGATTCATGATCCGCTTGTCAACCGAAGGTGACGGACTCGTCCACCTGCTGGCCTGCGGCCACGGAGACGCCTGCGGGGAGTTCCACTTCATAGCCCACCACGGCGATGTTGCCGGTCTCCTCGCCCACGATGCTGCCAGCGCCCACCACGGCGTCCTCCGCCACGATGGCCCGGCGCACCACGGCGCCCCGGCGGATGGTGACGCCCGGCATGATGACCGCGTCCACCACCTTGGCGCCCTCCTCGATGGTGACGCCGGAGAAGATGACGGAGTGATCCACGTGGCCGTAGATCTCGGTGCCCTCCGTCACCAGGGAGTCATGGACCGTGGCGCCCTCCGCCACGTAGTGCGGCGCGTAGCCCGGGTTCCGGGCGAAGATGCGCCACTTCTTGTCGTGCAGGTCGATGGGCATGGGCATGGCCAGCAGGTCCATGTTGGCCTCCCAGAGGCTCTCGATGGTGCCCACGTCCTTCCAGTAGCCCTCGAAGCTGTAGGACACCAGCACCTGCTTCTCCGCCAGCATCTTGGGGATGATGTTCTTGCCGAAGTCGTTGGAGGAGCTCTTGTCTGCCTCGTCCTCGGTCAGGTATTTGCGGAGCTTCTCCCAGGTGAAGATGTACACGCCCATGGAGGCCTTGTTGCTCTTGGGCTTCTTGGGCTTCTCCTCGAACTCGATGATGTTGTCCTCGCTGTCGGTGTTCATGATGCCGAAGCGGGAGGCCTCCTCCCACGGCACCTCGCGGACGGCGATGGTGGCGTCCGCGCCGTGGCGGATGTGGTGCTGCAGCATGGCGTTGTAGTCCATCTTGTAGATGTGGTCACCGGACAGGATCAGCACGTAATCCGGGTGATATTGCTCGATAAAGGCCATGTTCTGATAGATGGCGTTGGCGGTGCCGCGGTACCACTCGCCCACCTTGCCCTTCTGATAGGGGGGCAGGACGAAGACGCCGCCGTTGGTCAGGTCCAGGTCCCAGGGAGCGCCGCTGCCGATGTAAGCGTTCAGCTCCAGGGGCTGGTACTGGGTCAGCACACCCACGGTGTCGATGCCGCTGTTGGTGCAGTTGGACAGGGGGAAGTCGATGATCCGGTACTTGCCGCCGTAGGGCACCGCAGGCTTGGCGACGCGCTTGGTCAGGATGCCGAGCCGGCTGCCCTGACCGCCTGCGAGAAGCATGGCAACACATGTCTTCTTTCTCATCATCGGGGAAACACGCTCCTTTATTCTTGTTCGATCTCCTGGGTTTTATCCTGCAGGGCGGATTGCTCCGCGGATGCACTGGGGGATTCGGGGGCCTCCCGGTCGTAGGTGAACCAGACGGAGGCCATGGGCGGGACGGCGATTTCGAGGGTCACCGGGAAATCGCCGAAGGGGGTGTCCTGGGTGTGGACGGGGTCCGGGTTGTGCTGGTCCGAGCCGCCGTAAATGTTGCGGTCCGTGTTCAGCAGTTCCGTCACGGTGCCGGCCCCGGGAAGGCCCAGGCTGTACTTCGGGTGGTAAACCGGGGTGAAGTTGGTCAGGCACAGCAGGGAGTTCCCCGCCCGGTCGGTGCGCAGGAAGGCGACGATGCTGCGGTCCCGGTCGTCCGCCTGGAGCCACCGGAAGCCGTCCCAGCTGTCGTCCTGCTGGTAGAGGGCCGGGGTGTCCCGGTAGAGGCGGTTCATGGCTCGGACGCAGGCCTGCAGCTGCGGGTGCATGTCATACTCCAGCAGGAACCAGTCCAGGGGGTCGTCATGCCGCCACTCGATGAACTGGCCGAACTCGCCGCCCATGAACATCAGCTTTTTCCCGGGGTGGGCCATCTGGAACCCGTAGAGGGCCCGCAGGCCGGCAAACTTCTTCCAGATGTCCCCGGGCTGCTTGTCCAGCATGGACTTCTTGCCGTGCACCACCTCGTCGTGGGAGTAGGGCAGGATGTAATGCTCCGAGAAGGCGTACATCATGGCGAAGGTCAGGCGGTTGTGGTGCCATTTCCGGAAGATGGGGTCCTCCTTGACATAGGCCAGGGTGTCGTTCATCCAGCCCATGTTCCACTTGTAGGAGAAGCCCAGGCCGCCGTCCTTCACCTCGCCGGTGACTTTCGCGAAGGCGGAGCTCTCCTCGGCGATCATCAGGGCGCCGGGGAAGCGCTTCCGCACCGTCGTGTTGATCTGCTGCAGCAGGGACACGGCGTCCAGGTTGATGTTGCCGCCGTCCTTGTTGGGCACCCACTGGCCCGGCTGCCGGGAGAAGTCCAGGTACAGCATGGCGCTGACCGCGTCCACCCGCAGGCCGTCGGCGTGGAACCGCTCCAGCCAGAAGCACGCGCTGGAGGTCAGGAAGGACCGCACCTCGCCCCGGGCGTTGTCGAACATGCAGGTCCCCCACTGGGGCATCTCGCCCTTCCGGGGATCCGGGTGCTCGTAGAGGCAGGTGCCGTCGAAGCACCTCAGCCCCGCCTCGTCCTTGGGGAAGTGGGCGGGCACCCAGTCCAGGATGACCCCGATCCCCGCCTGGTGGCAGCGGTCGATGAAGGCCATAAGTTCCTTCGGATGGCCGTAGCGGGAGGTGGCGGCGAAATAGCCCGTGACCTGATAGCCCCAGGAGCCGTCGAAGGGGTGCTCCATCACCGGCAGCAGCTCGATGTGGGTGAAGCCCATGTCCGTCACGTAGGGGATCAGGGCGTCGGCCGCCTCGGTGTAGGTGAGCATCCGGGGCGGGCTGTCCGCGGTGCGGCGCCAGGAGCCCAGGTGCACCTCATAGATGTTCATGGGGAGGGCGTGGGAATCCCTGCCGGCCCGGGCCTCCATCCACGCCGCGTCCTGCCAGGCATAGCCGTCCAGGTCGCAGATCCGGGAAGCGGTGTTGGGGCGCTGCTCCATCCGGAAGCCGTAGGGGTCCGCCCGGTCATGCCAGGCGCCGTCCTGGCCCTGCACCGCGTATTTGTACGATTTGATCCTCTCCGCCGCGTCGGGGTAGGAATATCGCTCCGGGTCGCCGGCGATATCGAAGCGCTCCGCTTCCACCTCGCACTCCCAGATGCCGTCATACTGCTTTTCCATGGGGCAGGCGGCCCGGTCCCACCGGCAGAACTCGCCGATCAGGGAAACCGCCCGGGCGTTGGGGGCCCATACCGCGAAATGCCACACAGGCTTCCCATCTGTCACGGACGGGTGGGCGCCCAGCATCCGGTACGCGTCCCCGCAGATCCCCTGATGAAAAGCTTCCCGTTCTTCCGCCGGCGGTGCTGCGTACTGCATAATCACACCAGCTTTCGTTCTTCGTTCTCTGCCAAAAACAGGCCGCCGCGCCTGAAAGCACAGCAAACGCACAAGCGGCCGCGTTTTTTTCTTCCTGTCTTATTTTAACCACAGAATGACCGATTCGTCAAGGGCTGTTTTTCCCAAAATCACGCGCAAAACCGGCGGCGCGCGTCATTCGGCGGAGGAAAGGACCCCGGCGTTCAGATCGACCCACAGCACCGGCCGCACAGCGACGTAGCCGAAGTTGACCTCCGTGTAGTCCTTGACGTTGCCGGAGGGGCTGATCTCCAGGGCGTAGAGCCGCTCAATGCCGGGCGAGCGGAGCCACCACCGGCCGGACGTCCGGCCGTCGGCCATGTCGCCCATGCTGCTGAGGTAAGCCCCCTGTGCCACGGCGTAATCCGTGGGGGCGCACCGTCGGATGTCCGTGGTGCCCAGATAATACATGAACTCGGCATAGCTCAGGATGTAGACCCTGTCCTGGGTGTCATTGCTGCCCAGGGGGCGTTCCGGCTTCGTCTGGGCGGCGCTGTTGTCCACGTCGGTCAGCAGGATCGCCGCCTGCTCCTCCGGGCTGAACGCGCCGTCGAAGAATTCCCCGTTCAGCCAGGCCCGTAGGGTGCAGGCGTCCCAGTTGATCCGGGCGACGGAGGTGTTGAACGGCCGGCGGTCCAGGCTGTAGCGCGACAGGAGCATGGCTTTGCCAGCTTCCTCATCGACCGTGAGAACGATCCACTCGATGGGCTCCGGGCCGTTGTCCGGGTCGTTGTCCTGCTCGAACCGGCCCAGGGTGACCAGGCCGCCCTCCCGGATCGTCGGGACGGCTTCCGCGGACTCGACGGCTTCCACGCTGGCCTCCTCCGGGACGTACCCCAGGGCCGCCAGGTTGACCCAGCAGCAGGGCCGGGCCACGCCGTAGGGGTGGTGGACGTAGCCCGAGGCAATGGTGCCGTCCCAGTCCACCGCGCTGGCGTTGTTGGTGTAGGCCGGATTGCGCAGCCAGTACCAGCAGGTGCGGCCTTCCGTGTAGAGCACGTCGCTGCGGTTGGAGTGATGGCGGATGTACTCGGAGGCGTAGCATTTGCGCTCCTCCGCCGTGGGGAAGTACTTGACGATCTCCGCGTAGCTCAGGACGTAGATGCGGTCCCGGGTGTTGTCGCCGGTGCGCGCGGAGGGCCGCTCCGGGTCCTGCTGGGCCGCGCTTTCGTCCACGTCGGTGACCAGAATGGCGGCCTTCTCCGCGTCGGTGAAGGCCGAACCGTAAAAGTCCGCGTTCAGCTTGGTGCGGAGCGTGCTGTTGGCCCAGGTCTGTTCGTGGCTGTTGGTGGCATAGCTGGCGTGGACCAGCCCCAGGCGGGACAGGACCAGGGCTTTGCCGCCGCTGATCTCCAGCACGATCCACTCGATGGGCTCCGCGCCGTTGTGTTCATCATTGTCCTGCTCCCAGGTGCCGAAGGTGATAATGTCCCCCGCCCGCACAACGACGGGCCCGGCTATTTCATCGGCGCCGGGCCGCGGCGCGCCGCATTCCGGGCAGAACTTCCGCGTGTTGCCCTCGGCGCCGCAGGCGGGGCAGTCCCAGGTGTCGTCCGCTTCCTCCGCCGCCGCGGCGCAGGCAAAGACCAGGATCAGTGTCGTAATGAGCAGCATCAGCTTTTTCATGTGTGGTCCCTCCGCTCGTTCATGCTGGTTTCATTATAGGAGATCCGCGCGGGCAAGTCAAGGCAGCCCTCGCGAGCCGGCGTCCGCCGCGCTTGACGGAAGGCGCGTTTTCCGCTATAATCCGGGCTGTGAACAGACCGTTGACGGGAGGACAGAAAAATGGCACTGAAATACAACCGCGTGCTGCTGAAACTCAGCGGCGAAGCCCTGGGAGGCAACGGCGGCATTTTCGACTTCGGCCAGGTGGCCACGACGGCCCGGATCATCCGGCAGATGAAGGAGAAGGGCGCTCAGATCGGCATCGTGGTGGGGGCCGGGAACATCTGGCGGGGCCGGCAGGGACCGGCGGCCAGCATGGACGCGGTGACGGCGGACCAGATGGGCATGCTGGGCACGGTGATCAACTGCCTGTGCGTGGCGGACGCCCTGCGCCGGGAAGGCCTGGACGCCACCGTCATGAGCGCCGTGGACATGGACCGCTTCTGCGAGCCCTTCAACGCCATGACCGCCCGGCGCTACCTGGCGGAAGGCCGGGTGGTGCTCTTCGCGGCGGGCAGCGGCAACCCCTTCTTCTCCACGGACACCGCCGTGGCCCTGCGGGCGGTGGAGATGCAGGCCGACGCCATCCTCATGGCCAAGAACATCGACGGCGTCTATTCCGCGGATCCCCGGCTGGATCCCGCCGCCGAGCTGATCCCGGACATCACCTACGCCGAAGCCCTGGCCCGGGGCCTGAAGGTCATGGACGCCGCCGCCTTCGCCATCTGTGCGGAGAACAAGGTCCCGGTGGTCCGGGTCTTCGGCCTGGACCACCCCGAAAACCTGGTGAAAGTCATCGAGGGCGACCCCATGGGCACCTTCGTGCACCCGTGACGGAAAGGAGAATTGTATGAGCAACTGTTTGAACTGCGGAGCGGAGCTCCGCCCCGGCGCCAAATTCTGCACCAAATGCGGCAGTCCCGTTCAGCAGCAGCCCCAGGAAACCGCCGTCCCCGCCAAGACCGGAAGCGGGCGGGAAGTCCAGCGGCTGCTGGGCTTTGACTGGAGCCCCAAGCGCATGGGCATGGCGAAGGCCACCGGCACCCTGGTGATCTGCGATGACCGGGTGGAACTCATCAAGATCAAAGGCGCCATGGCCAAGAAGATGTTCGTGGGCGGCATCATCGGCAACGTGGCGTCCCAGTACGGCAAGGAAGTGGGCGTGGATATCAGCGTGCCCTACAGTGACCTGGCCTCGGTGGAGTGCGCCGGCAGCATGATGACCAACAACTACATCGTGGTCACCCGCAAGAACGGCGACAAGGTCTTCTTCCGGGCCACCTTCGCCACCCACAAGTCCTGCACGGAGGCGGCGGACCTGATCCGCTCGCTCGCCGGCCTCTGAGCCCTCACCAAGACGTCGGAGGAAACGAGAGATGGAGATCCGTCTGCTGAAGGGCGAGGAGCGGTTTCAGGCCCGGCTCATCGCCACGGTGGCCTTCCACGGCCGGCTGGAGGACCCAGAGACCGCCCGGCAGGAGGCCGTCAAAGAGACGCACCAGCACTGGGGCGCCTTCCGGGAGGACGGCACCCTGATGGCCCACATCATCAACCATCAGTTCGAGAGCTGGCTGGACGGGGCCCCGGTGCGCAACGGCGGCATCGGCGCGGTCTCCACCCTGCCGGAATACCGCACGGAGGGCGCTGTCCGGGAGATCTTCGGGAAGCTGCTCCGCCACGCTTACGCGGACGGCGAAGTGATCTCGACGCTGTACCCCTTCAGCCACGCCTTTTACCGGAAATTCGGCTACGAGACGGTCTGCTGGAAGAGCGTGTACGAGTTCGCCCCGCAGGTCCTGCAGGGGTACGCCTTCCGCGGGGAGGCGAAGCTGTGGAAACAGGGCGACCCAACGGACGCCTGGACCGCCCTGTACAACCGGTTCGCCTCGGCCTTCAACCTGACCATCCGCCGGGACGACAAGCGCATGGCGGAGCACATGAAGGGCGAGTACTACAAAGACCGGAAGTTCTGCTACCTGCTGTCGGAGGGCGAGCAGCCCGTCGCTTCCCTGATCTTCCAGGACATCCGCCACGACCCCCAGGCCATCCTGGAGGTGCGGGACCTGGCCTGGGACGGGCCGGCGGGCTTCCGGGCCATCCTGGGCTTCCTGGCCCGGTTCTCGGCGGACTACGGCACCATCCGGCTGTTCCTCCCCCGGGACCTCGAGCTGCTGTCCGTGATCCGCAGCCCGCTGGCCTACGACATTCAGAAGACCACGGAGCAGAACTACATGATCCGGGTCATCAACGCGGTGAAGCTGCTGGAAGCCATGCGAAAGCCGGCGGACTGCCGCTTCGTCGTTGAAGTCGCCGATGACCTGATCCCGGAGAACCGCGGCGTGTGGGAGGTGACGGCGGAGGGCGTCTCCCCCGTGAAGAAAGCCCCGGACCTGCGCGTGTCGGAAAAAGCCCTGGGCCAGCTGGCCTGCGGCGCGGTGAGCCTGGCCGAAGCCCTCCTCCGGGAGGACACGGAGGTGCTGGGAAACCGGGAAACGCTGGAGCGCGTCTTCGTCCGGAAGCCCATCCTGGTGGAGGACCATTACTGACCGGTTTTCCCCCGCGACCCTGCATGAAGCGGAGGCACCACCATTGAAATACCTGCTGGAATCCCTGAAAAAGTACCGCCGTCAGAGCATCCTGGCGCCTCTGTTCAAAATGCTGGAGGCGCTTTTTGACTTGCTGGTGCCCATGGTGGTGGCGCGGATCGTCAACGAGGGCATCGGCCTGATGGATCAGGGCGCGGTGCTGCGGTACGGCGCCCTGCTGCTGGGACTGGCGCTGGTGGGCCTGGCCTTCTCCGTCACGGCGCAGTACTTCGCGGCCCAGGCGGCCATCGGCAGCGCGGCCTCCCTGCGGAGCCGGCTCTTCCGCCACATCCAGCGCCTGGGCTGGGGCGAGGTGGACAGCGCGGGCACCGCCACCCTCATCACCCGCATGACCGCCGACGTCAACCAGGTCCAGAACGGCGTCAACATGACCCTGCGCCTGCTGCTGCGCTCCCCCTTCGTGGTGGCGGGCGCTTTCGCGTGCGCGCTGCTGATCGACGCGAAGATCGCCCTGATCTTTGCCGGGGCCATCGCGGGCATGGCGCTGATCGTGGGGCTCATCATGCGGATCACCGCCCCGCGCTACCGGGAGATCCAGGGCCGGCTGGACAAGGTGACGGAGGCGACCCGGGAGAACCTCTCCGGCGTCCGGGTCATCCGGGCCTTCGGCATGGAGGGGCGGGAGACGGAGCGCTTCCGGGCCCTGAACGCCGTCCTCACCCGGCACCAGCTGGCGGTGGGCCGCATCTCCGCCCTGATGAACCCCCTGACCCTCCTGGTGGTGAACCTGGGCATCATCCTGGTGCTGCAGGCCGGCGCCCGGGCCGTGGACAGCCCGGCCAGCCCCCTGCTCTCCGGCGAGGTCATCGCCCTGATCAACTACATGAGCCAGATCCTGGTGGAGCTGGTCAAGATGGCCAACACCATCGTGCTGGTGAGCAAGGCCCTGGCCAGCCTGAAGCGCATCGGCCAGGTGATGGACACCGAGCCCGCCATGGACTATCCCGCCGGGGCCCCGGAAAGCCCGGCGGAGGGCCCGGAAGCCGTGGTCTTCCGGAACGTCTCCCTGCGCTATCCCGGCGCCGGCGCCGACAGCCTGACGGACATCAGCCTCACCGTCCTGCCCGGGGAGACTGTGGGCGTCATCGGCTCCACCGGCAGCGGCAAGACCTCCCTGGTGAACCTGATCCCCCGCTTTTACGACATCACCGCCGGCGCTCTTTTCCTCTTCGGCCACCCGGTGGCGGAGTGGCCGAGAAAGGATCTGCGCCGCATGGTGGGCATCGTACCCCAGCGGGCCCAGCTCTTCACCGGCACCATCCGCTCCAACCTGGCCTGGGGGAAGCCCGGCGCCTCGGAGGCCGAGCTGTGGGAAGCCCTGGAGGCGGCCCAGGCGGCGGAGTTCGTCCGGGCAAAACCCCTGCAGCTGGACGAGCCCGTGGACCAGGGCGGCCGGAACTTCTCCGGCGGCCAGCGGCAGCGGCTGACCATCGCCCGGGCCCTGGTGGGACAGCCCCCGGTGCTGATCCTCGACGACAGCGCCAGCGCCCTGGACTACGCCACCGACGCCGCCCTGCGCAAGGCCCTGCGCAGCCTCCCCTGGCGGGCCACGGTGTTCATCGTCAGCCAGCGCACCGCCTCCATCCGCCACGCGGACCGGATCCTGGTGCTGGAGGACGGCCGGGCCGCGGGCCTGGGCACTCACGACGAGCTGATGCGGACCTGCCCCGTGTACCGCGAGATCCACGAGAGCCAGTATCAGAAGGGGGATGCGCGGGCATGAAACAGAAGCGAGGCGTGAACGTCCCCGTGCTGCGGCAGGTGCTCCGGCGCATCGGAAGCCACCGCAGATACCTCCTGATCAGCGTCCTCTGCGCCGCCGCCGCGGCCGCGGCCACCCTGCTGGTGCCCGTCTTCTGCGGCAAGGCCATCGACGCCATGGCAGCGAAGGGTCAGGTGGACTTCGCCGCCGTGGCCCGGATGGCCGCCCTCATCGCCGCGGTCACCGGCGTCTGCGCCGCGGCCCAGTGGGTCATGTCCGTGTGCAACAACCGGGTGGCCTTTCAGGTGTCCCGTTCCCTGCGGGACGAGGCCCTCTCGAAGATCCAGCGCCTGCCCCTGAGCTGGCTGGACCGGCACCCCGCCGGCGATCTGGTGAGCCGGATGATCGCCGATGTGGACACCCTGGCCGACGGCCTGCTCATGGGCTTCACCCAGCTGTTCACCGGGGTGGTGACCATTCTGGGCACCCTGGTCATGATGGCCCTCATCAGCTGGCCCGTGACCCTGGCGGTGGTGGTGCTGACCCCCATGAGCATGTTCATCGCAGGCTTCATCGCAAAGAAAAGCTCCCGCTGGTTCCACGCCCAGAGCGCGGTCCGGGGCGAGGAAACCGCCTACATCAACGAGATGATCGACGGCCAGCGGGTGGTTCAGGCCTTCGGCCGGGAAGAAGCTTCGCAGGAAGCCTTCGACGAGATCAACGGCCGCCTGGCGGAGGCCTCCCTGAAGGCCACCTTCTTCTCCAGCCTGGTGAACCCCACCACCCGGCTGGTGAACAACATCGTGTACGCGGCGGTGGCGGCGGCGGGAGCGCTCCTGGCCATCGCCGGCGGCGGCGCGGCCCTGTCCGTGGGCAGCCTCAGCGCCTTCCTGTCCTACGCCAGCCAGTACGCGAAGCCCTTCAACGAGATCTCCGGCGTGGTGACGGAGTTCCAGAACGCCCTGGCCTGCGCGGAGCGGGTCTTCGCCCTGCTGGACGAGGCGGACCAGGCGCCCGACGCGCCGGACGCCCTGACCCTCGCGGACGCCAAAGGCCGGGTGACCCTGTCGGACGTGTCCTTCCGCTATGTGCCGGACCGTCCCCTCATCGACGGCTTCTCCCTGGATGTCCGGCCCGGCCAGCGTATCGCCATCGTGGGCCCCACCGGCTGCGGCAAAACCACCCTCATCAACCTGCTGATGCGCTTCTATGACACGGACGGCGGCGTCATCGCCGTGGACGGCCACCCGGTGCGCGGGTACACTCGCCACTCCCTGCGGCGCAGCTGGGGCATGGTGCTGCAGGACACCTGGCTCCGGGCCGGCACCGTCCGGGAGAATATCGCCTTCGGCCGCCCGGACGCCTCGGAGGAGGAGATCGTCGCCGCCGCCAGGGCCGCCCACATCCACTCCTTCATTACCCGCCTGCCCAACGGCTACGACACCGTCATCTCCGGCGACGGCGAGGGCATCTCCCAGGGCCAGAAGCAGCTGCTCTGCATCGCCCGGGTCATGCTCACCCTGCCCCCCATGCTGATCCTCGACGAGGCCACCTCCTCCATCGACACCCGCACGGAGATCCGCATCCAGGCCGCCTTCGCCCGGATGATGCAGGGGCGCACCTCCTTCATCGTGGCCCATCGCCTCTCCACGATCCGGGAGGCCGACGTGATCCTGGTGATGCGGGACGGGCACATCGTCGAGCAGGGCAGCCACGAGAGCCTCATGGCCGCCGGCGGCTTCTACGCCGGTCTGTACAACAGCCAGTTCTCCGCCTAAGCGGGTTTCGCAAAGGCGCAATATTTTCGAAACATATTTGAAATAAATCCATCTTCGCCGTTGACACACCGCGAACGGATATGATATAATGTCGGGACGGGATGTATTTTGCATGCCGGAAAGCATCGGACACTTGCGGAGGGATCGCATGGCAACGGACAATCGCGTGCTGCAGAACGGCAGCACTGAAAAGGCAGAGCACGCCGGTCTTGAGATCGACCTGCTGGAATTGCTGTACCGCCTGCTGGAAAAGGCGCGCTACATCATCCTGGCCGCCCTGCTGGGCGCTTTGCTGATGGGCATTTACACGTACCGTTTCGTCACGCCCACCTACAAGGCCACCAGCCGGCTGTACATTGTCAACTCCAAGGATTCCGTGATCAACCTCACCGATCTGCAGGTGGGCGCCAACCTGGCGTCGGACTACCTGGAGGTGTTCAAGGCCCGCGAGGTCATCGAGCAGGTCAAGGAGGAACTGAAGCTGCCGTATACCGTGGCGGAGATCCGGAACATGGTCACGGCGAGCCGCAAGACCAACACCAGGATCCTGGACATCACCGTCACCTCCACCAATGCCCAGGAAGCCGCGGACATGGCCGAGGCCTTCGCGGCGCGGGCGCAGGTTTTCATCACCGACGTCATGAAGGGCCGCGACCCGACCTTCTTTGAGCACGCCAAAAAGCCTGCCGTTCCCAGCGCCCCCAACAAGGTCCGCAACATCGCCCTGGGCTTCATCGTCGGCGCCCTGGCGGCCATCGTGATCCTCGTCATCCAGTTCATCGCGGACGACCGGATCCGCAACGTCGAGATGCTGGAGAAGCGGCTCGGCCTGCCCGTGCTGGGCATGATGCCCGCGGCGGGCGGCGAGGAGAGCGGCTCCTCCCGTCAGCACAGCAAGAGCAAGAGGAAGAGCAGCCATCGCACCGGCGGGAAAGGCGGCAGGACATGAGACAGGCAACCATCAACAAGCTTGATCCCCTGGATTACACCGGGACGGAAGCCATGAACACCATCTGCACCAACCTGACCTTCGCCGGGCGCAACATGAAGCGCATCGTCTTCACCAGCAACACCATGGCGGAAGGCAAGAGCTTCCTGGTGATGCACATCATGCAGAACCTGGCGCGGCGCGGCAAGCGCGTGGTGCTGGTGGACGCCGACATGCGCAGGTCCTTCCTGGTGCGGCGGCACCGCATCGAGACCGACGGCGAGATGCTGGGCCTGGCGCACTACCTGGTGGGCCAGTGCTCCCTGGGCGACTGTCTCTACGAGACCAACCTGCACGGCGCCTGCATCATTCCCGCCGGCCGGGACGTCACCAACCCCATCAGCCTCATCGACTCAGAGTATTTCTACGGCATGCTGAACGATCTGGCGGCCAACTTTGACGTGGTGCTGGTGGACGCGCCCCCCGTGGGCATGGTGATCGACGCGGCGGAGATCGCCGCCAGCTGCGACGGCACGGTGCTGGTGGTGGAGTACACGAAGACCCACCTGCGGGACCTGCAGGACAGCATGCGGCAGATGGAGCAGAGCGGCAAGCCCATCCTGGGCTGCATCCTCAACAAGGTGAAGTTCGACACCATCTCCTCCAAGAAGTATTACAACAAGGGCTATTACCACCACTACGCCAGCGGCTACTACAAGCACGAGGAAAGCCGGCAGGACAGCAATCAATGATCGTCGATATGCACTGCCACGTCATCTGGGGCGTGGACGACGGCGCCCGGAACCCCGACGACATGCGGGCCATGCTGCGGCAGGCCGCCGAAAACAGGGTCAGCCACATCGTGTGCACCTCCCACATCACCCCCGGGGAAGTCCGTTTCCCGGAGGAGGAATACCGGGAGCGGCTGGCGGAGGGGCAGGCCTTCTGCGACGCGGAGGGGCTGGGCCTCACCCTGCACCCGGGCTCGGAGATCCTCTACACGGATCACACCCCCCGGATGCTGCGGGAAAAGCGCGTGCCCCGGCTGAACGACAAGTGGGCCGTGCTGGCGGAGTTCTGGTACGAGGTGCCCTTTCGGAAGCTGTGCGAGGCCGCGGAAGCCCTGGCGGACGAGGGCATGACGGTCATCTTCGCCCACGTGGAGCGCTACAAGGCGCTGCACGCTTTCCGGGACGCGGAGGCCCTGGCCCGGGACTACGGCGTGCTGATGCAGATGAACGCCCGGACCGTGTACACGAAGCAGGGATTCCTCACGGAACGCTGGAAGCGGAAGATGCTGTCGGAAGGCCTGATCAGCATGGTGGCGTCGGACGCCCACAACACGGGCGAGCGCGCCTGCAACATGCTGAAAGCCCGGGAAGCCCTGGCCCGGGACTATGGCGAGGACACGGCGGAAGCCCTGTGCGGCGGCAACGCGGCGCGGATTCTGGAACTGTGACATTCAACGGCGGAGGCCCGGGGCTTCCGCCGTGTTGTTTCTTTACCCGACGGATTCACCCAAGGGAGGATCGGAACCATGTCCACAACGGATGAGATGACCCTGGCCCGGGCGCGCAAGGGGGATCCCGCGGCCTTCGAGGCCCTGGTCACCCCCCACGAGCAGATGCTCTGGCGGGTCTGCTGGCGGATGCTGGGCGAAGCCGAGGAAGCCCGGGACGCCCTGCAGGAGACCATGGTGAAGGCCTGGCGGAACCTGCCCGGCTTCGACGGCGGCGGCCTCGTCTCCTGGCTGTACACCATCGCCGTGCACACCTGCCAGGACATGCTGCGGAAGCGCAAGGCGCGGCCCGCGGTGTCCCTGGACGGCATGGCCGAGGAGGGGTACGATCCGCCCGACCGGGAGGAAGGCCCGGCGGAGGCCCTGGAGCGCAAGGACAGGCGGGAGGCCGTCCGGAGGGCCCTGGCCATGCTGCCGGAGGACCAGCGGGTGCCCCTGGTGCTCTTCGCGGTGGAGGGCAAGCGCTACGAGGACATCGCCGCCATCACCGGCCTGCCCATGGGCACGGTGAAAAGCCGCGTCAGCCGGGCCAGAGACCGGCTCCGGAGCCTGCTGGCGGAAATGCAGCGGGAAGGGAACAATCCGGGCGATCCCGCGTCCAATTCAGTGAAAGGAGGCCGCAGATCATGAGCGACATCACCTGCAAAGACTTCCGCGGCCTTCTGGACAGGCTGCTGGACGGGGAAGCCACCCCGGAAGAGAGGGCCCGGATGGACGCCCACGCGGCGGAATGTCCGGACTGCGCGGCGCTGCGGGAAGCCCTGCTGGGCGACCTGCAGGCCGTGACGGACGCGCTGGAGGACGTGCCCCCCATGCCGGCGGGCACCCACGAGGCCTGGATGGACGCCGTCCGGGCGGAGCAGGCCCCGGCTCGCGCCGGAAAACGCCGCGCGTGGCTCCGCTGGGGCAGCATCGCGGCGGCGGCGCTGTACCTGGTGGGCGGCACCTGGCTGGCGAAGGACAGGCTGAAGCTCCTGGTGGATCCGGGGGATCTCCGGCCCGCCGTTCAGGCCGCACAAAGGCCGGCGGCGACGGCCACGGCGGCCCCCGCGGGCACCGCGACGACCCTGCCGCAGCCCCAGGCCACCGCCCTGCCCCGGGAGACCCCGCCGGTCCAGACCCAGGCCCTGGCGAACGGCCTGACGGACACGGACGCGGTCACCACGGCCGGAAGGACCGACAGCGTTCCGGAGGCGGTCCCGGCGGAAGCGATCCCGGCCCCGGAGGAAGTCCCGGCTGTGGAAGAAGCCGCCGCTGAGGAGGCCGCACCAGTCTGGTTCCTGTTCGCGGAGGACGCGGCCCGGGAGGAGCCCGTCGCTGCCGCAGCGGCTGAAACGGACTGGTTCGCGGAGGCGGAGGAGGACGCGGCCTGGGAAGAGCCCGCCGTCGCCGAAGCGGCCGAACCGGCCTGGTTTGCGGACGCCGAAGAGGCCGCGGCCTGGGAGGAACCCACTGCCGCCGAGGAAGCCGACTGGGACGAATACGCCCCGGAGGAAGAGGCGTCGCCGGCATACGACCTGTTTGCCACGGAGGCCCCGGCCTTCGCCGCAAAGAGCGCCATGCTGACCACCCCGGCCCCCACCCCGCCGTGGGAAATCTCCGCCGGGGAGGCCGCTGTCGCCGAGCCCGCAGAAACCGCCGACGAGCCTGAGGAGGCCGAAGCTGAGCCTGCGAAGGCTGAGGCTGAGCCCGCGATGGCCGAAGTTGAGCCTAACGAAGTCCCCGCCGAAGTCGAGGAGACCGAAGCCTGGCCCGCCGAAGCCCCCGTTGAAAGCGCGGAGGCCGGAGCCGAGCCTGCCGAATCCCCTGCCGAAAGCGAGGAAGCCAAAGCCAGGCCCGCGGAAGCCCTCGCGGCAAGCGTGGAAGCCGCATCCGAAGAATCCCCCGTGGAAAGCGAAAAAGCCGTCCGGGAGGAAAAAGACGGGGGCTTCCTGCGCTACCTGCCGCTCTTCGCAGCCATCAACCTGCCCCTGTTCGGCCTCATCGCCCTGGCGGTGTGGCTGGCGCGGCGGTCCCGGCGAAAGCGCGGCCGGTAAGGAAACCCGCCGAAAACAACCCACATGACATGAAAGACAGCCGCCGCGGATCCATCGCATCCGCTGCGGCTGCCTTTTCACTTGATCTCTTTGCGTTTTGTGCGCCGTGCTTCTTTCTTCTCGGCACGCTCGGCGCGCCGCTCCGCCTTGATCGCGAGGCGCTCTTCCTCCCGGGCCTTGGCCAGGGCTGCGGTCTTCCGCTGCTCCCTGATGCGCTCCTGCCATTCCGCGAGGTATTTCCGGTAACCCTTCCGGTAGGTCCCCCTCCGGAACCTCCTCAGGGTCCGGCGAACACGGCGGTAATCCAGGTATTCCGTGAAACCGTCGCCGCCCGGGTAGTCCCCTGACACCAGGGCGAAGAGGAGGACCATGATGAGGTTGCAGCCCAGGCCGGCTCTGGCTTTTTCCGCGATCCCGTCCGCGTAGTCCTCCAACAGGCCAATGCCCTCCAGTCTGGCCTCTTCCTCGGTCATGGCCTCCAGGTCCAGTGCCAAGACCTCGTCAATCAGTTCTTCCATCGCGCGTCCTCCCAGGCGCTCGGTCCGCGTCATCCCTCCTGGGGCGGCGTATAGCGGTCAGGGCGGACCGGCTTGCGCTTATCCTTCTCCTCCGGCACGGGCTCCGGGCCCAGCAGGCTGCGGCAGCGGTCCTGGTAGCTGGCGGCGTGGATGGCGCAGTCCAGGGCGGACAGACCGTTCTCCGCCTCCGCGTCCCGGGCCAGGGCGCCGGTCAGCTCGCGGAAATGCTCGTACACCGCCGCAAAGTCCTCCGCGTCCGGCGGGTTCAGCAGCCGCCGCAGGGAGTCCAGGGGGGTGGCGGCCTTGAGGAAGGCCACCATCAGGAGCTGCGCCATGGCCAGCCGGGAATACTTCTTCCCCACCGGCCGGTCGATGATGCCGCCCTTCACATAGCTGTTGATCATGCCCGCGGTCAGGGCGCCGGGGTAGCAGCGCTCCGCGTACGTCAGCATCTGGTCCATGTACAGGCCGAAATCCGGCAGTTCCTCCCAGGCCGGGAGCTTGTCTCCTCCGCGCGGTTCGCTCATGCCCGTCACCTCTTCCGCTCCTGATCCGATCATTCGATGATATCGATAACCTTATAGGACTTGCCGTTCTCCACACACCAGGTTTCGGCATAGGAACCGGCGGGGACCCTGAAGGTCAGCGTGGCCGACGTGAAGTACTGGCTGGAATCCTTGTCAAAGGCATCCGCCGCGATGGACATCACGCTGGCCGGCATGGTCACGGACTTCAGATTGTAACAGTTGCGGAAGGCATTCTGACCAATGACCTGCACACCCTCCGGGATTTTCAGTTCGCTCAGCTTCAAGCAGGATCGGAAAGCATCGGCAGCGATTTCCTTCAGCTGTCCCGCCGGCAAATTGATCGAGTAGAGCTTCACGCAACCGTCAAAAGCTTCTTTGCCGATCTTGGTGATGCTGTCCGCCAGTTCAGCGGTTTTCAGTTCGCTGCAGTCATAGAAGGCTCTTTCACCGATCTCCTTCATGCCGTCCGGCATCACAATACCGGTCAGGTTTTTGCAGTTATAGAAAGCATCGTCGGCAATAACGGTGACTCCCTCGGGAACGGTATACTTCCCGCTCTCCCTGCCGCGTGGGTAGCAGATGAGCCGATGCTCCGCTTTGTTGATCAGCGCGCCGCCCGAAACCGTCAGCACAGGATGATCTTCGGAAACGCGGATCTCCTTCAGGTTGTAGCATTGGGTAAAGGGCGCTGTTCCGACCGTGGTCACGCTGTCCGGAATGACAAGGATTTTCAGGGATTTGTAATTCCTGAACGCATATGTTTCAATGATCTCTGTTCCCTCGGAAATCTCAAAGGTTTCGTCATATTGATCCGCGGTGATAAAAATCAGGCGATGATCATTTGTGCTGTACAGGGCGCCATTTTTCACTTCCAGCACACGATTCTCCGGAGAGACCACAATGGTCTTCAGGCTGGAGCAGCCGCTCAGAACGTCCTTCCCGAAACTGGTTACACCGGAGCCGAAAGACAGGTATTTCAGGTTGCGACAGTCTGAGAAAGCGCCATAGCCAATTTCAGTGACACTGTCCGGGATTGTCACGTACTCGATGCTCGAGGCATTGGCAAACGCAGCTTCGCCGATCACCTTCACATCGTCCGGGATCGTGACGGAAGGGGCTGAAAGCTGGTTATCCCAAAGACCGGCGATGATCCGCTTATCAGCCTTGTTGATCAGCAGCCCGTCTTTGAAGGTCAGCGTCGGGTGATCCCCCGCCAGCGTGATCCTTCTCACGCGCTCACAGCCGGTGAAGGGGTTGCCGTCAAGCTGTGTCAAGGTGTTGGGGATGACGATTTCATAGGTCTTTTCGTAGTAACGCTCAAAAGCCGTCTCCGCAAGGGCGGTGACCTTCAGGCCATTCAGCTCCTCAGGGATCTCCACGGTGCCATCCTGCTCGCCGACAAAGCGCGTGATCTTCGCGGTTCCGCTGCCCGTGGGAATATACTCGAAGTCACCGCTCACCACCGGCTGAGGCTCCGGCGTGGCGGCGGACGCGGGCGCTCCTGCAGGCGCGGCGTCGTTCCCGGCTGTTTGGACTTCCGGGGCCGCATTGTCTTCGGCCGGCTTTTTGAGAAGGAAACCGGGCCAGAGGAACAGCAGCACGGCGAGAATGACAGCCAGGGCAGCCGCGGCGATGATGACGAGTTTCTTGTTCTTCATTTGTCAAACCTCCTGATTGATTCGGCAGGAGTGGGGTTTCCTACCTGCAAACCGTTTGATCTCTGAACGGATGATGCTGTCATTATACTCGTCCTTTGGCGATTTGTCCAGTCGAATCCAAACGCAAAACGCTCCGGCTGTCCGCCGTCCCCCCGCTTTTTTCTGCGAAACCTCTTTCCTTTTGGCCGCGGATGATGTATAATACGGGCATCGGATCCGCGGAAAGCGGACAAAATCAAAGGAGGTTCCCATATGAAAAAGGCTCTGTTGCTCGTTTTGGCAGCGGTCATGATCCTGTCTGTGGCGTCTGTGGCCGCCGCGGAAGGGTACACCATCCGCATCTACTCCAACTCCAACTCGCCGGAGCGCACCACCTGGCTGATCGACGCGGCCAAGGAAGCGGGCTTCGACATCTCCATCGACGACAACACGGTCTATTCCGGCGACGTGAAGGCTGTGCAGGCCGCCAATGAGAACAAGGACGGCGACATCATCTTCGGTCTGAACGAAGTCCGCTGGTCTCAGCTGGTCAACGGTCAGTATGACAACCTGAAGGTCCTCGACTGGACCCCCACCTGGGCGGACAAGGTCGGCGACTACAAGTATGACGGCAAGGCCTACGGTCTGGTGATCCAGAACATCCTGATGCTCTACCGCACCGACGAGTTCGGCACCAACGGCGCGGAGCTGCACCTCGAGCACTGGGCGGACCTGGTGAACACCGGCTACACCTGGTATCGCCAGGGCAAAGTGGGCGGCACCACCAACATGAACATCAACAACGCCATGCTGTACGCCTTCACCGATCCCACCTCCCCGGCGGGCGGCATCTCCATCGAGGGCTGGAAGACGCTGTGGGCCTACTGCGCCGGCGGCAAGTTCACCAACGACAACTACGGCCTGGAGCCCCTGATCCGCGGCGACGTGCAGGTCTCCACCTTCTACTCCTCCTCCCTGTACGGCAACCTCGACGTCGCGGTCGCCAAGGGCACCTATGAGCATCCGCTGCTGGGCACCCTGAAGCCCCAGAACTGGAACGTGGTGGACATCGCGGACGGCACCTACTACATCGCGGAGTACATCGGCGTCCTGGACCGCGAGGGCCGCACGCCCGAGCAGACCGAGATCGTCAAGGCCTTCGCCGAGTGGTTCGGCTCCGCCGAGACCCAGATCGCCTGGTCCGAGGAGTTCGACTCCTATCCCTGCAACGAGGATGCCGTGGCGGAGCTGTATGACGAGGTCCCGCCGATCTACGCCATCAAGAACTGCTCTCTGACCATCGTGCCCGGCACCGACATGACCTATGCCGAGTATGTGGGCGCGCACAACGCCGAGTGGACCAACATCATGACCAACCTTGGCTTCTACTGGGCGGACAATGCCAACGCTCCCGCCGAGCCCGATTGGGAAAACCTCGACTGGGCGACCCTGACCCAGGCCGCGAAATAAGTCATTCAATCCCGAGGACGAACCCGCCACGGGTTCGTCCTTTTCTCAGGTCAGCCCCCGCGCGAGGAGGCCGGCCTGCCACATGCCATCGGCAGCAATAATCCTGAACAAAGAAAGGACCGATGCCTCGTGATCCGACTGGAAAACATCGTGGTTCGCTTCGACAAATTTGAGGCGCTTCACCACATCGACGTACACGTCAAGGAAGGGGAGTTTTTCACGTTCCTCGGCCCTTCCGGCTGCGGAAAAACCACCACTCTGCGCACCATCACCGGCTTTATCACCCCCAGTGAGGGCAAGGTGCTGATGCAGGGCAACGATATCACCCGGGTGCCCATCGAGAAGCGGAACATCGGCATCGTCTTCCAGTCCTACGCCCTGTTCCCCACCATGACCGTGCGGAAAAACATCGCCTACGGCCTCACCGTCAAGCATGTGAAGCGCGACGAGATCCAGAAGCGGGTCAAGCGGATCGCCGAGCAGGTCAACCTGACGGACGAGCAGCTGGACAAGGCGGTCTCCCAGCTCTCCGGCGGTCAGCAGCAGCGCGTGGCCATCGCCCGGGCCCTGGTGACGGAGCCCACCATCATCTGCATGGATGAGCCCCTGTCCAACCTGGACGCCAAGCTGCGGGTCAGCCTCCGCAACGAGCTGAAGCGGATGCAGCGGGAGTTCGGCATCACCACCATCTACGTCACCCATGACCAGGAGGAGGCCCTGACCCTGTCGGACCGGATCGCCGTGTTCAACCAGGGCAACATCGAGCAGATCGGCACCCCCAACGAGGTGTACAACCACTCCGAGACGGAGTTCGTGGCCAACTTCGTGGGAGACATCAATCCCCTGGGCAAGGAGATCACGGACGGCCTGAAGCTTCCCGCCGACAAGAAGCACTACATCCGCCTGGAACGCATCAGCGTGCTGGGCGAGCAGGAGGACAAGAAGGAAAAGAAGGAAAAGAAAAAGGACAAAGAAAAGGACAAGGGCGACGGCCGCGCGGTCATCATCCCCGGCGTGGTGGAGATGCAGGAGTATTACGGTCTGTACATCAAGTATTACATCAAGACCGGCGAGCAGGTCCTGAAGGTGATCGAAAAGAACGACGGCATCAGCATCTATGAGCCCGGCGAGCATGTCAGGCTGCTCATCCGGGCGGACGATGTGATGAGCTACTGAAGCGAGGTGGAGTGAAATGCAAGCCACTGCGCCGAACAGACAGAAGTACGGCCTTGGAAAGCTCTGGGCCGTCTTCGGGGGCGTCCTCTTCCTCTACCTCTTCCTCGGGTTCATGGTGTTTCCGTGCTGGGACACGCTGAAGTCCATCTTCACGGCCGTGGAAGGCGATCCCTTTGCGGTGATCAGGTTCTTCTTCGCCGGCAACATGGCCTCCTTCATCTGGAACTCCCTCAAGCTGGCCATCTTCCTGGTGGTCACGGTCAATGTTGTCGGCATCTCCATCGTGCTTCTGACGGAGTACTTCGACATCAAAGGCGCGAAGATCCTCCGGCTGGGCTACATGACCACCCTCATCTATTCCGGTGTCGCCCTGGTGACAGGCTACATGTTCCTCTATGACCAGGACGGCATCGTCACCAAGATGATGCTCCAGTACTTCCCGGACATGAACAAGCAGTGGTTCTCGGGCTTCGGCGCCGTGGTCTTCACCATGACCTTCGCCTGCACGTCCAACCACGCCCTGTTCCTGCGCAACGCCATCCGGAGCATCGACTACAACACGGTGGAAGCGGCGCGGAACATGGGTTCCAATCCCTTCGGCGTGCTGTTCAAGGTCGTGATGCCCACCCTGCTGCCCACCATCTTCTCCCTGACGGTCATGACCTTCATCACCGGCCTGTGCGCCATGTCCGCCCCGACCCTTCTCCACTACGACTCCATCAACCCGGAGATCGTGCGGCTGGCCGGCGCGGTGGGCGCCGGAGACGACTTTTCCCCGGAGGGGAGAGCCGCCCTGCTCTCCATCATCCTCGCGATCTTCACGGTGATCCTCCTGGTCGTCCTGAACCACTATGAGCGCAAGGGCCATTACCTTTCCGTCAGCAAGACCAAAGCCAAGCTGGTCAAGCAGAAGATCCACAACCCGGTGGCCAACGTCCTGGCCCATATCTACGCCTATGTGCTGTTCCTGATCTACATGACCCCCGTGGTCATGATCATCATTTTCTCCTTCCAGACGTGGCAGAACACGGACAGCAAGCTCCTGGACTTCACCCAGCTGACCGTGACCAACTATGTGGGCAAGGAGACCGTCAAGATCCCCAAGCAGGACCGGCCCGGCAGCTACACCCGCTATGTCTACGGCCTGTTTTCCCACGAGAAGACCAACGGCAGCGTGGTCCTGAGCTTCATCCTCTCCGCCGTCGCGGCGGCCGCGGTCTGCGTCATCGTCGTGCTGGCCGTCAACTACATCTTCAAGCACAAGAAGGCCAAGACCTCCAAGCTGGTGGAGGCCGGGATGCTCTTCCCCTGGCTGCTGCCCACCATCCTGATCTGCTACTCCTTCCGCATCTATTTCAACCAAAACCTCTGGTATGTCTTCGGAGAGAACCTGATGGCACCGGACCGGATTCGTCTGTTGCTGATTGTCGCCTATGTGGTGGTCAAATTGCCATTCACTCTGCGCATGATCAAGGCGTCGTTCTACGCCATCGACGACGAGCTGGAGGAGGCCGCCCGCAACCTCGGGTCCGGCCCCGTCCGATCCTTCATGCGGATCAAGCTGCCCATCGTTTTGCCCAGCGTGCTGGCAGTGTTCGCGCTGAACTTCAACGCCCTGTTCTCGGAATATGACATGGGCGCGACCTTCGCCAACAGCAACGCCCAGACCCTGGCCATGGTGGTCAAAGGACTGACGGAGACAGGCAACAACAGCAACCAGCTCAATCAGGCGGGCTGCCGCTGCGCGGCCACCGTGCTGATCATGATCGTGTCGGGCATCATCCTCTACCTGGTGTACGGGGTGGGCTCCAGGGACCTGGCGGAGCGCCTCAGCCGAAGGGAGAAGATCCGGGCCAAGGTCCAGGCGGAGACGTTCCCCACACGCGCCGTTATCGGCCTGGTGCTGGACCTGCTGAGCATCGGCTGCTTCGTGCTGTCGTTCTTCCTGCTCAAGGCGGTGTTTACCGCCGAGGAGGCCGTCGTCACGGTGGACAGCATGGCGATTCCCTTCCTGCTGTGCTGTCTGGGCATTGTGCTGGCCGTCTTCGGGATCGTCCTCTCCCTCAGGGGACGCTACAATCCCAGCGGCAAGATCATCGGGACCATCGGCCTGGTGCTGGGCATTCTGGCCATCGAGCCCCTCTGCCTCGGGATCGCCGGCATCTGCTATCCGCCGGTCCTCGCGGCCCTGTTCGCGCTGTGACGCCGCAGGTCCCCATTCCGCAAAGGCCCGCGTTCCGGTCAGTTTCCGGAACGCGGGCCTTTTCCTTGATCCGTCATGTGCGACAGCCGCGATTCGGGATCGGCTGCCCCCTATTTCTTCGGCTTGAGGCCGGAGGAGAGCACGTAGCCGACGTCGTCCCCCACCCGCACCAGGGCCCAGTTTTCGCCCCGCAGCAGGACTTCCACCGTGGTGCCGCTCTTGACCATGCGGCGCTTTTCGGAGCCGCTGTTGGGGCCGCTGCGCAGGGTCAGGGCCTTGGTGGTCTTCGCCGTCCGGACGACGGGATCGACAGGCTCCAGCACAGGGTCGGTGCCGTTGTCCTGAATGACGACGATCTGTCCGTCCTCCAGGCGGACGGCGAAGCGGTTGTACTTGCCGTCATACACGCCGATGACCGTGCCCTCGGTGCCGGCGGCCAGGGTCCCCGCGTCGCCGCCCGTCTTGTATTCCCGCAGCAGGCGCACCCGGACGCAGGCGCTCTCCACGGTCTCAGCCTCCGCGCCGGTGACCAGGTAGGAGGATTTCACAAAGCCCGTGACGCTCCACCGGCCTGTCTCCGCGAAGAGGGCGATCTCCGTCCAGTCGTTGGAGGCAGCGGCCACCTGCACCCGCACGCCGGTGCAGAGCTTGATCTCCACCTCGCCGCTCTTCCCGGCGCTGTCGCGGACGTTCAGCCGGTTCAGCGGGTGATCGGTGGTGACCACGGCGGTGGGGGGCGTGTGATCCCCCGCCGGATCCAGGTAGCGCTTCTCCACAAAGCCGCGCCAGCCCCCACCGTAGGTGGTGGACACCACGACCTGCGCCCAGTCCCCCAGGTCCCGCAGGATGATCAGCGCATCGCCGTCCTTCAGCATGGCGGAAGACCCGTACCCGCAGACGCCGGTGGCGGAGGAGGCCAGCGGGATCTTTCCGCCGTCCAGATAAACCGTCGCGGTCTCCAGGCCGGGCAGGCGGTAGTCCGACCAGCCCGTATCCGGGAAGGTCACGTCCTGCACCTTCCGCAGCGCGCTCTGGGCCATGAAGCCCTGCCCGGCGCCTTCCACGAAGTAATCCTTGCCGAAAGCGCCGCAGACCAGCACCAGCGTCCCCGCTTTGTGCTCCGCCAGCACGCGCTTGTGCCCGGTGCCGGTCCACATCTTTGCCCCGTCCGTGACCACCTCCGCCAGGAAGCAGTTGCAGGGCACCTGGTCCGCGTTCGCGTCCCGGGGCGAGTCCACCCCGCCCGGCAGCAGCTTCTCAGCCTTCGCGGCGTTGAGCCACACCGTGGTGTCCTCCGTCAGATAGCAGGAATAGCGCCCGTTGGTGTCGTTCAGAGAGAGCTCGTTCGTGTACCCGTTGTACAGGACGCCCACCGACCGCCGGCCGCCGGAGGTCGCGTAGACGGGGACGCCCTCGCCTTCCGCCGCCACCACCAGCGGGTTGGACCCCGCGAGGGCGACGGCAGCCAGCGCTGTCAGCAGCAGTGCCAAGATGAGACAAACCAGGATCTTCTTCATGATCCGCACCTCCCAAGTGTGATGGCTTTCTGCTTATAGAACGTTTGGCGCGGGGTTATGTTCCCGTTCCGGCGAGAATGGCTGAAAACGCCTGTCATGCCCCGATCATGGCCAGGGCCTCGTCGAAGGTCACGCAGTCGGCGAAACAGCCCGGCCAGATCTCCTCGTTGTAGTACCGGTACGTGACCTCGCCGGTCATGTAGTCGTTGTCGAAGGTGGAGTTGGCGCCCTCGGGGACGATCACCCGGTAGCCCCGCTCAAAGGCGGATTTCACCGTGGCGTCGATGCAGTAGTTGGTCTGCAGCCCGATGATCATCAGCCGCTTGTCCTCCTGCTGCTCCAGGTATTTCGTGAAGTCCCTGTTGCCGAAGCAGCTGTTGATGGTCTTGACGAAGACCTTCTCCCCCGCTTCGGGGGCCACCCGGTCGGCGATCTCAAAATCCGGGTCGCCGGCGGAGAGGCCGCTGCCAGAGCCTGCGTCGTGCTGGACGTAGACCACCTCCACGCGGTTTTTCCGGGCCGCGCCGATGAGCCGGGCCGTCCGGTCCATGAAGCCGTCATAGTCGTACAGTTCGCTGACAGCGATGCCTTTCTGCATGTCGATGACCAGAAGAATCATGTCTGTTCGCACTCCTTTCGATTCACGGTTCCCACACAAGGGGAGAAATTTTACGCGCTCTCCAGCCCCTCCGGCGTCAGCCGCAGGATCCGGCCGGGCCAGTTCTCCATCAGGATCCGGTCATGGGTCACGCAGAGCACGGCGCCGGGAAAGGCCGTCAGCATCTCCCGCATCACCGGGGCGGAGAGGGGGGACAGGTTCCGGGTGGGCTCGTCCATCAGGAGCATCTCCGGCGCGGCCAGCATCAGGCGCATCAGCAGGACCTTGGCCTTCTGGCCGCCGGAGAGGCCACGGATGGGGTGGGTGATCTCGTCCTGGGTAAGCTTCATGGAGCCCAGGGCGGTGCGGATCCAGGTCAGCTGCTCCTTTTCCCCGGAGACATGGAGGAACTCCAGCGGTGTCCGGTCCGGGTCCAGCACGTCCTCGTAGCGCTGGGGCATCACCCCGAAGGCGATCCGGCCCTCCGCCCGCAGCGCTTCCTCCGCCGCCCGCAGCAGGGTGGTCTTGCCGCAGCCGTTGGGGCCGGTGATCAGCACCTTTTCCGGCCCGCGGATCTGCAGGGCCACGTTTCGGGCCAGCACCCGGCCTTCCGCCCGGAGTTCCGGCAGGGACAGGTTCAGCAGCGTCCGGCCCGCGGGCTGCGGCGGCACGTCGTGGAAGACCGCGTACATGGCGTACTCCTCCCAGGGGCGCTCCACGTTGTCCTGCTTCTCCCTCTCGTAGCGGTGCTCCAGGCTCTTCACCGCCTTCATCTTCTTCTTCAGCAGCCGCCCGCCGTGGGGATCCCGCCGGGAGATGCCGGCCTGGGCGCGCTCCACGGCGGCCTCGATGCGCTGGAACTTCTCCTCCCGGGCGCGGTTCTCCCGCTGCTCCATCTGCCACTGGGTTTCCTGCTGGCTCAGGCGCTCCCGGCGAGCAGCCACGTACTCCGCGTAGGGGGTCCGGGACCAGGTCCACCGGGGCTCCGCCCGGCCGTGAATGGACTCCAGGTGCAGCACCTGGGTGGCCGTGGCCTTCAGCAGGGCCTCGTCGTGGCTCACATACAGCACCGGCAGCCCGCAGTTCAGCAGGAAGCGCTCCAAGGCGGTGATGGCCGCCAGGTCCAGGTCGTTCCCAGGCTCGTCCAGGATCAGCATGGAGGGCTTGCCGCACAGCAGCAGGAGCAGCCGCAGCTTCACCTTCTCGCCGCCGGAGAGCAGGCCGAAGGGCGTCTCCGACCAGCACAGGGCCGGGTCCAGGGACAGGCCGCGGCACAGGCGGTTCAGTTCCCCGGGCTCCGTCTCCGCAAAGCCCGGATCCGCCAGGCACAGGCTGTAAACCGGGGTTTCCGCCATGCCGGCGGGAGTCTCCTGAGGCAGGTAGGCGGGGGTCTCTCCGGTGAAGGCCACGCGGCCCTCCACCGTGGCCCAGCCCGCCAGCGCCTCCGGGTCACAGATGGCCTTCAGCAGGGCGGACTTGCCGTCCCCCTCCTCGCCGATGACCGCCAGCCGCTCCCGGCCGGCCAGGGTAAAGGACAGATCGCGGATCAGCACCCGCAGGTCCGCGTTGTGAGTCAACGTCAGATGATCAACCGTCAGCATAACGAACACCTCCCCGATGGGCGACACGCAAAAAGCGGGAGACACGCATCCCCGGATTTTCGACGCCCAAAACACACCGCATCCGCGGCAGCTTCACTCGTCAAAATCCGTTATTTGCGCATCCTCCCGCCCCTCTCGTTCAGTGTTCGGTGACAGTATAGCACGGGGCTGGCGGGCTGTCAAGGACGGCGCCCGAAGACCGCAATTTCCGCCTTCTCCAGCTGCAACAGCCAAACTTTCCGCTGGATCCCGCCCGCGTAATCGGTCAGGCTGCCGTCCGAGCCCACCACCCGGTGGCAGGGGATGATCAGGGAGATGGCGTTGTGGCCGACGGCGCCGCCCACCGCCCGGGCGGACATGCGGGGGACCCGCATCTGTTCCGCCAGCCGGCGGGCGATCTCGCCGTAGGTCACGGTCGTGCCGTAGGGAACCGTCAGCAGGATCTCCCATACCGCTTTCCGGAAGGCGGTCGTTTTCATGCGCAGCGGCGGGGTGAAATCCGGCTCCCTTCCCGCAAAGTATGTGTCCAGCCAGCGGCGGGCCTGTCCGAACACCGGCAGATCTCTCTCCGCGTGTACCGCTTCCGGGAAGTCCGCGAAATGTTTCTGCCCGTCAAACCAGAGCCCGGTCAGGTTTTCGCCGTCGCTGGCCAGAGTGATGCCGCCCAGCGGGGAATCAACGTGATCCGTGTACGCCATTTCCTCTCCTCGTTCTCGCCTGCGTGGGCAGGCCGGCTCCGGACGGCTTTACTCCCCGGCGGCTTCCTGTTTCACCTGCCACAGGCGGTCGGGATAGTCGCTCATGATGCAGTCCGCGCTCAGGGAGATGAGGTAGGCCATGTCCTCCTCGCTGTTGATGGTCCAGAACTGCACCGCCATGTTGTGGGCGTGCGCGTAGTTGATCACCCTGGCTGTGCCAAGGTTGATGTACTTGCTTTCCTTGCGGTCGCCGAAGGGCAGCTGCAGCACCTGGCAGGGCGGTGTATAGTCCTTCTTATTGAGCGCGGCCGCCAGGTAGAAGTTGATCACCTCGTTGGCATAGGCGCCGCGCATCAAATCGGGATAGGTTTCGTCCTTGTAGTCGGAGACCTCGCCGTGGAAGGTGCCGAACACCGCGCGGTCCAGCATATCCCGCGCTTTCAGCTCGCCGTAGAGCAGGTCCACGCCGCGGCAGCCGAGGTCGCCGCCATTCTTGATCTCGATGATGTAGTAATACCGGCCCACGCCCTCCAGATAATCCAGCGCGTCGGTCAGGGACACGATGCGCAGGTCGTCCGGCACATCCTCCCCGTGCAGATCGGCGTAGGGACTCTCGCCCGCGTCGCTGACAAACTTGGCGCCCATGTTCAGCTGCCGCAGCTCGGCGTATGTCATCTCCTCCGGCTTCACATGCGCTCTCCCGAAGACCTGCTCGCTGTCGGAGGTCCGGTCCAGCTCGCTGTCGTGCAGCAGCACCAGGACATCGTCCTTCGTCAGGTGCAGGTCGAACTCAAACACGTCGATGGCAAAGTCCACGCCCTGGGTGCAGTTCTTCAGGGCCATCATGGTCTCCTCCGGCATGATGCCGCCCCCGGCGCGGTGCGCGCTGATCTGGGTGCTCCCCGTGATGAAGGGATTGGTGGTCTCGTAGTGGATGATACGGTCCGGGCTCGACCGGTGCCGGTACATCAGCACCAGCATCAGGTTGAGCAGGATCACCAGAATGGCCAGCACAAGCAGGATCTTCAGAATCACTTTCCGTGCGCGCATGGTGCAAGCCTCCTCTGTTCTGTCTCAAAACATCCGCAATGCTGTTACGGCTATCATATCACAGATTGCCCCGGATTTCCACCCTGTCACGCCATCACGCCAGGGCTTACGCATGAACAAATTTTGAGCTGGACTGGGCGGGCACAGCGATTGACGGACGGCGGCGGGCATGCTCCGCAGAGGATTGGCCGGAGGGACAGACAGCGGGAGGACCCGGTGAGGCGCTGGGCTGGCTGAGGCGATGTCGTGATCGCGGAGAAACTCAGAACAGGAGGTGCTTTGCGGGAGGGATTTTCTCCAGGACGAATCCGATGGCCATGGACAGGCCGAGACTGGACACGGCCAGCAGAAGGGATGTTATGACCGGGACCGGCGTTGCGAAAACGTTGATTTGAAGGAACCGGAGGGTCAAAACCTGAAGATAGAGATGGAAGATATAGATCAGGAACGAATATTTTGACAGTGTCCTGACGACCCGGCCGGTCTCTTGGGCCTCGCTTCTTTCGACTCGCTGTTTCACCAGACAGAACACTGAACACGCGAAGATGACACAGACCGGCGAGGAATAAGCATACGGCCACAGATCGACGTGACGGACCATATTGAGATATCCGTCCGCAAAGCAGAAGAGGATCATCACGGCAATCAACAGCAGGCAGACCTTTTCCCGGATCACGATGTTTCCGTTGTGGATCCACCATCCCAGGAGCAGGTACAGGACATACACACCGGTGACCGGCAATGAGATGCCGAATGTAAAGCCGGTGAGTTTCTTCAGCGTGGGCAAAACGCTGACAAAAACAAACAGGACGCACACCGCATACCGGATATCCTTTTGGTCGAATCGGTCAATCCCTTTTTTCAGCAGCGGCATGATCAGCATCATTCCGATCAGGTCATACAGGTAGTAAATGTGCTCCTTTGCTTCACCGGATACAGTGCGGACAAGACACGTCCACATGGCATTGAGCGACACGGTATGGGTGTTCAGGACTTCCTTTGCAAACGCGTATCCCCAGACGAAGATCAGGATGATCAGCCCATATTTCAGGATATACTTGCTGAACAGTTTCTTGTAGGTCAGCTCTCTCCGGGGATTCAGGAACAATGCCCCGGTCATCATGCAGAAAACCGGAACGGCGAATCGGCCGCAGTCTTTCAGGGAGTAGAAGAGAACGCCCCACACGAGTGAATCCGTCTCCTGAAACTGCGGCAGCGCAATGTAGAAGGAATGGAGAAAGACGACGGCCAGCATGGATATGACTCGCAGATAATCCAGATACCGGATGCGCTGATTCTGCACGACCCACGACCTCCCGACTCTATGGTTGAATAGACATCCACACCGGGATTGTACACCAGATCTCCGGGATGCACAATAGTCAACGCAGCAGCGGGGGGCATGGGCACCGGACTTGGGCACCGGAATTTCGGGCAAAATGCGCCGCACCCTTGACAAAACGGGATCACCCGTGTATAATCAGCCTTGCTGATGGGGTTTTAGCTCAGCTGGTTAGAGTGTCACGTTGACATCGTGAAGGTCGATGGTTCGAGTCCATTAAACCCCACATCGCCCGCGGAGCCTTGTGTGATAAGGATTCGCGGGTTTTTGCTTGCTCGGGAGAATGGAGGGGTTGTTGGACCGACGAGGGTTTTTGCGGCCAAAGTGCAACAGAAGTGCAACGGCACGCCGGAAAAAGAGCTCGTCAGGCCTTTGTTTGTGCGGCTTTACGGCGACAGGGCTGGTCGCCGGGAACACAGGATCAAGCCCCGTTGCCGTCACCTCAACCCTCTTCCGAAAGGCGGAGGGGTTTTCTGATTTCCGATGATTCCAAATTCCGGTCACGCGCTTCACCCCTTTGTCGATCCTGCCGTTCAAGTGTCGGAGCGGCGAAGAATCGCCCTTCGACGCGCCTTAAAACTCGAACACGCCCTCGAACACCGACACCGTGTCCCCGGTCAGCGTCAGCACCCCGTCCTGGTCCCGGACGATGAGGTCGCCGCCTGGGAGCTTGACGAGAATGTCTTTGCCGGCGTCGCAGTAGCCGATGCGGATCGCCGTGGCGACCGCGGCGCAGGCGCCGGTCCCGCAGGCCAGCGTCTCCCCGTTGCCGCGCTCCCAGACGCGCAGGCGGAGCGTGGTCTTGTTGATGATGCGGACAAACTCCGTATTGATGCGCTCCGGGAAGCACGGCGCGCACTCGTACCGGGGCCCCACCTCGGCCAGATCGATGCTGTCGATGGCGTCCGTGAAGACCACGCAGTGCGGGTTGCCGACGGAAACGCAGGTGATCCGGTCCTGACGGCCGCCGATGGGCAGCGGGTGATCGACCACCTCCGGCATGTTCAGGGCCACCGGGATCCGGGCGGCGTCAAAGGACGCGCGGCCCATGTCGACGGAGGCGGAGCGGACCAGGCCGTCCCGGAGATAGACCCGCAGGCGGTGGATCTGGCCGGCCATCTCGATGGCCATGAACTCGCTGTGCACATAGCCCTTGTCGTAGAGGTACTTGGCGGCGCAGCGGATGTTGTTGCCCGCCATGCGGCCTTCGCTGCCGTCCCTGTTGAAGGAGCGGATCTTCACATCGGCCCGGGACGAGTGCTCCAGCAGGACGATGCCGTCACCGCCGATCCCGTAGTGCTGGGTGCACAGCTGGATGCACAGGGATTCGGGGCAGGCGATGCTTCCGTCGAAATTCTCGATGAAAATATAGTCGTTGCCGCAGGAGTGCATCTTCACGAAGCGGATCCGCTGGCGCCAGGCGCGCATGTGGTTGATGTCCACCAGCTCCGTGTTCCGGGCGTTGAAGCGGCTGGCCATCATGTCCGCCAGCGCGTTGGCGGTATCCAGGCTGGTGAGGCAGGGGATGCCCAGCTGCATGGCCTTGCGGTGCAGCGTCGTGTAATCGCCGATGGTGGCGTCCCGGACCGCGCCGGTGTAGACGATGAAATGGATGCGGCCGCTTTCCATCAGGCGGACGATCTCATCCTTCTCGGAGGCGTTGGCGACGGCGGTGACGGAGATCCCCAGGCTTTCGATGGCGCGCGCCGTGCCGGCGGTGGCGTAGAGCCGCAGGCCCTGGTCGGCAAACCGCTTGGACAGCGAAATGATCTCCTGGTAATCATTCTCCTCCACGCTGAGGAGAACGCCGGTGTTCCGGAGCGCGGCGGGCACCGCCAGACCGGCGGCGGTCAGCCCCTTGAACAGCGCTTCCGGCAGGGTTTTCCCGATGCCCAGCACCTCGCCGGTGGACTTCATCTCCGGGCCGAGGATGCTGTTGGCGTCGTTCAGCTTCTCGAAGGAGAAGACCGGCACCTTGATGGCCACATAGGGCGGCGTCCGGTACAGACCGGTGCCGTAGCCGAGATCGGCCAGCTTCGCGCCGAGCATGACCTTTGTGGCCAGGTCCACCATGGGGACCTTCGTCACCTTGCTGATGTAGGGCACCGTGCGGCTGGCGCGGGGATTGACCTCGATGACGTACAGCTCGTCGTGATAGATCAGGTACTGGATGTTCACCAGGCCGTGGGTCCCCAGGGCCAGGGCCAGCTTCTCGCTGCTGTCGCAGATGATCTTCATGAAGCGGTCGTTCAGGTTGTACGGCGGATACACCGCGATGGAATCGCCGGAATGGACGCCGGCCCGCTCGATGTGCTCCATGATCCCGGGGATCAGCACGTCCTCGCCGTCGGAGATCACGTCCACTTCCAGCTCGATCCCGGGCAGGTACTGGTCGATGAGCACCGGGTTCTCGATCCCGCCGGACAGGATCTTCTCCATGTAGGCCACCGTCTGGGCTTCGGTCCGGGAAATGGTCATGTTCTGGCCGCCGATGACATAGGAGGGCCGGAGCAGCACCGGATAACCCAGGGTTTCCGCGGCGGTGACCGCCTCCTCCATCGTGCGGACCGCCATTCCCCGCGGACGGCGGATGCCGAACCGTTCCAGGAGCGCGTCAAACCGCTCCCGGTCCTCGGCGATGTCGATGGATTCGGCGCTGGTGCCGAGGATGCGGATGCCGTGCCGGTCCAGGTACTGGGTCAGCTTGATGGCGGTCTGTCCGCCGAAGGCCACCACCACGCCGACGGGTTTCTCCACGTCGATGATGCCCATGACGTCCTCCGGCGTCAGGGGCTCAAAGTAGAGGCGGTCGGCGGTGTCGTAGTCGGTGGAGACGGTTTCGGGGTTGTTGTTGACGATGACCACGTCGTACCCCATCTCCCGCAGGGTCCAGACGCAGTGCACCGACGAATAGTCAAACTCAATGCCCTGGCCGATGCGGATGGGGCCGCTGCCCAGGACCATCACCACCGGCTTGCCGCTGCGCTTCAGCGCCCGGGACTCGCAGACCCCGTCCGTGCAGGAGTAGAAATAGGGCGTCTGTGCGGCGAACTCCGCCCCGCAGGTGTCCACCATCTTGTAACTGAAGGACAGGACGGGGAGGGTTTTTGCGCCCGAGAGCCGCGCGATGGCGGCGTCCGGGTAGCCCAGCCGCTTCAGAAGGGCATAATCCCCCTCCGCCAGCCCCGCGCTCCCGATCCGCTTTTCCAGATCGGCCATGCCCCGCAGCTTGTGCAGGAAAAAACGGTCGATCCGTGTGATTTCGAAGATCTCGTCCACGGACAGGCCGGCCTTCAAAGCTTCGAAGACGGTGAAGAGCCGGTGGTCGTCCTGGGCCGCGAGTCTTTCCCGCAGGGGAAGGTCGGAGAGGGGCGGCGCGTTCAGGGTGTCCAGGCCGATCTCCGCCCCGCGCACGGCCTTCATCAGCGCCTCCTCAAAGCGCTGGCCGATGGCCATGACCTCGCCGGTGGCCTTCATCTGCGTGCCCAGCAGGCGGGAGGAGCCCTGGAATTTGTCAAAGGGCCACTTGGGGAACTTCACCACCACATAGTCCAGCGCGGGCTCAAAGCAGGCGCAGGTCTTGCCTGTGATATCGTTGGCGATCTCGTCCAGGGAATACCCCAGGGCGATGCGGGTGGAGATCTTCGCGATGGGGTAGCCGGTGGCCTTGCTGGCCAGGGCGGAGGAGCGGGACACACGCGGGTTGACCTCGATCACCGCGTACTCGAAGGAATCGGGGTTCAGGGCAAACTGGCAGTTGCACCCGCCCACGATGCCGATGGCCTCGATCATCCGCAGGGAAGCGGTCCGCAGCATCTGGTATTCCCGGTCGGAGAGGGTCAGGGCCGGGGCCACCACCACGCTGTCGCCGGTATGGATGCCCACCGGGTCCACGTTCTCCATGGAGCAGACGGCGATGACATTCCCCAGCGCGTCCCGCATGGTCTCGAACTCGATTTCCTTCCAGCCGGAGATGCACTTTTCCACCAGGATCTGGTGGATGGGCGAGGCGTCCAGGCCGCCCTTCGCGATGACCCGGAAGGCGTCCTCATCCGGCGCGATGCCGCCGCCGCTTCCCCCCAGGGTGTAGGCGGGGCGGACGATGACCGGGTAGCCGATCTTCCGGGCGGCCGCCACCGCGCTGTCGAAGTCTTCCGCGATCTCCGAGGGGACGCAGGGCTGGCCGATGGCCCGCATGGTGTCCCGGAACTTCTCGCGGTCCTCCGCCTTTTCGATGGCCTCGATGGGGGAGCCCAGCAGCCGGACGCCGAACTCCGCCAGGGTGCCGTCCCGGCTCAGCTGCATGGCGAGCGTCAGGGCGGTCTGTCCCCCCAGCCCGGCCAGCAGGCTGTCTGGCCGTTCTTTCTCGATGATCCGCCGCAGGGTTTCCCGGTTCAGGGGCTCCAGGTAAATCTCGTCCGCCAGGTGCTGATCGGTCATGATGGTGGCCGGGTTGGAGTTCACCAGCACCACATTGATGCCCTCAGCCTTCAGCACGCGGCAGGCCTGGGCGCCGGCGTAATCAAACTCCGCCGCCTGGCCGATCACGATGGGGCCGGAGCCGATGACCAGCGCTTTCCGGATGGATGCGTCCTTAGGCATGGCTTTCCCCTCCCATCATGCGGACAAACCGGTCGAACAGGAAGCCCGTGTCCTGAGGCCCCGGGCAGGCCTCCGGATGGAACTGCACGGTAAAGCAGTTCAGGCCGGGGTATTCCATGCCCTCGCAGCTTCCGTCGTTGGCGTTGAGAAAGGTTTCGGTCCCGATGCCCTTCAGGCTTTCCGACAGCACCGCGTACCCGTGATTCTGGCTGGTGATCCACGTGCGCCCCGTGGCCAGGTCCTTCACGGGCTGGTTCCCGCCCCGGTGGCCGTACTTGAGCTTCATGGTGTCCCCGCCCATGGCCAGGGCGGTGAGCTGATGGCCGAGACAGATCCCGAACACCGGTTTCCGGCCGAGCAGTTTCCTGATTTCGGCGATGCAGCCCGTGTTCTCCTTGGGGTCTCCCGGGCCGTTGGAGAGCATGATGCCGTCGGGATCGTCCTTCAGGACCGTCCCGGCCGGCGTGTCCGCGGGCCACACGGTGACGGTGCAGCCGCGTTTCTGCAGGGAGCGGATGATGTTCCGCTTGGCGCCGTAATCCATCAGGGCGACGCGTTTTTTCTCTTTCCCCTCCGCCGGGAAGACGGCCTTTTCCCGGCAGGTCACGGAGGCGACCGCGTGTTCGACCCGGAAGGCCCGGAGCGCGGAGAGATCGGTGGGAACGGCGTCGCAGATCATGGCGTTCATCACGCCCTCCTCGCGGGTGATCCGCACGATCTCCCTGGTGTCCACGCCGCACAGGCCGGGGATGCCCCGCGACTTCAGATAGGCGTCCAGCGCGCCGGTACTGCGGAAGTTGGAGGGCGCGCCGCACAGCTCGCGGACGATGTAGCCGAAGAGGGCGCTGTCCCCTTCGAGGTCCTCCGGGATCAGCCCGTAGTTCCCGATCATCGGGAAGGAATGGGTGACGATCTGGCCGTAGTAGCTGGGATCGGTCAGCGTTTCGAGATAGCCCACCATGCCGGTGGTGAAGACCAGTTCCCCCACACGGTCAACAGGGGCCCCGATCCGGAGCCCCTCGAAAGTCATGCCGTTGCCGAGAACCAGATAAGCCATGCCTCTCACCTGTCTTTGCGCAGTCATACTGTTCTCAGTTAGGAAATTCAAGTCAAGTGAGGGTATGCACCCGAAGGTCCAGGGCGATCGGAAAGCCCTGGCCGCGCCCGCAGGCGCGGAACCCCGCTTGTACACCTGGCATTCTCAAAAAACTGGATCAGCCCTTTTCCAGCGACGCTTTCACAAAGCCCACGAACAGCGGATGCGGCTTGTTGGGGCGGCTCTTGAATTCCGGGTGGAACTGAACGCCCACGAAGAACGCTTCATCGGAAAGCTCGACGGTCTCGATGAGCCGTCCGTCCGGAGACTGGCCGGAAAGGCACAGGCCCTTGTCCTGAAGGACTTCCCGGAAGGCGTTGGCGAACTCGTAGCGGTGGCGGTGGCGCTCGCTGATCTCCGTCTTCCCGTAGCAGCGCGCGATGACCGTGCCTTCCTTCAGGACGCAGGGGTATCGGCCCAGGCGCAGGGTGCCGCCCTTGTCGATCTCATCGTTCTGCCCGGGCATAAAATGAATGACCTGGTAAGGCGCGTTCTCATCGAACTCGTGGGAGTTGGCGTTCTCCAGCCCGGCCGCGTTCCGGGCAAACTCGATGACCGCGATCTGCATGCCCAGGCAGATGCCGAAGTAGGGGACGTGGTGCTCCCGGGCATACCGCGCGGTGAGGATCATACCCTCGATCCCCCGCCCGCCGAAGCCGCCGGGGACGATGATGCCCTGCACGTCTCCCAGGGCGTCTCCGATATTCTCCTCGTTCAGGGCCTCCGAATCGATCCACCGGATCTCCACCTTGGCGTCCAGGGCGTAGCCCGCGTGGCGCAGAGCCTCCGCGACGGAGAGATAGGCGTCGTGCAGCTGCACATACTTGCCCACCAGGCCGATCCGGACGGTCCGGTTCTGATGCCGGATGCGCTCCACCAGGTCCCGCCATTCGGCGAGATCCGGCGCGGGGGCGTCGATGCCCAGCTCCCGGCACACGATCCCGGAGAGGTTGGCCTCCTCCAGCATCAGCGGCGCCTCGTACAGGCTGGGCAGCGTCAGGTTCTCGATAACGCAGTCAGGCTTCACGTTGCAGAAGTGGGCGATCTTGGAGAAGATGCCCGGATCCTCGATCTTCTCGTCCACCCGCAGCACGATGATGTTGGGGGTGATGCCCATGCCCTGCATTTCCTTCACGCTGTGCTGGGTGGGCTTCGACTTGTGCTCTCCGCTGGCCTTCAGGTAGGGCACCAGGGTGACGTGGACGTACAGCGCGTTCTCCCGGCCCACCTCCAGGCCCACCTGCCGGATGGCCTCGATGAAGGGCTGGCTCTCGATGTCGCCGATGGTGCCGCCGATCTCGGTGATGACCACATCGGCGTCGGTCTGCTCGCCCACCCGGTAGATGAAGTGCTTGATCTCGTCCGTGACGTGCGGGATGATCTGCACCGTGGAGCCCAGATAGCCGCCCTGGCGCTCCCGGTGGAGCACGTTGGCGAACACCTTGCCGGTGGTCAGGTTGGAGTACTTGTTCAGGTCCTCGTCGATGAAGCGCTCATAGTGCCCCAGGTCCAGGTCGGTCTCCGCGCCGTCCTCGGTGACGTAGACTTCCCCGTGCTGGTAGGGGGACATGGTGCCGGGGTCCACGTTGATGTAGGGGTCGAGCTTCTGCGCCGCGACCTTCAGCCCCCGCGCCTTCAGGAGGCGTCCCAGGGAAGCGGCCGTGATGCCCTTGCCCAGACCGGATACCACGCCGCCGGTGACAAAGATGTATTTCGTCATGGGTCGCGCCCCTCTCTTACTCAACGGTCACGCTCTTGGCCAGGTTCCGCGGCTTGTCCACGTCCAGGCCCCGGTTGACGCTGGTGTAATAGGCCAGCAGCTGCAGGGGAATGACGGCCAGGGAGGAGACGAAGTGCTCGTCCGTCCGGGGCACGTAAACCGTGAAGTTCACCGAGTCCTCCACGGCGAAATTGCCGTTGGTGGTGATGCCCATCAGGTAGGCGCCGCGGGACTTGCACTCCACCATGTTGGAGACGGTCTTCTCAAACAGCTGGCTCTGGGTCAGCACGCCGATGACCAGCGTGTTGTTCTCGATGAGGCTGATGGTGCCGTGCTTCAGCTCGCCGGCGGCATAGGCTTCGGAGTGGATGTAGCTGATTTCTTTCATCTTGAGGCTGCCTTCCAGGCTGATCGCGTAATCGAGCCCGCGGCCGATGAAGAAGATGTCGTGCGCGTTGACGATCTTGGAGGACAGCCACTGCAGGCGCTCCTTGTCCTCCAGCACCCGACGGATCTTGTCCGGGATGGCGGCCAGCTCTTCCAGCAGGTGCGCGTAGCGGCCCTGGGGGATCGCTCCCCGGAGGAAGGCCGTCTGGACCGCCAGGGCGTCCAGGGCCACCAGCTGCGCGCTGTAGGCCTTGGTGGTGGCCACGGCGATCTCCGGGCCGGCCAGGGTGTACAGCACATGGTCCGCCTCCCGGGCAATGGTGGATCCCACCACGTTGACCACGGCCAGGGTCAGGGCGCCGCGCTCTTTGGCGACCCGCAGGGCCGCCAGACTGTCGGCGGTCTCCCCGGACTGGGAGATCACGATCACCAGGGTGTTCTCCTGCATGGGGATGCTGCGGTAGCGGAATTCGGAGGCCAGCTCCACCCGCACGGGGATCCCCACCAGGTCCTCGATCACATACTGCGCCGCCATGCCCACGTGCCACGCGGAGCCGCAGGCCACGATGTCCACCTGGGTCAGGGAGCGCAGCACGTCGTCCGTCAGCCCGGTGGCGGAGAGATCGACGCGCCCGTCCTTAAGCAGGCTGTTCAGCGTATCCCGGACCGCGTTGGGCTGCTCGTGGATCTCCTTGAGCATGAAGTGCTCGTAGCCGTCCTTCTCGGCGGCCGCGGCGTCCCAGGTGATCTCCGTCAGGGGCAGGGAGACCTCGTCGCCGTTCAGGTCGTAGAACTTCACGCTGCCGGGGGCGATCCGCGCCGCCTGGAGGTTGTCGATGTAGTAGACCTGCCGGGTGTACTTCAGGATGGCGGGCACGTCCGAGGCCAGATAGGAGGCCCCGTCCGCCGTGCCGATGATGAGGGGGGAATCCTTCCGGGCGGCAAAGATCTCCCCCGGATAGTCCTTGAACATCAAGGCCAGGGCATAGCTGCCCCGGACGCGGACCATGGTCCGGGTGATGGCGTCGATGGGGCCGATCTTGTACTTCTTGTAATAGTAGTCCACCAGCTTCACCGCCACCTCCGTGTCGGTGTCGCTGTAGAACTGGTAGCCGTGGCGGAGCAGCTTTTCCTTCAGCTCCGTGAAGTTCTCGATGATGCCGTTGTGGACGCCCACCACGTCGGACTCCACCGCGCCGCTGCCGGAGCCGGTGCAGTTGCCGCTGACATGGGGATGGGCGTTGGTGACGCTGGGATCCCCGTGGGTGGCCCAGCGGGTGTGGCCGATGCCGCAGGTGCCCACCAGGGAGCGCCCCTGGTCGGTCTTGTCCGCCAGGTGGTAGAGCTTGCCGGTCGCCTTCACGACCTCCGCCAGAGCCTCCCCGTTCCGCACCGCCAGCCCGGCGGAGTCATATCCCCTGTATTCCAGCCTGGACAGTCCGTCCAGCAGAATCGGCGCGGCCTGCTGCCCGCCGGTGTAGCCCACGATTCCGCACATGGCTCCCTTGCCCCTTTCTGACAGCCGGGACGCGCCCGGCCTGGTATCGGATCATTTTACCCTTCCGGGCAAGGCCGTGTCAATGCCCGCGCTGCTCAATCTGTGTTTTTCCCGCGGAGGAAGGCGTCCGCTTCCCGGGCCGCCGCCCTTCCGTCCGCCAGGGCGCGCACCACCAGGGACTGTCCGTTGCGCATGTCTCCGGCGGAGAACAGGTTATCCCGCACCCGGTGAGAGCCGTTTTCCGGCAGGAGCCATCCCCTGGGATCGGCTTTCAGGTCGAAGGACGCCAGGGTTTTCTCCTCGCAGCCCACAAAGCCGGCCGCGATGAGCAGCAGCTCACAGGGGAGCGTTTGCTCCGTCCCGGCCACGGGGGCCAGCCGTCCGGACGGATCCTTCGCCAGGCGGACGGTGGTCAGCGCGGCGATGGCTCCCGCCGCGTCCGGGCGGATTTCTTTTACTGTGGTCTCGTAGACCCGCGGATCGCAGCCCTGGACCGCGATGGCCTCCAGCTGGCCGTAATCGGTACGGAGGGTGCGGGGCCATTCGGGCCAGGGGTTGCCGGAGACGCGGGACGCCGGGGCGGCGGGCATCATCTCCAGCTGGGTGACGGAGGCGCAGCCCTGGCGCAGGGCGGTCCCCACGCAGTCATTGCCCGTGTCGCCGCCGCCCACCACCACGACATGCTTCCCGGCGGCGGAAACGGCGGGATCCAGGCCGGACAGAACGGCCTTCGTCGCCGCGGTCAGATAGTCCACCGCGAAATGGATCCCCCGCGCGTCCATGTGCTCCACATTCAGGGAGCGCGCTTTTCTGGCGCCGCCGCAGAGGACGACGGCGTCGTACGCCTTCAGGGCCTCGGGGTCCGCTTCGGTGTTCAGCCGGAAGGTGACGCCTTCCGCTTCCATCAGCCGGACGCGGCGCGCGATGATCTCCTTCGGGAGCTTCATGTTGGGGATGCCGTACATCAGCAGGCCGCCGGGGCGGTCGGCTTTCTCGAGGACGGTCACCGTGTGCCCCAGCTGATTCAGCAGGTCGGCGCAGGCCAGGCCGGAGGGGCCGCTGCCCACCACGGCCACGGTTTTCCCGGTGCGGACCGCCGGGACCCGGGGACGGATCCAGCCTTTCGCGAAACCGGTTTCGATCAGGTACAGCTCGTTGTCCCGGTTGGTGACCCCGTCGTCCGCCAGGTTGCAGGCCTTCTCGCACAGGGCGGGGCAGACATGGCCGGTGAATTCCGGGAACGGCGCGGTCTGCAGCAGCCGCTCCAGTGCGGCCTGCTCCTGTCCGCGGTACAGCAGCTCGTTCCATTCCGGGATCAGGTTGTGCAGGGGGCAGCCGAAGTCCGACTGGCAGAAGGGCACGCCGCAGTTCATGCACCGCGAGGCCTGGCAGCGCCGTTCCTCCGCGGGCTGCGCCGTGTGCAGATCGTCAAAGTCCGCGAGCCTTTCCTGCGCGTCCCGGTACGGGTTTTCGATTCTCGTGTATTCCATGAACCCTGTCGCCTTGCCCATGCCGTCACGCCCCCTTCAGGAATGCCAGGTACTCGTCGGAGATCACCGCGTTGAACTTCGGGAGATACGCGTCGAACGCGTCCAGGATCTCCCGGGCCTTTTTGGACCCGGTGGCCCGCTCGTGCATGCTCAGGAGGCGCCTCAGCTCCGCCTGCTGCCCGGGGGACACGGGGTACAGCTTCACATGGCCGGGGTTCAGGCGGTCCTTCAGCGTGCCGTCCTCGTCGAGGACCCACGCGATGCCGCCGCTCATGCCGGCCGCGAAGTTGTCGCCTACCTTTCCCAGCACGGCGACCCGGCCGCCGGTCATGTACTCGCAACCGTGGTCCCCCAGGCCCTCCACCACGGCCCAAGCCCCGGAGTTGCGCACGGCAAAGCGCTCGCCGGCCCGGCCCGCCACAAAGGCATACCCGCTCGTGGCGCCGTACAGGGCCACGTTGCCGATCAGGGTGTCCTCCTGCCGCCAGAGGCTGTCCACCGGCGGGCAGACGGCCAGCGTGCCGCCGGAAAGCCCCTTGCCGAGGTAGTCGTTGGCCACGCCGTACAGCGTGATCTCCTGCCCCGAGGGGAGGAAGGCCCCGAAGGACTGCCCGCCGCAGCCCTGGGCCTGGATGTGCCGGTCGCCCCGGAGCAGGGTCCCGAAGGCCCGGTCCGTGGTCATCAGGTGGACGTGGTCCTGGAAGAGCCGGGCGTCCGTGCGCTCGGAGAGCCGGAAGTCGTGTTTGGCCTCCGGCCGGAAATGGGTGTTCCGGGCAAAGCCGATCAGGTCGGAGAGATCCATCGGGGCGTCCTGCTTCACGCGCAGCAGGTCGCTGCGGCCCACCAGCTCGTTCACGGTGCGGGCGCCCAGCTTGGCCATGATGCCTCTCAGCTGTTCCGCCATGAACAGCATGAAGCGTTCCACATACTCCGGCTTGCCGACAAAGCGCTTGCGGAGCTCGGGGTTCTGGGTGGCGATGCCGAAGGGGCAGGTGCCCAGATGACAGACCCGCATCATGCGGCAGCCCATGGTGATCAGCGGCGCGGTGGCGAAGCCGAATTCCTCGGCGCCCAGCAGCAGGGCGACCGCCACGTCGTGTCCGGTCATGAGCTTGCCGTCCGTCTCCAGCGTGACCTTCTGGCGCAACCGGTTGCGGCAGAGCACCTGGTGAGCCTCCGCCAGGCCGATCTCCCAGGGCAGGCCCGCGTGATGCACGCTGCTCATGGGGGCCGCGCCGGTGCCGCCTTCCCCGCCGGAAATCAGGATGCCGCCGGCGCCGGCTTTCGCGACGCCGCTGGCGATGGTGCCCACGCCCGTGGAGGAAACCAGCTTCACCGTGATCTTTGCCCGCTCGTTGGCGCACTGAAGGTCATAGATCAGCTCGGCAAGGTCCTCTATCGAATAGATGTCGTGATGCGGCGGCGGGGAAATCAGCGATATCCCGGGGGTGGAACAGCGGGTCTTCGCCACGCTTTCCGTCACCTTCGCGCCGGGCAGATGCCCGCCTTCGCCGGGTTTCGCGCCCTGCGCCATCTTGATCTGTATTTCCTTCGCCGACAGCAGGTACTCCCGGGTGACGCCGAAGCGGCCGGAGGCCACCTGCTTTATGGCGGAATTGAGTTCCGTTCCGAAGCGCTCGGGCAGCTCGCCGCCCTCGCCGCGGTTGGATTTCGCGCCCAGGCCGTTCATGGCCCGGGCCATGCATTCGTGGGCCTCCCGGGAGATGGAGCCGTAACTCATGGCCCCGGTGCGAAAGCGCTTCACGATCTCTTCCGCCGGTTCCACTTCCTCCAGCGGGATTTCCCGGCACGCGTCAAAGTCAAAGGTCAGCATGGCGCGGATGGTGCGTGGGCCGTCGTTCTCCACCCGGGCGGCGTACCGGTCAAACAGCTCTTTGCTGTCTGTCCACACCGCCTGCTGCAGAAGATGGATGGTTTCCGGGGAATAGAGGTGCTCCTCCGCCCCCTCGCCCGTGCGCAGCCGGTGTATGCCGACGCTGGGCAGCCCCTTTCCAAGGGGATCGTCAAAGGCCGCGGCGTGATGGTACCGGCTGTCCGCTTCCACTTTGGTGAGATCCGTACCGCCCAGCGCGTACGGGGTATTGGTGAAATACCGTTCCACAAACTGGCCGTCCAGGCCCACCGCCTCGAACAGCTGCGCGCTCTGATACGCCTGAAGGGTGGAAACGCCCATCTTGGATGCTATCTTCAGGACCCCCGCCGTCAGCGCCCGGTCATAGTCCCGGACCGCTTCTTTGGGGTCTTTATGCACC
>JBGVCH010000117.1:0-11402 GCA_045226335.1 Christensenellales bacterium | reverse complement strand
GTGCGGATAAAGTCGTCGTACTCGATGTTCATCAGCTTCCACAGGTCCTTCGTCTCCGCCACGATCTTGTCCACGTACTGGATGGGCGTGACCCCGGCCTCGGCGGCCTTCTTCTCGATCTTCTGGCCGTGCTCGTCGGTACCGGTGAGGAAGTAGGTCTCGTACCCCGTCAGTTTCTTGAACCGGGTCATGGTATCCGCCGCCACCGTGGTGTAGGTGTGGCCGATGGTCATGTTGCCGCTGGGGTAGTAGATGGGGGTGGTGATGTAGTAGGTGCCTTTGCTCATGTGGACAGCCTCCCGTGTGATGAATTCTTCACCCGCGGGTACAGAAAAACCGCCCCCGTGGGACAGGGGCGGATGAAGTGCCGCGTTGCCACCCTGATTTATCACTCATCATGCAGATAACGGTGCGACCCGTTCCCGGCTTGGCCGCGCGCCGCCACCCAAAGGTCGCGTCCCGCGCTTCGCCGGAAAAGCTCCGGAGCCATGTTCCCGTGTGCGCGGCGTCTGCCTTTCACCCTCCGCAGCTCGCTTTGCGCCCGCCTCCGCGGTACTCTCTCCATCATCGCTGACGGGCAGATTATAAGGAGTTTTCACTGGGTTGTCAAGGGAGAACAAACGGGATTACTCTTCCTCCGAGCCCACAGCTGCTTCTGTGAAGCCGGCCTTCTCCATATTGACCCATATCACCGGGCGCACTCCCTGGAAGCCATACTGTGCACACGAATAGTAGCTGCCAATAAACCCGTAGCCGGCCGTGTAAAACGCCCTGTAGCCTGATTCTGCAAATGTACGAGTCCACCACGCATTGTCAAAGCTCGGGTCCAGGCCTTTCGTTTCTCTGCTAGCTGGTGTCGGCAGATACTTTTCAGTCTCAACATCGCTCAGAAGATAGACATAATCTCTGGTATCCGGACAATCCAAAGTATTATATCGACTTTGTTCCGGACCGTTGTCCACTCTCGTCAGCTGAATCGCCTGCCGTTCCTCGCTCGTAAAAGAGTCGTTCAGGAACTGAGAGTTCAGCCACTTCCTGAGTGAGCAGGTTTCCCAAGTCACGTATTCGCGTTCTTTATGCAGCCGAGTACTGTCAATGATGTACTCCGTAATCAGCCATGCTTTACCATCCCTGATGTCAAGCACCCGCCAGGTAAGAGGCGCGCCTTGAAAATTCCCGAATGCAACGATATCACCAACGGAAATGGGCACGACAGCCTTTGGCGTCGGCTCGGGCGTCGGCTCGGGCGTGGCCGTGGGTTCGGGTGTAGCAGTCGATTCAGGCGTCGGCTCCGGCGTAGCTGTTGGCTTGGAAGTCGGCTCCGGCGTGGTCGTCGGTTCAGGCGTAAGTTCCGGTGCGGACGGCGTGGTTTCCGCCGGCGCAGCTGCATCCGTATCCTTCGCAGGGCTTGTGTTCCCGCCCGAGAATACAACAATCAACACGACCGCAATGATAACGACGCACAGAATGGCCGCCAGCAATTTCCAATGGCTCTTGATCCAATCCATGATTCCATCCTCCTCAAAATATCAAGCAAAATGTATTGTATCACTGAACGTTACATTGTCCGGAAGAACGCTCAGATGATTCAGATCCCGTACGGATCAACCGCACACGGTTGATCGGTACATTTACCTCGACGGCAGATGCACGGCGTACACCGTTTGATCCGTGCAGGTCACGATGGCGTAGCCGTTTTTGGTGAGGCCGATGAGGCTCTCGATCTCCTTGTTCTCCGGCAGGGGAATGGCCTCTCCGGCGAAGGACTGCAGCCTGGTGGCGGGCGCCTGGTAGAGGTTCCGGGCGGCCACGCCCCACACCGTGCCGTTCAGCACGCCGATGCCCACGCAGGCCTCCGGCAGGGTGCCCATGTAGCTGTCGCTGCCCCGGATCACCTTCAGGTCCGTCACCTGCTGGCCGGCGCCGGTGAGCTGGGAGGTCCGGCCCAGGAGGATGTTGGCGTCTCCCCGGCCGGGGATGTCCACGTCCGCCACCTGCCAGCCGTAGGTCAGCTGGGTGCCGTCCGCCTTCAGCACGGCGTTGTAGCTGTAGGTGTACATCTGCTGGGTGGTGAAGACCCGCAGGTTGGTGTTCTCGTAGATCGCCTTGTAGGCCAGGTTGGACAGGGTCACATGGCCGGTGTCCATCTTGGCCACCTCGTAGGTGCGCATCACGGTGTTCAGGGCCACGCCGTAGAAGTCGAAGGACAGGGTCCAGAGGTAGCGGTCCGCCTCGCCGTAGAAGCCCACGTCCAGCAGCACCATGCCGCTGTAGGCCTCTTTCTCGTAGTCCGCCTGGGTGCCGTCCAGGTTCTTGATCAGCAGGGCGGGCTCCGTGTCGTCGTCGCCGATGACCACCGCGCAGTAGCGGCTGCCGATGCGGGCGAACTGCACCGCCTCGTCCATGTTCTCGTTGTAGGAGACCGCGCCGCGGCTGTTGACGATGAACAGCTGGGTGCCGCTCCAGATCACCAGCTGGGTGTCGGAACAGGAGAACTGCGCGTTGATGCCGCAGGGGAAGCTGAAGCGGATGCCGCCGCCGGGCTCACAGCAGTGGATGGAGGACCCGTCGTAGTACAGCACCGCGTCCCCGAAGGGCGTCACGTCCTGGGAGGCGTCGCAGGGCAAGGCCAGTGCGCTGATCTCCGCCCGGGCCCGGTTTTTCCTCAGGAACACCGCCACGCCCACCGCGATCACCAGCACCGCGACGCTCACGATGAGCCACACCGGCACCCGCCGGCGGGTCTGCCGTCCGCGGTAGATGCCGCTTCTGCGGCTTTGTTTTTCCTGCATGCACGCCCTCCTCTCCCGGTTTGATGCCCGGTCATTGTAGCACAACTCCGCATGCCGCGCAAGGCGGCCCCGGCGTCACTCGCCGAAGCTCCCGGCGTCGAAGCCGTCAAAGTAATCCTCCTGCTTCTCCTTCCGGCTGCCGGCGGATGCCTTCGGGGCGGCCGGCGCCCTCAGCCCGGAGGGCATGCGGATCTTCTTCTTCCCCAGTTTCTCCGTGATGGCCGCGCTGAGCTCGGGCCAGCTCTCCGCCGTCACCGGCACCGCCATCCGCAGCCACCAGAAAGGCCCGTACAGCAGCAGCTGCGACTTTTCCGGCCACCACTGGATGCGCTTCACCTGCCGCCAGCTCAGCTTCTGCTCGTCCACCAGCAGGCCGTACTCCTGCCGCAGGGCGTCGTTGCGCGCCAGGGCCGGGCTGCGGAGATGGGCCAGCAGGCACAAAGGGCCGGGCTTGGGCAGCAGGGTGCGGACCGTGATCCCGCTCTTCTCCAGCGCCACCTCCAGCACTTCCTCCCGCTGGAAGAGCAGCACCAGCAGCACCGCGAGGGTCAGCCCCGCCAGGATCCACAGCAGCACCCGGGGGAAGGCCCCGTTCAGCAGGCGCTCGATCCCCGCCGTGCCGTTGGTCAGACCCTCCGCCGCCAGGATCACCGCCGCCACCAGCATCAGGGCCGGCAGCGCCAGCCGCATGGGCGCGTTCCAGCTGATCCAGTCCCGCACCGGCACATGCTTCACCCGCCAGACCGTCCTGGGCGTGCCCAGCTTTCCGCCGCAATAGGGGCACGCCGCCCCGGGCAGCACTTCCTTCCGGCACTTTTTGCAGTACGCGCTCTGGGCCATGTCACACACCTCCCGCGGCCTGTCTGCGCCGCTCCCGCTCCCGCTTTGAATAGACGCAGCCGCACCAGTCCTGCCGGTACAGGCCGTATTCCTTCGACAGCTGGATGGAGCGGTGGTAACCGTCCTTCTTCTTGAAATCGCTCCACACAAAGGCGATGCCCAACTCCTCTTCCAGGGCCAGGCCGATCTCGTTGATCCACCGGGACGACTTGTGCGGGCTGATGGACAGGGACGTGGTGAAGCAGTCGTAGCCGTTCTCCCGGGCGTACAGGGCCGCCCGCCGCATCCGCAGCGCATAGCAGAGCCGGCAGCGCTCCCCCCGCTCCGGCAGGTCCTCCCGGCCCCGGGCGACGGCCTCAAAAGCCTCGTGGTCATAGGGCGCCCGGATCACCTTCACCCCGCCGTCCGGCCGGAATTCCCGCACAAAGCGCTCCGCCTCCGCCAGCCGTTTCTCGAACTCCGCCAGGGGCTCGATGTTGGGGTTGTAGAAGTAAAAATCTACGTCAAAGGCCCCCTGCAGCTGTTCCAGAGTGGCGGAGGAGCAGGGCGCGCAGCAGATGTGCAGCAGGAGCCGCGGTTTGGGCTCCCGGGGAAGGATTTCGTCCGGACGGATCATTTTCTCTCTGACTCCTCAGGGGCCGGCTCAGGCGGGCGGGAGCAGGCCCAGGCAGGACATGGCGAAGATAAAGCCGAAGATGGTCGCCAGGGACAGCAGGGTGGAGATGAACACCAGCTGCCCCGCCAGCTCGCCGTCGCCCCCCATGTTGGCCGCCATGGGATAGGACGAGGTGGCGATGGGGGTGCCGAAGATCATCAGCACCAGGAACAGCTCCGCCTCCCGCAGACCCAGCAGGTAGGCCAGGCCCACGAACGCCAGCGGCATGGCCAGAAGCCGGATCCCCATCACCGGGGTGATGATGCCGCGGTTCTTGCGGATGGCGCTGAACTGCAGCGTGCCGCCCAGGGTGATCATGGCCAGGGGCGACGCGATGTTGCCCAGGGTGGTCACCGGCTTCTCCAGCGCCGCCGGCAGTTTGATCCCCAGGGCGAAGAACAGCAGGCCCAGCAGGCAGCCCTGCAGCAGCGGGTTCTTGAGCAGGTTGGCGGTCAGGTGGAGCAGGTTCACTTTCGACTTCTGCCCCTCCGCCCCGTCGGGCCGGTTGAAGAACTCCAGCACGATGACCGCGGCGATGTTGAAGATGGACACGCACTCCAGGATCATCACCCCGGCCATGCTCCCCGCCTTGTCCCCGCAGACCGCCACGGTCATGGGGATGCCGTAGATCACGAAATTGCTGCGGAAGATGGCCTGGACCACCACGCCCCGGCGGGCGTTTTCCTTCACGAACAGCGGCACGACCGCCATCAGCAGGAGGACCAGCGCCACGATGCCGATGCCCGCGTAGAGCATCAGCTTCAGGGAGGGCAGGTCCTCCGGGGACGCGCTGTACACGCTGCTGAAGGTCATGAAGGGGAACAGCATCTTGAACCCGAAGCGGTTCAGGCGCTCCATAAAGGGCCGGTCCGCCGCCCTGATCCGGACCGCCAGCCAGCCCAGGGCCAGGTAGATCACAAAGGGCATCACGGCATTGATGGCCGTCTCAAAGCTTTTCAGCAGCACGCAGACCCCTCCTGACCGGGTGTTTCAGCGGGAGTAACGGCCGGTGAGGACCTCCCGGATCCAGGCGTCCCGATGGGGCAGGTCCGGATCTCTTCTGGCGTCCTCGGCCGCGGCCTCGTTGTCGTAGGGAACGGAGATCACCGTCATCCGCAGGGGCACGGACGCGTCCGCGCCGCCTTCCAGCAGCAGGCAGTGGGCCCGGGGCACCCCCATGCTGTTGCCCACCGAGCCGGTGTTGCAGACGTATCCGCCGTGGAGCGTGCGGACGAAAGGCCGGTGGCTGTCGGCGAAGACGGCTCCGCCGAAGCTCCCCCGCTCCGTGGTCAGCACGGGCTCCAGCTCCCGGTTGGGGGTATCGCCCTGCAGCAGCTCCGTCACGGGCCGCCCATGGAACAGCCGGAACCGCGTGCCGCTGAGGGTGAACTCCGCCTCCCGGGGCAGATTGTTCAGCCAGGCCATGCGCTCCGGGCCCAGCTGCGCCCAGTAGTAGCCGTCCTCCGGGAACTCCTGCCCGCCGATGCCGTAGTCCCAGTTCCCGCCGATCCAGTGATCGCAGTGGGCCCGGACCCAGTCGCAGGTGGCGGCGGAGGAAGGGCCTTTCCCCACCGCGTCCCCCAGGAACCAGGTCACGTCCGCGGCGATGTCCTTCAGCGCCGCCTCCAGCGCCACGGTGGCCGGCCAGTTGCCATGCAGGTCTCCCAGCAGCAGGATCTTCATGCGTTTCATCCCTCCGGGCTCAGTATAGCACAGGCCCGGCCGTCACACAAGCGTCAGGCCTCCGGCAGCTTCACCCGCAGGGGCCTGTCCAGCCGCTGTTCCACATACGCCCGCATCAGGGCCAGGGGCGCCTCGAAGGCCGGGCTCTCCGTCCAGGCCGCCGTGCCGTTTTCGTAGGCCATCCGCAGGAAAGCCAGCTGCCGCGGCGCGACGGGGGGCATGTCGGGCTGCCGGTGCGCCCCGCAGACCGCGCCGCCCTCCCGGAGGTCGAACCAGACCGGCTCCTCCGGGCCCAGCGGCCGCCCGCAGCAAACGCAGTGCTTCAGCCGGGGCCGGAAGCCCTCGCAGGCGGCAAAGTGCGCCAGAAAGCCCGTCAGCAGCGGCTTCCAAGGCTGACGGGTGAAGGTCAGCCGGCTCAGGGTGTGCAGCAGCAGCATGAACAGCTCCTGAGCGTTCTCCCCGGGCTGCACCGCCGCCTCGCACAGGGCCAGCAGGTACATCCCGCAGCTGAGCCGGTCCCAGTCCTCCCGCAGGGCGTAAAAGCTCTCCGTGAGGGTAAAGCCCGTCACCGTGAAGCGGCCGTTCTTTTCGAACAGTTCAAACTCGCCCAGCGCGAAGGGCTCCGACGCGCTGAGCAGCTTCGACTTCGGCCGCCGGCACCCCCGGGCCACGGCCTCCACCAGCCCCCGGGTGGGGCTGAAGAGGGTGAGCATCCGGTCGTTCTCCCGATAGTTGGCGAACCGCAGGACGATGGCGGTGTTGTTGGTCTGGTTCAAGTTGTGCTCCCTTCCGGTATGTTCCCCCGGGCCGCCCGCAGAACGGCGTGGATGGCGTGCTTCATGGTCAGGGTGCGGATCCGGGCCCGGTCGCCGGACAGGCGCAGGGGGATGGCCCGGACGCCCTCCGCCGTGGCCAGCCCCAGGAACACCGTGCCCACGGGCCGCTCAGGCGTCCCGCCGCCGGGGCCCGCCAGCCCCGTGGCGCTGACGGCCACGTCCACCCCCAGCCGTTCCCGGGCACCCGCGGCCATGGCGACCGCCACCTCCGCGCTCACCACGTCGTACCGCTCGATGGTCTCCTCCGGCACCCCCAGCAGCATGGTTTTCGCCACGCTCTGGTAGGTGACAAAGCCGCCCCGCACCACGTCCGAGGCCCCGGGCACCGTCACCAGCTCCGCGGCGATCATGCCGCCGGTGAGGCTCTCCGCCGTGGCCACGGTCCAGCCGCGATCCTTCAGGGCCGCCACGGCGCTGCGGGCCAGGGAGCCGTCCTCGTCGGCGCACACGTCGTATACCACGTCCCCCAGCCGTTCTTTCACCTTGGCCACCAGCGGGCTGATCCGTTCCAGCGCTTCCGCCTCATCCGCCGCCGCGGTGGTGACCCGCAGCTGCACTTCCCCCAGGGAACAGTAGGGGCTGAGGGTGGGGTCCGCGCCGTTTTCCAGGTCCGCCAGCAGGCTGTCCACCTTCGATTCCCCCATGCCGAAGATCCGGATATACCGGCTCACCAGCTTCCGGCCGGAGCGCTCCGCCAGCCAGGGCATCACCTGGTCCCGGAACATGGGCTCCAGCTCCCGGGGCGGGCCGGGCAGGTGGATGATGACCTTGCCCTCCCCGGCGGGAACGATGGCCCCCGGCGCGGTGCCGTTGGGGTTGGGCAGCAGGATCGTGCCCGGGACGAACATGGCCTGGCCCAGGTTGTTGGGGGTCATCTCCCGGCGATACTCCGCGAAGCGCTGCCGCACCATGGCCTCGGCCTCGGGGAAGACCTCCAGGGACTTGCCCAGCACCTCCGCCGCGGCCCGCTTGGTGATGTCGTCCACCGTGGGTCCCAGGCCGCCGGAGGTGATGACCGCGTCCGCCCGGGACAGGGCCGTCCGGTACGCCTCCCGCAGCCGTTCCGGGTTGTCCCCCACCACGGTTTGATGGTACTGGGTGATCCCCAGGGCCGCCAGCCCGCGGGAAATGAAGGCCCCGTTGGTGTTCACCACCTGGCCCATCAGCAGTTCCGTGCCCACACACAGGATCTCGGCGATCATGGCGCATCCGTCCTTTGCATCGGTTTCCAGTGGAGTATTCTTGCACCGGACCCGTTTCCCTGCTTTTCGGGGATTCTTTTTGCCAAACGATTGACGCACGGGAAACCGGGCGATATAATGACAGGGAATGACCTTTCGAAGGCGGGAAGAGAACATGCGCATCGTCGTCAAAGTCGGCACTTCCACCGTGGCCCATCCCACAGGGCTGATGAATATCCGGCAGATGGAACACCTTTGCAAGGTGCTGGCGGACCTGAAAAACGCGGGCCATCAGGTGATCCTGGTGTCCTCCGGCGCCATCGGCATGGGGGCCGGAAAGCTGGGTCTGGAGGAGCGCCCCCGGGACGTGGCCGGCAAGCAGGCCGCCGCGGCCGTGGGCCAGTGCGAGCTGATGTACACCTACGACCGGCTCTTCCTGAAGTACAGCCATGTGGTGGCCCAGCTGCTGCTGACGGCGGACGACTTCACCCAGCCAGACCGCCGGGCCAACCTGGAGCAGGCCCTGTTCCGCCTGCTGGCCATGGGCGCGCTGCCGGTGGTGAACGAGAACGACACCGTGGCCACGGACGAGTTCGGCGTGGGCGACAACGACACCCTCAGCGCCTATGTGGCGGAAGCCGCCCAGGCGGACCTGCTGGTGCTGCTGTCGGACATCGACGGCCTGTACACCGCCGACCCCCACAAGGACCCGTCGGCCCGGCTGATCCACGTCATCCCCGCCCTCACCGACGAAGTGAAGGCCATGGCCGGCGGCAGCGGCTCCGCCCTGGGCACCGGCGGCATGGCCACCAAGCTCCACGCCGCCGAAATCGCCACCCGCGCCGGCATGGACATGGTCATCGCCAACGGCCAGCGGCCCGAGGCGCTGTATGACATTGTGGACGGGAAAGAAGTGGGGACGAGGTTTCTGAAGGAAGCGGACAGGGCGTAAACAAAAAACCGCGGTCAGCCCGATGCTTCCATCCGGTCCCGCGGCCCGAAGCCTGTCTCAGAGGCGGATCTGCCGGCTCCGTAAAACCGCGTCTCAGCCGTTTCTTTCGCGAACGGCAGTCAGATCCGGGCACGGACATTTCCCGTAGCTTTCGACCCTCTTCCTTATCCTCTTTTCGACCTCTTCGAGGGAAAAACGCACATCCGTGGCCCTGGCGGCGGCATCCGCCTTGTCCAGTTCGTCATCCATGCAATATGGCTGTTTGGCCGAGCCCTTCGCGGTTTTCATCGCAAACCCTCCCGAAACAAACTGACCGTATCATAGCATCTGTCCGATTCAACGTCAATCCTCACCATCCGGCTGATGGACCGTAAAATTCATTCCGAACGCCAAGGAGGTACCCCATGCGCTCAACCGAAGAAATCCTGTCCGAAGCCCTGACCGCCAAGCGGGTGCTGGCTGACCTGACCACCGAGAAGAAAAACGCCGGCCTGCTGGCCATGGCGGACGCGCTGGTGGCGCGGCAGGAGGAGATCCTGGCCGCCAACCGGCAGGACGTGACCGCCGCCAGGGGCGTCATCTCCCCCGTGATGATCGACCGCCTGCAGCTGTCCGAGAAGCGGATCGCGGATATGGCGGACGGCATCCGGGCCGTGGCGGAGCTGCCGGACCCCGTGGGCGAGGTGCGGGAGGTCATCGACCGGCCCAACGGCCTGCGCATCGAGAAGCAGGCCTCCGCCATGGGCGTCATCGCCATCATCTACGAGTCCCGGCCCAACGTCACCAGCGACGCCGCCGCCCTGTGCCTGAAGGCGGGCAGCGTCTGCGTGCTGCGCAGCGGCAAGGAAGCCCACCGCAGCGCCATGGCCATCGTGGAAGCCATGCGGGGCGCCCTTCAGAATGTGGGCCTGTCGAAATCCCTGATCTGCCTCATCGAGGACACCAGCCGGGCCAGCGCCGACGCCTTGATGCACGCCGACGGCTTTGTGGACCTGCTGATCCCCCGGGGCGGAGCGGGCCTGATCCGCGCCTGCGTGGAGCACGCCACTGTCCCCTGCATCCAGACCGGCACCGGCATCTGCCACGTGTACGTGGACGCCGCCGCCGACCTGGCCAAGGCGGTGCGCATCGTCGAGAACGCCAAGACCAGCCGCCCCTCCGTGTGCAACGCGGAGGAAGTGCTGCTGGTGCACAAAGACGTGGCGGAAGCCTTCCTGCCCATGGTGCAGGAAAGCCTGGTGACCCGCCGCAAAGCCCAGGGCCGGGAGCCTGTGGAGCTTCGGGTCGATGAGCGCGCCGCCGCCATCATCCCCGGCACCCCCGCCGCGCCCAAGGACTTTGACACCGAGTTCCTGGACTACATCCTGGCGGTGAAGGTGGTGGACAGCCTGTCGGCGGCGATCCGGCACATCGGCGCCCACTCCACTCACCACTCCGACGCCATCGTGACGGAGGATCGGGAGGCCGCCGCCCGCTTCGTCCGGGAGGTGGACAGCGCCGCCGTCTACGTCAACGTGTCCACCCGGTTCACCGACGGCGGCGAGTTCGGCCTGGGCTGCGAGATGGGCATCTCCACCCAGAAGCTCCACGCCCGGGGCCCCATGGGGCTGCGGGAACTGTGCACCTGCAAGTATGTGATCACCGGCGACGGACAGATCCGGTGACAGGACGCCGAAAGCCCAAAGGAAAGGATGACCGTGATGACAAACGACAATCGGAACAGCCGCTCCGGCGAACCCGCCGCCGGCAGGAAAAAAACCGGCCTGATCGTGGTGATCGTCATCGCGCTGGTGCTGGCGCTGATCTTTGGCGTCCTGCTGCCCCGGAACGCGCAGGACGGGAACAAGTCCGCTACGCCTGAAGGCGGGAGCGTGACGTCGTCGCCGGAGGCCGGGCGCGATCCCGAAACCCCCGCGCCGACACCCGAACCCACAGCGACACCGGAGCCCTCTCCGGCGCCCGAATCGGCCGAGGAACCGGACGAAACCCCCGCGCCGACGGTGACACCCGAGCCGACCGAGGCCCCCACCGCAACCCCTGCGCCCACGGCGACGCCGGAGCCGACCGCGACCCCTGCGCCCACGGCGACACCCGCCGGGTCCGCCGACAGCGGCGCCCCGGATCACACGCATGACTGGCGCCCCGCCACCTGCCAGAGCCCGAAGACCTGCAAGATCTGCGGCGCCACCGAGGGCAGTCCGAAGGAGCACAAATGGCAGTCCGCCACCTGTACCGAGCCCAGAACCTGCCTCCTCTGCGGTGAGACCGACGGCGACGCGCTGGGCCACGACTGGGTCGACGCCACCTGCGACACCCCCAGGACCTGCAGACGCTGCGGCGTCACGGAGGGCACCCCGCTGGAACACAAGTGGAAAAGCGCCACCTGCACCGAGCCCAGGATCTGCGAGAACTGCGGCAAGGCGGAGGGCAGCGCCCTGGGCCACAACTGGAAGCCCGCCACCT
>JBGVCH010000116.1:0-6706 GCA_045226335.1 Christensenellales bacterium | reverse complement strand
TTCACATGACAGCTTTGCTTGCTTGCGCAGGCCGGATGAGGTTATTGCGGCGGTTGCTATCACTGTTCTGTTCATGCGTAAGCCCTGCCAAAGCAGAGAGAAAGCATTGCGCGGGAAGGGAAAACCTGATACAATGGCGGACAGGGACAAAACGTTGACCGCAAAGTGGGAAGGAGGTCCGCCATGGAATACGAACTGTACGTCAAAGAGATGATCCCGGGCGTCTATCTGCTGGATGAGGCCCACCAGGCCACCGGGTACCTGGTGACGGGCGAGGAGAAAGCCTGCGTCATCGACACCATGAACGGCAACACGGATCTGGGGGCAGCGGTCCGCAGCCTCACGGACAAGCCCGTCACGGTGATCAACACCCACGGCCACCCGGACCACATCTTCGGCAACATGTACTTCGACAACGCATACCTGCACCCCGCGGACCTGCCGCTGGCCCGCTCCTTCGCGGAGCACCCGGAGTTCGTCCGGTTCTGCCGGGAGAAGGGACTCACCATGCCGCCATTCCGGGAGGTGCGGGAAGGCGACGTCTTCGACCTGGGCGGACGGCACCTGGAAGTGTATGAGCTTCCGGGCCACACCCCCGGCGGCATCCTGCTGCTGCTCCGGGAGGACCGGATCCTCTTCACCGGCGACAGCGTGAACCACCACCTGTGGATGCAGCTGGACGGCTGTTCGCCCCTGCCGGAATTCGTGCGGAACCTGGACCGGGTGATGTTCCTGGAGGACAAAGCGGACCGGATCCTCCACGGCCACGCCTCGGACTTCGACGACATCTCGCTGATGCGCTGCCTCCGGGACGGGGTGGAGGAGCTCTGCCGGGGCGAGACGGCGCAGGACCTTCCCTATCACTACTTCGGCGGCGAGGTCCGCCAGCACCCCTTCCGCTGCCGTCCCGGCCGGACGTACCAGCAGCAGGACAGCCATGTGATCTGCTACCGGCCCGAGATGGCCGGAAAAGCCAACTGACGGATGACAAGGAGGAAAGCCCATGCCCATGAGTCAAAAGCCCGCCGTGACCCTGCGGCCCGACGGGAGCAAAACCTGGTCCCACGCCTTCGACAGCTTCCAAGTGCTGGTGTATGTCCCGAAGGCGGACGCCAAAGCGGAGATCATCAATTTCGGTTACAAGGCCCCGTACCTGCTGGTGTTCGACGAGCTTCAGCGGGACGCCGACCGGGCCGCGGCCTTCGCGGAGGAAAGCGGCCTGGCGGACATCGCGCGGCAGTACGCCACCTCCGTGGTGTTTGTGCGTCCCACCGCGCCGGAGGGCTGGGCCGGAGCGCCGGAGACCCTCTTCGCCGACCTGGCGGCGGAGAGCAAGATCCAGCAGTACTACGAGGACGGGTTCATCAACACCCGGGATTTCCGCACCCATGAATGGCGCGGCCACTACATCCGGGGCTCTCTGTTCCGCACCGTGCTGTTCGGCGCCGGCCCCGCCGCGGACTACATCGCCCGGAACTGCCTGAAGACCCTGGAGGGCGAGTACCTCTGGGGACCCGGGGAGATCACCCCCATGGCCGCCGTGCTGGAAGGGCTCTCCGTGATCCCGGCCCCGGCGCGGCGGGACATCCCGGTGGTCTCCGTGGGCAACAGTCCTGCGGTCAACGCCGCCCTGAAGGCCGCCTGCGACCACCTGGTGATCCGGGACCGGGCCGATTACCGGGCGGACCACGCGGAGCTCTGGAGCCGGATGAAGCGCTGGTGCGGCGTCCTGAGCCGGGAGGAGGACCCTGAGGCCCTGGGCATGACGGAGGAGACCGTGGTGACCGAGCTGGCCACCAGCCCCGACAACCTGGGCGACGACGCGGGCACGGCGACCCACAGGGTGGGCTACGCGGCCTACAGCCCCAAAGACCTGTCCGAAGGAGAAAAACTGCCGCTGGTCATGGCCTTCCACGGCGGCGGGGATTCCGCCTTCCACATCGCCTGGGTCTCGGGCTGGTGGCGGGTGGCCATGCGTCACCGCTTCCTGCTGGTGTGCGTGGAGAATCACCTGAACGTCACCGCCACGGAGGTCATGGCCCTCATCGGCCAGCTGAAGGCGCGGTATCCCGTCGATCCGGACCGGATCTACGCCAGCGGCTTCTCCATGGGCGGCTGCAAGACCTGGGACCTGTTCCAGGAGTACCCGGAAGCCTTCGCCGGGATGGCCCCCATGTCCGCCACCTTCGAGGTGGGGCTCAACCTCTACGGCCAGCCCGCCCCGAAGCCCATCAACCGCACGCACCCCGTGCCGCTGTTCTACGCCGCCGGGGAGCAGACCCCGCTGCCCGAGATGCCCTGCCAGGCCGACAAGTGCATGGGCCGGGCGCAGTACGTGTTCGAGGTCAACCAGGTGGCCAGGCCCTACGATTTCCGGTTCGAGGACCAAGCCGCCTGGGAGGACCGCTTCTGGGGCGCGGCCGGGGATGAGATCCTGCGGGTCCCGGACCCCTCCCGGGGCGCGGTCATGACGCAGCACCGCTACCTGAGCCGGGACGGCATCTGCCGCACGGTGTTCGCCGGGATCGACAACCAGGGCCACGAGTGCAGGGAGCACACCTGCGAGGAGGCCTGGAAGTTCCTCAGCGCCTTCCGGAGAGAAGGGTCCTCCGGGAATTAACCAAAAGCCTGCCCCTCCGTGAAAAGCCGGAGAGACAGGCTTTTTCGATGCCGTGAGGTTCCGGGCGCCGCGTCATTCCGCCGCCGGCTCCCGTTTTTGCAGTTCCGCCTCAATGGCCGCGCAGAAGTCGGGCATGTCCCGCTTCAGGCGGACAAAGCGGCCCTCCCGGGTGAGGAAAACGTGCTCCGAGCGGGCGGTGCACACGATCTCGCCCCGCCGGTTCCGCATGGTGTAGCCGATGGTCAGCACCACGCCGTTGAAGGCCTCCACCGCGGGGGTCACCGCGATCTCGTCCCCGAAGGCGCTGGACTGCCGATACTCGCAGGCGATGGCCCGGACCGGCGAGCACACGCCCCGGGCCTCCATCTCCGCGTAGGGAAAGCCCAGCTGATCCATGAAGTCGATCCGGGCCTCCTCCATCCAGTGGATGTAATTGGCGTGGTGGACGACCCCCATGGCGTCGGTCTCGTAATACTGGACCCTGTGTGTGTAAGGCTTCACAGGCGCGGTCCTCCTCAGAAGGTGAAGGTCTCCGGCGCGCCGCCGAAGGACGCGAAGGTGGCGGTGGCGTTGCGGAAGTACAGCACCTGGGTGTTGTCGTCGTCCGGAGAGTACATGGCCTTCAGGCCGGGATTCTTGTCCAGCATGGCCGCCTTGGGCTCCCGCCGGTCGTCGTTGATCAGTTCGCCCGCCACCCGCAGCCAGGTCCCGTCCCTGAAGGCGCAGATCTCCGCCTTGGGGTTGGCCGCCAGCTGTTTCGAGACGGGCTTGATCTTCCCGGTCTGGATGTACAGCCTGCCCTCAAAGATCAGTTCGGTGCCGAAGGGCCGCACCCGGGGCTGGTCCCCCTCCACCGTGGCCAGATAATACACCTGCGCCTCTTCCAGGAATTTGCACACTTTCTCGATGCCGCTCACGTTCGTCATGCTCCTTTCCTTGCCCGGGCGGCCGGCGCCCGGATTCCTGAAGCCATCATAGACGATGCGGGCAGATCTGTCAACCGTTCACCGGCGGATCACCGGGGCTTCCCCGATCCGGTCCCCGAACCGGGCCATGAAATCCCGGTACTCGGCCTCCTCGGTGATCCACACGATGACCCAGACGGTGTCCACGCCGAGGTTCTCGTAGGCCTTGTGCCGGTGGTTGCCGTCGTTGAGCTCAAAGCCGCCCTCCACATAGTGCACCATCAGCGGCGGCATGTCGGGGTCCTTCCGGATCGCCTCCTCCAGCTCCGCCACCTGGTGAGCGAACCACTCCGGGTGGATCCGGTACTTCATCTCCGGCTCGGGCCCGGCACAGCGGGTGAACAAGTTCAGGGGCAGCCGCACGGGGCCGATGTAGTAGCGGTCGAACAGCTTCAGCCCGTCGGAGAAGGGGATGTTCCGCCCGTCCTCGTTCAGGTACAGGTGGATCCAGGCGTCCAGTTTTCCCTCCGCGGCGTAGGCTTTCGCGGAGGACAGGGTGGGAGCGTATTGCAGCATGGGGGCCTCCTTCCGGTTGTACACGATCCGTTTGACGGTGTCGAAGGAGAGGGCGTAGCGGTCCGCCAGCTCGTCCATGGTCTGCCCCTTGGCATAGGCCTCCCGGATCTCCGCGTTCCGGCTGCGGATGTACTGCTGATAGCCGGATGTCTCGCCCCAGGCCCGCCTCTCGCCCCTGGCCGGCACGTAGATGGTCTCCCCGGCCACGTACCGCTGGATCTGCCGGAGCAGGGCCTCCGGGAAAATGTCCTGCGCGTTTCTGTACTTCACGGCGCATCCCTCCTTCGGTGTCCATCATACCGCATCCGGCGCCTCCGTCAAAGGCCGAGTTTATCTCTGAATGTTTTCGGCACACGCCTCGCCCGAAAAGCCTGCGGGGGTGGTTGAAACAGGCGCCCGAATGGAGTATAATGCGGGCAGGCGCGCCGCCCGGAGAGGGCCGACCGCGCACGCAGCGTCTGAGAGGATGATCGACACCATGCCCTGGGCCCTGATCCTGAACGCCTTGATCTTCAGCACCACCCTGGTTCTGGTGGTCTGTTTCTTCCTGGACGGGAACCGGTGGAGCCTGAAGCGGGGCGCGCGTCTGTTCCGCTATTTCACCGTGCAGAGCAACGTCTTCTGCGCAGCCGCCGCCCTGCTGATGTGCGCCGCGCCGGACCGGCCCTGGGCCTGGGTACTGAAATACGTGGGCACCGCCGCCGTCACCGTCACCATGATGACCGTGCTGGTGATCCTGGCCCCCGCCGTGGGCAGCCTCAGGAAGCTGATCCACGGCTCGGATTTCTTCATGCACTTGGTGACCCCCCTGGCCGCCATCCTGTGCTTCTGCGTGTTTGAAAAGCGGGGCATGCGGTTCGGCACAGCCATGCTGGGAATGCTGCCGGTGCTGCTCTACGGCGCCCTGTACCTGTACAAAATCAAATTCGCTCCGGAGGCGAGCCGCTGGGAGGACTTCTACGGCTTCAACCGGAACGACAAGTGGAAGCAGTCCTACCTGGCCATGCTGATTGGCGGCTTCGCCATCTGCATGGCGCTGATGGGCCTTCAAAATCTGCGGATCTGACCCCGCAAACCCGCCGAAACGCGCCCGGACGTCACCGGGCGTTTTTTTGTGATTCCTATACTGTTCTCGTTTTTGAATGACAAGTCAAGCAAGGGTACCCGAAGGTCCAGGGCGATCGGAAAGCCCTGGTCGCGGTCCGCAGACCGCGAAATCCCTTCCTCCGCACTTACATTTCCTAACAAGAACAGCATCAAAGAACCGCGCCGACAAGGACCACACAGCCGGCGTCCGGCAGATGATACGCGGCGAAGTACGCCTCTTCAAGAGGGATCCACCGCTCGTAAAACCGCTGAAGGGACGCCGCGGTCTCCCGGGCCCGGAGCCGCGCCTCCCGGACCTCCCGGGGCGCGTCCAGGAACAGCCGCACGTCCGCCAGGGCCCGGAGGACCGGGAGATTGGCGTAGCTGCCCTCCAGGATCAGCACGTCCGCCGATGACAGGGGCTCTTCCGGCAGCAGGGCGTCCGCCCCGCAGTCATACCGCCGGACCCGGGCCTCCCCGGTCCGCTTCCAGGGAATCAGCACCTCCGCCGCCAGCCGTTCCGCGTCGCAGTTGCCGCCCGGCACCGCCAGCCGCTCCGGGGTTTTCCGGGCGTGGGGGATCACGAAGTCGTCCGTGTGCACCACCGCCGCCTGAAACACCGAGGCCAGCTTCCGGGCCAGGGTGGTCTTGCCGGAGGCGCAGGGGCCGTCCAGCGTCACCAGCAGCCGCGGGACCTCCGCCTGCCGCCGCGCCATGGCCGTCACCGCCTCCGCCCACGCCGTCCATTCGGCGGAGACCACCCGATAGGCCGGCCGGTACCGCTCCCGGTACGCCGGGGAATGGGCGGGCAGCCAGTCCGCTTCCGGGACGGCCGCATAGTCCGCTTCCGCCACGGGAAAACCGGCGGCCGCCGCGGCACGGCAGAGGCGCAGCACATCCTGCCGCGTCCATCCGTTCCCGCCCTCCGAGGCCAGCATCATGCCCGCCACGACCCGCGGCGTCAGGCCCTCTGCCATGGCGCGGCGCAGGTTCAGCCTGCACCAGGCCGGGCTGAGGGCCTCGAACAGCGGCTCCTCCGGATCCGGGGCCAGGCCGGCCGTCTCCCGTTCAATGTACGCCGTGACCGCCTCCCAGGAGGAGAGCAGGTGCCCCACCCCCAGCAGGGCCTGGAACAGGAACTTCACCGTGTCCTGCCCCTCCATGGCCGGGCGGCGCGCCCGCTGATGGGCGAGCTCATCCAGGACCCGCTGCTCAAAGGCTTCCCTCGTCATCCCGTCCCGTTCTTCCCCGTTCTCTTTCATCCGCACGCCTCGCCCTCCCGCGGTTTTTCGCTTTCAGGTTCCCTGCCGGCTTTGGGATTCAGGGACAGCCCCGCCCGCTCCATGGCCATCACCAGGACGGGGATCAGGGCCAGCTGCAGCGCGATGCCGGGCAGGGCTTCCAGCACCGCCCCGGCCAGGAAGGCTTCCCAGCCGAAAGCCATGTCCGGCATGCCCGCCATGGCGAAGCGCGCCGCGCCCCAGACGACCCGCCCCGCGATCATCGCCGCGATCAGGGC
>JBGVCH010000115.1:0-7553 GCA_045226335.1 Christensenellales bacterium | reverse complement strand
CCCAGGTCCAGCGCCTCCTTGGCGGCGTCCACGATGTGCTTGGGGGTCGCGAAGTCCGGTTCACCCGCGCCGAAGCCGATCACGTCTTCGCCGGCAGCTTTCATCGCTTTGGCGGTGGCGTCGATGGCCAGGGTCATGGAGGGGGTGATGTGCTGACAGCGGCGGGAAACGGTGAGTGGCATGGATGTCATCCTCCTGATGTCCAAAAATGGAGTTGCAATGGGGATTATAGTCAAAATCGGCGAAAAATGCAAGGGCAAAATCGTCAAAAATGAATTTTCTTTGTTTTCTTCTTGCAAATATCCGAAAACACTGTGCGCCGGCAGCAAAAAACCCCGGCCGTGAGGCGCGGGGGTGAGGATTCGGAGGGGTCAGGCCTGCTGCAGGTCGTCGTACCGGGGCTCCGAGGGGGGACACAGGGCCCGCCAGACGATCACCGCCATGAAAACGGCGCAGCACAGGATGATCAGGTAGGTCTGCCAGTGGAGGAAGAAGTACATGACGTTGCCGTCGTAAACCTCCGCCTTGTCCGGCGTCAGCCGGTACCCCAGAACGCCGGTGCCGCCGATGGCCGCCACCAGGGGGGAGAGCACGGCGCCGGTGCCCAGCACGAAGCCGGAAGCCTGCGCGGCCGGGTTCTGCAGGGTCTCCGCATCCAGGACAAAGGGCTTGCCGTCGTCGGCGAACTCCATGCAGATGATCATGCAGGCCAGCAGCGCAAAGCCGGTGAGCCGGAGGAAGAAGTCCCCCGGGCGGATCCGGCGCTTCGCGGCGGCCAAGATCAGCAGCAGCAGCAGCACGCCCGCGGCGATGACCTGGGAGATGCGGATGAACATGGACCGCACGGTGTAGTCCTGCCGGATGAACTCAAAGAAGACCTGACCCGCGGCGTAGAGCAGGAGGATCTGTCCCGCGGTCCTTCCCGCCGGGCGGCGCTTCAGGCCGATGAGGGCGTACAGGAACACCGCCAGGGCATACAGCGCCTCCGCCAGGAAGATGGCGTAGTAGCGCTCCTCCGGATAATCCGGGTAGGCGTCGAAGGCGAAGGGAAAGAAGGACGGCGCGCTGCCCTCCACCGGAAGCCCGAAGCCCTGGCGCTGCTCCAGCACCGTGTCAAAGGGCTCCGCCAGCCGGATCAGGGCGATCAGCAGGATCAGCCCCACCGCCGCCAGGTCCGCCAGGCGCCGGCGCTGTTCCTTTCCGGTCCGGGCGCAGGCGGAGGCCAGCAGCAGCGCCAGCCAGCATCCCAGCACCACGCCCCAGAACATGAACCCGCCCCGCCAGGGGGTGAAGAAGAAGGCAAAGCCGTATTCCTCCTGGGGCAGGTATTCGCCGATCTTGGCCAGCGCGAAGAGGAGATGGCCGAAGAACATGCCGAAGGGGATGGCGAAGACCGCGTACCACTCCACCGCCTTGGAGGAGACCCGGGCCCGCCGGTGGAAGATCATCATGACGGCGAACACGATCACCGCGGCGCCGGTGACCAGCCAGTGGAACGGCGTCTCCGGCAGGGCGTCCCGCAGCTTTTCGAAGAGCGTCAAGGCAGCTCAACCTCCCCGCTCTCCGTCGATTCCACCACCGGATACTCGTACCAGGCGCTGGCGAAGTAGATCATGTCCTCGATCCGGCGCTTGCCCGCGGTCAGGGACCGGCCGAAGAGGTTGATCTTCTCGTTCCGGAACACGACCCAGGCGGAGTTGCCGCCGTCCAGGTTGTAGGCCACCATACAGCTGCCCTCGGCCTGCAGGACGGAGATGAACTCGTCCATGGTCATGCCCTTGCACTTGGGATTGTCCGGGCCGCCGGTGACCACCACCATGTACTCCAGGTGGCCGGTCTGGCAGAAGCAGAGCCGCTGGGCGCGCTTATCCCAGCCCACGCCGTTGGCCCGGGTGTTGTCGGGCCGGGGCTGAACGGCGCCGTCCAGGATCAGGGCGGGGCCGAAGCTGAAGGTGTTGACGATGTCGTGGGTGGCCACATAGTCCGCGCAGGCTTCCCGGGTGGGGGTCTTCAGGACGTGCAGATCGCCGGCGGTGTCGATGAACAGGATGTCGAAATGCCCCTCGTCCCGCCAGTTGGGCACCATGATCTCCTTGCCCTGCCGGATCACGAACTTGCCCTTGATGCCGTCCTTGTTGGTGCGGTGGGTGTCGCCGGTGAGGGCCAGCACTGCGTTGAGGCGGGCGGCGATCCGGTCGCCGTAGTTCCCGTCGGAGGACTTTTCCACATGGGACCGCAGCTGGCTGGGGTCGGCGATCTTGACGCGGACCACCAGGTAGTCCGTGTCATAGGCGCGGCCGGAGGAGATCTCCACCCGCAGGGAGGGATCCTCGTAGAGGGTGTCGGAGAGGTAATACTTCTGGTTCACCTCCGCCATGGTGGCCTGATCCATCGGGATGGGGACGATCTCGCCCGCGGGGGATTCCGCCAGGACCTTCTCGGAGGGCACCAGCCAGATGAGGGCCGCCGCCAGCAGCGCGATGAACAGATAGCGCAGGAATCTCATGTTTCGTGATCCACCTTTCTGATGATCGAGGGTCAGTCTTCCGTCAGGGACAGGCTCCCGTCCTCCCGGACGTACACGACGCCGGTGTCCTCAAAGCCCGCGGGGATGTTGGTCAGGCCGTTCACCACTTTGTTGGAGTACATCCGCTTCCGGCAGGTGGCGATCTCCTTCGCGTCCGTCAGGACCTCCGGCCGGTACTCGCCCTTTTTGTGCCGGGCCTTCAGGGCTACGGTGCTCAGCTGCTTCAGCACCGGGTTTCCGTCCTCGTCCAGCTCGTAGGTCAGCTGGAAGATCCCCGTGTAGGGATCCACGTCGCTGATGGTGGCGAAGATGAAGTTGCCGGTGGAGAACATGATGGGCTTTCCCTTGTAGAAATAGATGGGCTGGAGGACGTGGGGGTGATGGCCCCAGACCACGTCGGCGCCGCTGTCGATGACCTTCTTGGCGTAGCCGTACTGGCCGCTGTTGGGGGTCAGGTAGGTCTCCCGCCCCCAGTGGAGGCTGACGATTACCAGCTGCGCGCCCTGCTCCCGCAGGGCGGCGATGCGGTCGGCGATGTTCTTGAGATCCCCGTTCTGGGGATAGGTGAAGCCCACCAGGCCGATTTTCAGACCCTTCACTTCCGTGATGGTGTAGATGTCCCACTCGGGATGGGCCTTCCAGGCGGTGGAGCCGAACTTGACGATGCCGGCGCCGTCCAGGGCGGCCAGGGTGTCGTTGTAGCCCGTGGCCTGGTAATCCATGCAGTGGTTGTTCACCGTGTTGACCACTTCGATGCTGCCGGCCTTGAGCACCTCCACGAATTCCGGCTTGCCGATCATGGGGTACATGATGTCCTTCCGCAGGTTGAACTTCTCGGTGAGCACCACTTCCAGGTTGGCGAAGGTGCAGTCGTCGTGGGCCAGCCATTCCGTCACGGTGGAGAATGGCCAGTCGTAGCCGTTCTTTTCGATCATGGAGGTGAGGCTCAGCTCGCCGCTGCGGCTTCGGTAGGCGTCACCGATGGAGCAGTCCCCGATGAAGGACAGGAGGATGGTTTTTTCGTCTCTCTCTTCCTCCGCTTCGGGTTCGGGGAGGGCCTCCTCGGTCTCCTCCGCCGGGATCAGCGTTCCGGGGAGGTCTTCCGCCTCCGCTTCAACGGACGCGGCGGGGGCTTCCCGTGCTTCCCCGGGAAGCGCCGGGGCCTCCTCCGCCGCTTCAACGGACGCGGCGGGGGCTTCTGCCGCCTCTTCGGGGAGCGCTGCCGCTTCCGCCTGCTCTTCGGCGGGCGCTGCCGCGCCGGTATAGGCGAGGATGAAGGGGTCGTCTTTGGTGCCCCGGCCGGAAGCCACGGCGATGAGGGACGTGTCCAGCCGCAGCGCGCAGCGAACGCCGATGTTCACTCGGGAGTACACGCCGTAGCTCAGGTGGCCGTCAAACCCCACGATGCCCATCTTGATGTCGCCCGGGTCCTTGATCTGGGCAACCCAGTAGGGGGAGGACCGGGTGTTGGAGTCCACATACAGGGTGCGGCCCCAGGTGGGGTAGAGCTTCTTCGTTTTGGCGTAGGGGGTGGCGTAAGCCTGCCGGATCTTCACCACGCCGAAGCGCGGGCAGTCGAAGCCGTACTCCGCTGTCATGAATTCCAGGTCGGACAGGGGGTACAGCCGGCCCCGCTCCGCCTCCGTCACGGCGGCCAGCAGCGGATCGTCCCCCAGCAGGGTGTTCAGCATCTCGCCGTTCATCCAGGTGTAGAGGTCGGACTCGTTGAAGTCCGTCAGCCGCCGGAAGTTGTGGGTCTGCTCGGCGTCCTTCTTGTTGTCGACGAAGATCACCTGCTGTACGTCGATGACGTACTCCGACAGCATCAGGGCCCGGCCTTCCGACACGTTGAGCACCCGCCACAGCACCGGCGCTTCCGTCCCGTCCTTCTCGTAGGGGTAGGTGCCCATGGTGACATACTGGAAGTCTTCGCCGTCCCAGCCGCGAAGGGCCTCCTCTTCCGCGCCGGCCGGCAGGATCATCGCCGCCAGGGCCAGCAGCAGGGTCAGGATCAGCCAGGCTTTTCGCATCCGGATCAAACCTTTCATATCAATAATATGGGGCAGGCTCCGCGGGGTCAGTCTCCCATGGAGAGGTTGCTGAAGGGCCCCAGCTCTCCGCTGGCCCAGTGGCGGCGGCAGAGGGACACGTACTGGCTGTTGCCGCCCAGGAGGATCTGGTCCCCCTCCTTCACCACCCGGCCGTTCATCACCCGGGCGTTGCAGATGGCCTTCTTGCCGCACCAGCAGATGGTCTTGACCTCCTCGATGGTGTCCGCCCAGGCCATCAGCCACTGGCTGCCCTCGAAGAAGTTCCCCCGGAAGTCCGCCCGCAGGCCGTAGGCGATGACGGGGATGTTCAGGTCGTCGACGATGTGCACCAGGAAGGCCACCTGATCCTTGGTCAGGAACTGCGCTTCATCCACGATGACGCAGTCGATGCCCTCCAGGGACAGGCCGGGGACCTCCTCCATGAACACGCACTCGGTCTCCAGCCCGCTGCGGGAGCGGACGGTCCGGGCGCCGTCCCGGGTGTCCAGCTGCGGCTTGACCATCAGCACGTGCTGGCCGCGCTCCACATAGTTGTACTGCACCATGATGGCGTTGGCCGTCTTGGAAGAGCCCATGGCGCCGTAGCGGAAATATAGCTTTGCCATCTCTTTTTTCCTCCGTCACATGAACAGCTGGGGGAAGATTGCGGTGACCTCGCCCTCGCCGGTGCCGAGGCTTTTGGCCAGGGCTTTTTGCGGAAGGGAGCGGGTGACGAAGCGGGCGCCGCAGTCGGTGACGCCCTCCTGGGTCAGCGCCCAGAGGGCCCAGCGGCACAGCACGGTGCCCAGCCCCTTGCGGCGGAATTCCGGCATGATGTAGAAGGCCATCAGCTCCGCCTGCTCACCGGTGCCGGCCACCATCACCTCGCCTGCCAGCTGTCCGCCGGAGAACAGCCCCGCGGCGTGGAAGTGGGGCGTCCGCATCAGCTCCATCAGGTAGGAGGCGTCGATGTGGTTCACGTCATTGCGCTGCAGGCGCTCCAGAAAGGCCAGCTGCTGGTGGGGGAGGTAGAGGGGCGTCTCCTCGGTGGAGCAGCCCATGGGCAGGTGAACGATGCCCTCCGGCATGGCCAGGTGCAGGAGGACTTCCTGCTCGGCGCAGCTCATGCCGCCGTGGGTGAAGAAATCGATGGATTCCTGGTCGTCGGGCTGGACGCAGGTGTAGATCCGGGCCTGCTCCGTGGGGGCGCTGTCCCGCAGCTGCCGGGCCCGGGCCACCAGCGCGCCGAAGAGCATATAGCGCGCGCTGCGCATGCCCTCGGTCTGAAAGTATATGTTCACGGGACGGTCGGGATAGAGGTGCGGCAGGTACTGGTAGACCGCGTACCCTGTGCCCACCTGCACGCCGGTGTCCTCCGAAACGATGAATACGTTTTCCGGCGCCATGCCGTTCCAGTAGGTGCCTGGATGGCTGATCTGCATCGGCTGCTTCCTTTCTTCGCAAAAGAAATGATGACATGAAACAGGCCCCGCGCGGGTGCCGCTCTCCATTATAACAGATGGACCGGAGATGTCAACGTGCGCGGAGAGTTTTTACGGGTGTAAAGGTTTGACAAAGCGATTCCAACCGGGGGTCATACAGCGCAATCGTTTTGGGCGACAGCTTGTGCACTTGGCAGTCAAAACGGAACTCTGTAATTGCCCCCTGATTTGCATAAGAAAAACCCGCTTTTCCTACGATTATCCGCTTGGAAAGTGGGGCGAAGAGGTATGAGCGCGGCATGATCATGGGGCGCGCACAGACAGGAAAAGCTACGGACAGGTCCAAAAGATGACAGGCATCAGCAAAAGCACACTCGTCAGGACAAGAAAGGGATGATACCACTCAGCATGATGAAATGGATCATTCTCCTGATTCAAGATACTTGAACCATGCCCATCATCAGAAAATGACAGAGCATCACATTGACCGTCATGATTTGTTCTTACGTTTCGATTGTCAGAAAACCAATTATCACTTCCTCCGTATAAGGAATTCATCGAGAATGGCCCCAATGCATCGCATGGATCAATAAGTGGATCAACGTCAAAACCCATTGAGTCAGAACTAAATAAGCTCATTAACACAGTAACAATATTGATTTACACCAATCAGGCTACACGTCATGCGCTTATATCCTTCATTAGTGCATTAAGAGCGCTTTCCCATGATTGATCATCTGTTCTTATTGCTTCCTTAATCGCTACTCTAATCCACTGCTTAAGGGAATCCGATTTCATTTGGCATAATCGATTATAGATCACCTCCGAACCAGGCCAAGTCATATCCTTAAGCCACTCCAGCATAGAAAAACAGTACCTTCTTAATTCCTCATCTTGTTTTGCGTATATGATCTTTGCACAGTTTTGCCAATATTCTTTGCCTTCAATTGGTTGAAAAAAGATGGAAAGCATCCGAACCTGTGATGCCTCAGTTATTCCGCTAGCTTGGTCCTTCGGATCGGCGTTGCATGATAAACGAGAAAACAACTGGTCAATATTATGCAAGATGATCACTCTCCCATCTCTATAGAGATAGCGGTAGCTGGTGCCGTTGTATACAACGACTGAAGACTTATCATCGGCTCCATAGGAGAAGTGCAGCTCATCGGCCCCATAGAAGAAGTGCAGCTCATCGGTGCCGCGAGTCATATGAACGATATTCTTACCATGCAGCACATACTCCGTGACGACCGTGCCCTCGCCATTTGTAACTGTCTTCTTGGTGCGCAGTCCGTCCTCGTTGTACTCAAAGAAAACAATCTCATTCCCGACAATTCTGGTCATCGAAGCCAGCTGCTTGCCGTGCTGCCAGGTGTATGTCCAGGTGCCGTCGTTGGTGGGGTTGCCAATCGCGTCGTACTGAATCATTACGCCGTCGCGGGCAGTCAGCTGATCTTTCCAGCTACTGTTCCCGTAGGTGTATGTATGGCTCTCAACAGCCGTGCCGACAGTGCCAGTGGTGTATGGATATGCCGCTTTAGACAGAATGTTGCC
>JBGVCH010000114.1:0-49806 GCA_045226335.1 Christensenellales bacterium | reverse complement strand
AAGAATTACAAGTCAAGTAAGGGTATGCAACCGAAGGTCCGGGGCGATCGGAAAGCCCTGGCCGAGGCCCGCAGGCCTCGGAATCCCTTTGCTTTCATTTAGCGTTCTTAACACAGAACAGTATCAGTCCTGTCTCGCTTCCTGCTCTTTTTGAACCTCCGGGATGGCGGAATACATCGGTTCAAGGTTCGGCTGGTCCTTTTTGATGATTCGCGAGACGTAGTTCTTCGTGATCCGGACCACCAGCCCGCTCAGGCAGACGACGCCGATCAGGTTCGGAATGGCCATCAGCCCGTTGAAGGTATCGCTCAGGTCAATGGCCAGGGAGACGTTGATGGTCGCGCTGACCGCAACCATGGAGATGAAGATGATCTTGTAGATCAGCGTGGATTTTGTTCCGAACAGGTATTCCCAGGACTTGGTGCCGTAGTAGCTCCAGCCCAGGATCGTCGTGAAGGCGAAAAGGCACACCGCGACGGCCAGGAAGATCCCGCCGACGGGGCCGAAAGCCTTTGTGAAGGCCTCCGTCGCGAGGCCCAGCTTGGTGGCCCCGGAGACGGACGCGCCGGTCTCCATGTTCACCACGCCGGAGGTCAGGATCACCAGGGCGGTGCAGGTGCACACGATGATGGTGTCCGCGAAGACCTCGAAAATACCCCACAGGCCCTGAACCACGGGCTCCTTGACGTTTGAGGCGGAGTGGACCATCACCGAGGAGCCCAGGCCGGCCTCATTGGAGAACACGCCCCGTTTGAAGCCCCAGGTCATGGCCTTGGCAATCACGGCACCGCCGACGCCGCCGGCCGCCGACTTCAGGTTGAACGCGCCGGCAAAGATCGCGCCGAAGGCCGCCGGCACCTTGGTAATGTTCGACAGGATGATGATCAGGGAGCCGATCACAAAGAAGACCGCCATGAAGGGAACGATCCGCTCGTTGGTGGTGGCAATGCGCTTCAGGCCGCCCAGGATCACCAGGGACAGCAATGCGATCGTCACCAGACCGGTCACGAGGTTTACGGTGCCCGAATCGGCCGCGGTCAGCGCGTTGATGCTCTCCGTGATGGAAGCCACCTGTCCCATGTTGCCGATGCCGAAGGACGCAATGACGGCGAAGACCGAGAACAGGGCTGCCAGGATCCTGCCCGCCGCCTTGCCGTACTTCATGCGTCCCAGGCCGTCCCGCAGGTAATACATGGCGCCGCCGCTCCATTCGCCCTTCTCGTTTCTCCGGCGGAAATAGATGCCCAGCACGTTTTCGGAATAGTTGGTCATCATGCCGACGACCGCCGCGATCCACATCCAGAACACGGCGCCCGGTCCGCCCATGGTGATCGCATAGGCCACGCCGGCGATATTGCCCGTGCCGATGGTGGCGGACAGCGCGGTGCACAGCGACTGGAACTGGGAGATGGAGTGCGCGTCGTCGCTTTTCCGGATGGCCTTGTCCTTCTTGAACAGGCCGCCGATGGTGTTCTTCCACATGTGGCCGAACCGGCGGAACTGGAAGAAGCGGGTCAGCACCGTCATCAGCACACCGGTGCCGATCAGCAGCACCAGCGCGGGAACGCCCCATACAACGCCGTTGACCGCGTCGTTGACCGAAGCCACCGTTTGTGTCACGTCATTCATCGAGTGATCCTCCCTTTTCTGAACAAAAACAGATTCCGCCGAAGCGAAATCCTCAGAGAAGGCAGGCACGGCAAACCAAACCGTACGGAAGGATCGCCGTTCTCTGTCCTTTTGCCTGAGAGATTGACCGGAACCGGTCTTGCACCTTCGGCACCCGGCGTGGGCCGGGATTCTCCAGAGTGTCATCCGCGCACAGTCTGTGAACCTGAGAGTTTTACTCCTTCGGTCACCGCTGCGGAAGCGGTGTTTCCTGCGCGTTTCGATTGACAGGGATCATTATAGAACCATTCCCTTGCGAAATCAAGAAAGCGATGGGAGCACCGCTGTATTTTTCGTGTTCACCGCCGCAAGCCCCGGTCAGGAGAAAACCCCGGATTGACAGGAGCCGCAGGACATGGTACGATAAAGGCAGCGCCGGGCGGGAGCCGCAGGCACACACTGAACAGGCAATACGCTTTCCGGGACGGAAAGCTATGTGGCCGGGTCGTCAAGCGACAGCAGAAAAGCCGGAAGCGCGTCTGCGGGACAGGAAATGTTCCGGAGGCGCGCTTTTCTGAATCCCGGAGCGGATCGGAGAGTCCGGTCAGGAGGCAAGGCCATGGAAGAAAGAAAGATCATCTCAAAGCTCTCCCGGGTGGGCATCCTCGGGAACGTGCTGCTGGCGGCGTTCAAGCTGTTTGCCGGCATTTTCGGAAAGTCCGGCGCCATGGTCTCCGACGCCGTCCACTCCCTGTCCGACGTTTTCGCCACGGTGATCGCCTGGATCGGCGTGCGGCTGTCGAAGCAGCAGGAGGACGCGGAGCACCCCTACGGCCACGAGCGGCTGGAGTGCGTGGCCTCGCTGATCCTGGGCCTGATCCTGGCCGGCACGGGCATCGGCATCGGGTACAGCGGCGTCCTGAAGCTGTCCGCCCCGGCGGAATCGCTGGAGATCCCGACCCTGCTGCCCCTCATCGCCGCCGTGGTGTCCATCGTCGTTAAGGAGGGCATGTTCTGGTACACCATGCACTATGCCAAAGTGCTGGACAGCGCGGCCTTCCGGGCGGACGCATGGCATCACCGCTCCGACGCCATCTCCTCGGTGGGCTCCTTCATCGGCATCGGCTTGGCCAAGCTGGGCTTCCCCATCATGGACCCCATCGCCAGCTTGATCATCTGCGCCCTGATCCTGAAAGTGGCCTGGGACATCTCCCGGGACGCCGTCGCCAAGATGCTGGACACCTCCTGCGAGAAGAGCGTGGAGCAGAAGATCCGCCGCTTCATCGAGGAGCAGCCCGGCGTCCGGCACATTGACCTGCTCCACACCCGGCAGTTCGGCAACAAGATCTATGTGGACCTGGAGATCGCGGTGAAGCGGGACATCTCCCTGGTGGACGCCCACGCCATCGCGGAGCGCGTCCACAGCGCCGTGGAGGGGCAGTTCCCCAACGTCAAGCATGTGATGATCCATGTGAATCCCGAGGGGGAATGAGGAACAGCGGCGGCCCGGTGGGCTGCCTCGCGGACTGACCGAACTCTTGCGATACGCTTTCACCCCAGGTCGATCCCGATGCCGGGTGAGCCCTCTCCGCCGCCGCGGGCGGCACCTCTCCCAGAGGGAGAGGCATGGCCGGCCGCCGCGACATAACACATTTCCACGAATATTGCCCGACCCGCGCACCAACACCCTCGCTCCCCCTCTGGGGAAGCTGGCGCCGCAGCGCCTGAGAGGGCTCCCACGGCTTCCCCATCATCTCATACTGTTCCCTTTTATGAATGTCAAATGCGCAGGAGGAGATTTCGAGGCCTGCGGGCCACAACCAGGGCTTGACCATCGCCCTGGACCTTCGGGTGCGTTCCCCCCTACTTGACTTGTATTTCTCATCTGAGAACAGGATCAAGCGTCAAAAAGCCGCCTCCGGCCATTTGGTCAGAGACGGCTTTTTCCTTTGCTGCAGCGAAGGGTCCGGGCCGAAGCCCGCTTCCCATCAATAGATCTCGTCGTCCTCGGCGAAGTTGGCGCTGAGAGTGCCGCTGGGCACAAAGCCCCGGGCCACCTGGCCGTTGATGGTGGTCTCGATGTAGTCCCACGCGGTGGTGTTGTACATGGTGGTGAGGTACGTCACCTGGGTGCCGGCGGGGAGCCAGCACAAGGACGCGCCGGTGAGGGCGGGATCGTCCGTCATGCTGGCGGCGTTTTCCACCGTCAGAACGGTCCGTTCCCAGGTCAGGGTGGGCAGGTTGGGCAGGGTGCCTTTGATGTCGCTGCCCCGGATATAGCCCACGCGGTACTGGTTCGCGGCGTTGGCCTCATAGAGCATCAGCATCCAGCCGTTGTCCCAGCCCATGGCGTACACGGCGCCGTTGGTGTTGACGGCGGCCTTGCCGTTGTTGGCCCGGTAGGCGGCGGTGCTGGGAGCCGTGTAGACCGCCAGCTTCTGGCCGGTTTTCAGGCTGACGAAGTTGAACCCGCGGGGACTGTCCACCGCCGAAGGCGCCTCGGGCAGCTTTTTGCCCTTGGGGTTGGTGGTGCCGGCGGCCTTCATGTCCGCCCGGACCTGCTTGATCAGGTTGACGTTGTCCCACTCCAGCTTGGAGCACGCGTTGAGGCTCTGGCTGTGGTTCTTGCTGTTCTCGCTCTCGTTGGGAACATACCAGGGCATCTGGGTGAACCAGTTCCAGCACTTGCTGCCGGTCTCAAACTTGTACCCGTGGCGGGCAAAGATCTCGTTGAAGGCATAGAGCAGGGTGTCGTAGGAGTAGTCCCAGAGCTCCTCGTAGGTCAGCGCGCGCCTGTTGCTGTCCGGGATGATGTACAGGGAGTCCGCCCGGGCGGCCGCCGGAACGGCCAGCGGCAGGAACAGCGCACACAGCGCCAGCGCCAGCAGTTTACGCAGGTGTTTTTTCATGGTGATCCCATCTCCTTTTTCAGAACGGCTGTCCGCCTGCGATGAGTATATCACAGGCCGCCCGCTTGTCAAGCCGCAGAAAAAGAACAAAACGAATACGTGACAGCCCACCGCCCCGGTGCTATGATAGGAACGAAATCACGCCCGGAAGAGAAAGGGAGCAGCGTATGGATACAGTTTTCTCACCCGCCTGTCTGACAGGAACGGCGGCGGCGCCGGCCTCCAAGTCGGAAGCGCACCGCAGGCTCCTCTGCGCCGGACTGGCGAAGGGGACCACCCTGCTGACAGGCTTCATGCACTCTGAGGACACCGCGGCGACCCTTCGCTGCATCAAGGCGCTGGGAGCCTCCGCGGTCCGGGAGGGCGACACCCTCACCATCACCGGCGGCGCGGAGAGACCGCAGCTGATGCCGGTCTATGACTGCGGGGAGAGCGGGTCCACGCTGCGATTTTTCGTGCCCATCGCCCTGGCCCTGACCCACGGCGGCATTTTCCGCATGCACGGGCGCCTGGGCCGTCGGCCCATGGACATCTACCGGGAGCTCTTTGTGCCCCGGGGCGTGCTGTGGCGCATGGGCGAAGGCGCGGACGGCACCGCGGAGCTGACGGTGACCGGCGGCCTGAGCAGCGGCGACTATATGCTGCCCGGGAATGTGTCCAGCCAGTTCGTCTCCGGCCTGCTGTTTGCCCTGCCCCTGCTCCCAGGCCCCTCCAGCCTCACGGTGACGCCGCCGGTGGAGTCCTCCGGGTACATCGCCATGACGGTTCAGGCCCTGCGGGACTGCGGGATCCGGCTGGAGCAGACCGGCGACGCCGCGTGGCGGATCCCCGGCAGCCAGCGCTACGGCATCAGCAGCGGCCCGCTTCACGGGGACTGGAGTCAGGCGGCGGTGCTGCTGTGCGCCGGCGCCCTGGGCGGCGATGTCACCGTCACCGGGCTGCAGCTGGACTCCCTGCAGGGAGACCGGGCCATCCTGGAACACCTGCGGACCCTGGGGGCCCGGGTGGACGAGGCCGAAGACGCCGTGCGGGTCCGCGGCGGCAGGCTGACGGGCGCCGTGCTGGACATGCGGGACACCCCGGACATCGCGCCGCTGCTGGCCCTGGTCTGCCAGCTGGCGGAGGGCGAGAGCCGCCTGACGGGCTGCGGCCGGCTGCGGGTCAAGGAGAGCGACCGCCTGGAGGAAACCGCCCGGATGCTGCGGCTCATGGGCGGAAACGCGGAGATCGTCGGCCAGGACATGGTCCTCCGGGGGATCGGCGGGCTGAAGGGCGGCATGACGCTGCCGGACAGCGGCGACCACCGCATGGTGATGCTGGCCTCCCTGGCGGCGCTGCGGGCGGACGCGCCGGTGACGGTCCGGGGCGTGGAGGCCCTGACCAAGTCCTGGCCGGACTACCTGTCCGAATACCGCGGGCTGGGGGGAAAGGCGGAATGAGCAGCAGCTTCGGACAGAGCCTAAAGCTCACCCTGTTCGGGCAGAGCCACGGCGCGGGCATCGGGATCGTCCTGGACGGCTTCCCCGCCGGCATGCCCATCGACATGGAGGCCCTGGCCGCCATGCGGCGCCGCCGGGCGCCGGAGGGCGATCCCCTGGCCACGGCCCGGCAGGAGCCCGACGAGGCAGAGTTCCTCTCCGGCGTGCTGGACGGGGTCACCACGGGCCAGCCCATCTGCGCGGTGATCCGCAACCGGGACGCCCGCAGCGCGGACTACGGCGACGGCATCGACCTGGTGCGGCCGGGCCATGCGGATTACACCGGCCATGTGCGGTATTTCGGCCACGAGGACAGTCGGGGCGGCGGCAGCTTTTCCGGCCGGCTGACAGCGCCGCTGACGCTGGCCGGAAGCCTGTGCCTGCAATGGCTGGCGCGGCAGGGCGTTCGGGTGTACAGCCACATCAGCCGGCTGGGGAGCCTCACGGACGATCCCATTGCCGAGGCGGCTGAAGATGCGCTTCCGCCCCTGAAAGAAAAACGGCTCCCCGTTCTGCGGGAAGGCCTGGCGGAGGAGATGGAGGCGGCGATCCTGGCGGCCAAAGCGGAGGGCGACTCCCTGGGCGGCGCGGTGACCTGCCGTGTGGACGGTCTCCCCGCGGGCCTGGGCGCGCCTTTTTTCGACAGCGCGGAGAGCGTGCTCTCCCACCTGCTCTTCTCCATTCCCGGGGTCAAGGCCGTGGCCTTCGGCGACGGGTTCGGCTTTGCGGAGGGCAGGGGCAGTGAGATGAACGACCCCTTCCGGCTCCGGGACGGCCGCGTCGTGACGGCCACCAACCATTCCGGCGGCGTCAACGGCGGCATCACCAACGGCATGCCGCTGCTCTTCACCTGCGCCGTGCGGCCCACCCCCTCCATCGCAAAGCCCCAGGAGACGGTGTCCCTGCGGCGCATGGAGGAGACCACCCTGGCCATCCGCGGCCGACACGACCCCTGCATCCTCCCCCGGGTGTGCCCGGTGGTGGAAGCCGTGGCCGCCATCGGCCTGATGGACCTGTGGAAGGAGCGGAGCGCATGCCTGCAGTGGTAGCCTTCCCCGGGGTAACAGGCAGTTTCTCCATGGGAGCGGCCATGCAGGCCTTCCCGGAGGCGGAATACCTGGCCTGCGAGGATTTTGAGGCCGCCGCCCGGGCCGCGGCGGTAAGACGGGCCGACTACGCCCTGCTGCCGGTGGAGAACTCCTTCGCCGGGGTCGTGATCCCCACCTACAGCCTGCTGGAGAAGCAGCCGCTGTTCATTGTGGGCGAGGTCCGGCGCGGCATCCGCCACCAGCTGCTGGGGCTGCCCGGCGCCACTCTGGCGGACATCCGGCGCATCAGCAGCCATCCCCAGGCCATCGCCCAGTGCGACGCCTTTCTGGCGGGCCTGCGGGGGGTGGAGATCCTCCCCTCCGCCAACACGGCCATCAGCGCCAGGGCCGTGGCCATGGGTGGGGATCCCACCGTCGCCGCCATCGCCAGCCGGGAAGCGGCCGAGGCCTTCGGGCTGACGGTGATCCGCGCCGACATCCAGACCTCGGACCGCAACACCACTCGGTTCTTCATCGTCTCGGCGGAGCCCCGGACCCTGGGGAAGCCGGACAAGGCCACGGTGGTCTTCCGCGTGAAGAACGAGGCCGGCGCCCTGGCCCGGGTGCTGAACATCTTCGCCCGCTACGGCCTGAACATGTGCCGCATCGAGAGCCGCCCCCTGCCGGAGACGCCCTTCCACTACTTTTTCTCCGCCGATTTCGAGGGGGAGATGGACGCGGGCCGTTTCGAGGCGGCCATGGACGAGGCCCGGGCCGGCGCCGTTCAGCTGCGGGTGCTGGGACTGTATCCCCGGGCGGCGGAGGTGGGATGATCCTGCTCCTTTCATGAATGCCAAGTGTAAAGGAGGGGTTCCGCGCCTGCGGGCGCGGCCAGGGGGCGGAGGCTGGCACCGCCAGTGGCGGATGCAGCCAGCCGGAAGCCCAGTAAACAACAAGCCGGCTTTGCCGGCGCCGATTGTGAACTGCGTTTTGACCTTCGCCCTGGACCTTCGGGGGCTATACCGTTTGTTGACCTGTAAAGCTTACTTGAGAGGAATACCAAAAACAGCGCCCTGTCTTCATCGGACAAAGCGCTGTTTTGGTTTGCTATTTCAGCGTGTTCTGTTCTTCCAGGAGGGCCTGGACCTCGCCGAAGTAGTACGCCACTTCCTCCCGGGTCAGGCCCATGCGGCTCTGCAGCCAGGCCACCACCTTCTTGGGGCGGACCCGGGCGTAGTACTTGGTGGCGTTGACGTTGGTGCGCCAGGTCTTCATGCTCAGGTGGCCGGGCCAGCGCTTGATGTGCCGGGGCAGCAGCTGTTCCAGCACGTCCTCCCATGGGGCGAACTTGCTCTCCACATAGGGCCAGCGGAAGGAGGTCTCCAGCACTTCGGCGAAGCGCTTCAGGAAGCGGTCTTTCATCTCGGGCACCGCCAGCAGGGCGTTGAGGGGCTCGTGGCGGAAGGCCGCGTACTTGGCGGAGACAGGCTTGATGTAGTTCTTCAGCGGGGTGGAGTCGGAGTCCGAGCCGGAGCCGAAGGACGCCTCCACATCAAAGAGGATGTACTTCCACTTGCCGCCGGGGACCCGGTACACCCGCACGTTGGTGATGTCCGTGTTGCCGGAGATGATCTGGTAGGCCGCGTGGGTGAACAGGTTGTCCACGTCGATGCGGTCCGTGACATATTGCAGGTTCTCCGGGTCGTTCAGGTCCTGCGTCTTGCAGAAGTCGCACAGCGCCAGCCAGTCGGCGTTGGAGCCGTTCTGCACATAGCTGTCGGAACCGGTGCGGGCCAGCACGTCGATGGCGTCCACGGTGGCCTCGTCCGCCAGGTCAATGCCCTCCCACTGGGCCACCATGTACTTGTTGATCTTCTCCCGCAGGTTGTAATGCCCCCAGTACTCGCCGTTGATGAACACCACGATGGGCCGGGCGTCCTGGTAGCACAGGTCCAGGTCCTCCGCCAGGGAGGAGAACACCACGTCCCGCAGGCGCTCCGAGAAGGCGTCGGAGTTGGTGGAGCGCAGGAGGATGGTCTTGTAGCGGGTGTAGTCCCGGTTCGGGAAGGGGTTGAAGTCGAAGAACGCCGGCCCGAAAGCCTTCCGGGCGTGGAGGGCGATGGACTTCTGCGGATTCTGCCGGGCGCTGTGGCCTGAGGCGGTGAAGGTGCCCATCTGGTTGATCTCGCAGACGCCGTTCTCGTTGTAGTATTCGATGTTCACCGGATACTCATAGGGCTTGTCGTAGTTCGGCACGGCACCGGTGCCCTTCACCAGAGCGCCGGTTTTCTTCGAAAACATATAGTCCGGGTCCGTGGTGAGGCAAACCACCGCCACGGGCAGGTCCTCGCCGATGAGGAAGGTGGCGCTGACGGGCTGGGAGGGCACGGCGCCGTCCCGGAAGGCCGCCACCCGCAGGGGCGTGGTTTTCTTCAGCGTCAGGCCCTTCTCCGGAAAGGTCTTTGATTTGGCGGTGGGCGTGGTGCCGTCGGTGGTGTAGCGCAGGGTGTCCCCCGCCTCACCGTGGACCTGCACGGTCACGCTGCCCTGGTAAAAGCCCCCCGCCGTGTCGATCACCGGCGCCACGGCCCGGGTCCCGTACACCCTGGCGCCGTTCTTCTTGCCGGGCGTGGCGGACGCGAAATACCCGGCCTCCCCTCCGCCGGACGGGATGCCCCAGCTGACGTTGCCGTACTGCTTCCCGAAGGTCATGCTGTCGGCCGGGTTCCCCTCCGCGTCGAAGAGAAAGACGTCATCCCCGGAAGCGGAGAGCTTGAAGGGCGCGTAAAACGTGCTGCCCTTGCCGGGGCTCAGGGACGCGTCCCCGGTGCAGTACACCAGCACATAGCCGTCCTTCTTCACCTTCGTGCCCAGGGGGAAGACGAACTTGCCGGGTTTCTTCGCATTGTCCGTCAGGGACCATCCGGAGAGGTCGACGACCTTGCCGGAGGCGTTGTGCAGCTCCACCCAGTCGTAGGCCTCGCCGTTGGAATAGGTCCCGTTGGAGGCCATGACCTCGGTGATTTCGACGGGTTTTTTGTCTTCCGCCAGGGCGTACAGCGCACAGCAAATCGTAGCGATCACCAGAATTGCCGCCGCCTGAAGCTTCCATCTCAATCTCAAGGATCGATCACCTCCGCCCCGTTCACATCACCGTCTTCAGGAATGCCGCCAGTTCCTCCGCCATCTCGGTCTGCTCCGGGATGCGGGGATGGCCGTTGGTGCCGTCGCCGTTGCGGCGGAAGAGGTACTGGTGGGCGTTGAGGCCCTCCGCCTTCAGCTCCGCCACGATCTCCGTGATGGCCGCGTCCCAGGCGGGGTCGTGACGGATCAGGGTGGTGATAAACACCAGAGGCGTCCCGGCGGGATAATGGCCCATGACACCCCGGGCGATCTTCTTGTATTCCGCCTTCCACAGCGCCTTGTGCTCCCCCGTGCAGAGCAGGTCGTTCTCCTCGGTTAGGGCGTTGTGCTGGTCATTCTGTCCCAGGGCGAAGACCACGGCGTCCGGGACAAAGCGGGAGAAGTCCCACTTGGTGTATTCCCCGGCCTCCGGGAAGTAGCACAGCCGGTCCCAGGTCTCGTCCATGCCGATCTGGGTGGGATAGTGGAAGTACCCGGTGTGGGGCAGCACCGCGATGCCGCCCTGGGCCGTCAGATGGCACTCCGCGTTCAGCAGCCGCGCCGTCTGCCAGCTGTAAGCCCACCAAGCGTTGTCGTAAGAGGCGTCGTTGGAACTCGGGTCCGTGCGGCCCACGTAATCCACCGCCTCCACGCAGGCCCCGGCGGTGACGCTGTCGCCGTAGAACTCCAGCTTCTTCGCTTCCCGTGCTGGGGGATCGAGGAAGGCGCCGTCGGTGGAAAACCCATGCAGCACATAGCTGTAGGAGCAGTCCAGCTGCTTGAAGAGCATGACCTCATGCACCGTGTCCGGCTCCAGCCACTCCCCCAGCGCAAAGGTCATCCGCCTGCCGTTGTTCTCCTTCGTCAGCGGCACCCGGCTCAGCCGCCCGTCCACGATGAGGCCCAGGCAAACCGTGCCCCAGACCACGTTGGCGGTCAGCTCACAGGAGAGCGTGGTGCCGGTGAAGCGCACGGCGGCATAAGACCCAGGCCAGTAGAAGTGCGCCCCGTCGGCCCGGCGGTCGATGCGGCCGGTATAGCGGATGAGAGCGGAATCGGACGGAATGGTGGTGTGCATGGGGGAACCTCCTCGTTTCTTGATGTCAATTTGACTGTCCGGTTGTTCAGGCCGGATCCGGGAAGCCGGATCTTACTTCCCCTTCTTCACCAAATGCTGAACCAGTCTCGTCAGCTGACGGTTGGTTTCCTGTGTGCTGTCGCTGATCCGGCCGATCTCCTGGGCCACCCGAAGGATCAGGTGGATAAAGACATAGGCCATGATCGGCAGAATCACGCCATAGATCGCAATGGTCCAACCAGTACCGGGCAGGCTTTGTCCGACAATGATCCCGCAAACGATGCTGGCAATCACGCTGAGAATCGTGAAAATCAGCATGGCGCCATCCACATTGCCGGCCAATTTGATCAACTCATACCCCCGCGAAACGCTTCCCTTCGGGGTCTCCTCAGCGGCCTCCTCGCTTCTCTCGGCTTCACGGATCGCCGCCCCTGCGGACTGGGCCTTGCAATCCTTGTAGATGGATTCCACCGCATCCAGGACAATCGCCGGAGCATGGCTGGCCCGCATCTTGTCCTGAATGGCCCGGTAGGCTTCTTTCGCCCCGTCAGGCTTCCGGTCCCCGGCATTGATATCGTCCAGCAATGCCTCACACTCGCGGCAGACCGTGCCGACTCTTTCGCCGGTCAGAACGATCCCGCCTTCGTTCTCCGTCTCTTTCCCGCAGATGCAGCAAGCTTTCATAGAGCATCCTCCTTCTTTTCCTGATACAATACGTCCATCTGTTTTCTGCACATTTTCAACCCAGTTTATATGCAGAAAACCCATTTATCTGCATATAAACAGCCAAACTATATGCAGATAATCCCCGGTTTATGTGCAGAAAACCCGGTCACAGCCCCTCCGCCTGTCTCCGCAGCCCGTCCATCACTTCCCCGGGCCTTTCGCTGTGAAACAGCGCGGTGCCCATCACGGCCACGTCCAGGCCGTGGGCCAGAAGCAGCGGGACGGTGGTCTCGTCCAAGCCGCCATCGGCCTCGATGAGACCCCGGAAGCCCGCCTCCCGGAGGGCGTCCAGCTTGGGCAGCATGTCCGCCATGAAGTGTTGTCCGCCGAAGCCGGGCTCCACCGTCATCACCAGCACCAGGTCGCACAGGGGCAGGAACTCCAGCACCCGCTCCGCAGGGGTGCCGGGCTTCAGGGAGAGCCCCGGCCTGCAGCCCAGGTCCCGGATCTTCCGCAGCAGCGCGGACGGGCCGCCGGGGATCTCGGCGTGGATGGTGATGCCGTCGGCACCGGCCCGGGCGAAGGCCTCCAGGTAATCGCCGGGGTTGTCCATCATCAGGTGAACGTCCAGGGGCAGCTCCGGGAAACGGCGGTGCAGAGCCGCCGCGGTGGCCGGGCTGAAGGACAGGTTGGGCACGAAGTGGGCGTCCATCACGTCCACGTGGAGCCAGTCACAGCCGGCGGCGGTCATGCGGACCACTTCCCGCTCCAGGTTCAGCGGGTCGGCGGCCAGAATGGAGGGCGCAATCAGCAGCATCGGACATTCCTCCTCACCAATGGGTTCCGGCGAAGCGCGCAAAACGGCGCCCGGCTCAGGTGGCCTTCACGACGCGGTCGCACGCGCTGTCGGGCGGGGGATCATAGAGGGAGAGGAACTTCGCCAGCAGGCCCTCGTCCACGGGGTAGGCGCTGGTCCGCCCCTCCCGGACCGCCCGGTTGCGGCCCTCGATCCGCCGCCGCCACTCGTCCTCCGGGACATCCAGCCGGTGCAGGGACGCGGGGATCCCCTCACACTCCAGACGGCCCAGGACCTCCTCCCGCATGGGCCGGGTCCAGAAGCCCCAGTCCAGCACCACGGGGGTGCCCAGGCGGGCCAGCCGCACCGCCAGATCCAGCAGATACTGCCTGGCGCCCCGGGCCAGGCGGTCGTGGGCCTCCCCCGCGTCCGTCCCGAACAGGGCCAGCATCAGCTCGTCGGCGGAGAGGGGGACCGCCCCCGTCTCCCGGCACAGGGCCTCCGCGTAGGTGGTCTTGCCGCCGCAGAGGGGACCGCAGATCAGATAAACCTTCGCCTGTTCAGTCATAGCGCGCCTCCCACGCTTCCCGGACCTCCGCCAGCAGCTGGCGGTACCGCGCCTGCCGGATGGCGGGAACAGCCCCCTCCCGGACGGCCGCGGTCACCGCGCAGCCGGGCTCCCGGTCGTGCAGGCATTCGTCAAAGCGGCAGTGCCCCTCATACGCCGCGAACTCCGGGTAGTACAGCCTCAGTTCTTCGGGCTCCATGCGCCCGGAGAGGGTCAGCAGCGAAAAACCCGCCGTGTCAAAGACCCGCAGTTCGCCGCTGACCAGCAGTTCCGCCCTGCGAGTGGTATTCTTGCCCCGGGCGATCTTCTGGCTCAGCTCGCCGGCCTCCAGGTCGATCCCCGTCAGGGCGGAGAGCAGGGTGGATTTCCCCACGCCGCTCTGTCCCGCCAGGCAGCAGATGCGGCCGGCCATCCGTTCCCGGAGGGCGCCGAGGCCCTCCCCCGTGACGGCACAGACCGGAAAGACCGGGACGCCGGCGCCGGCGTAATCCGCCCGGAGCCGCTCCGTCAGGTCCGTGCCCAGGTCGCATTTCGCCGACACCAGCAGGGCGTCGATGCCCTGGCGGCGGCACTCCACCAGCAGCCGCTCCGCCAGCAGGAAGTCCGGCGCGGGCTCTGGGCAGAGCACGATCAGCATGGTCTCCACATTGGCCACCGGCGGCCGGACGAAGGCCGAGGATCTGGGGAGGATCTCCTCCACCCAGCCCTCCTCCTCGCCGCTGCCGGGGGTAAAGCGCACCCGGTCCCCCACCATGGGGGTCAGGCCCTGGCGGCGGAATTTCTTCTTGCAGTGCAGCTCATAGCGGCTGCCGTCCGGCGCCAGGGCGGTGTAGAAGCTGCCGATGCCCCGGATCAGCATCCCCTCCAGCATCTCCGTCATTGCAGGGTGACCTCCTGGGTGAACTCCGGCTCGCTGCTGCCGACGCGGTAGACGCGCATGACGAAGGTGCCGCCGATCCAGCTCTCCAGCGGGATGGTCTGTTCCCTGGGCATGTCCGCCGTGTAGCCGCGCTCCCAGAAGTTGATCTCCATGCCCTCGTACAGCTCCAGCGTCACCCGCAGCTTGATCTCCCCCTCGCTGTCCGGGAGGACCAGGGGCACATCCGCGTGCTTGCACAGGCTGGGCACGACGTAAATGTTCAGTTTGATCACGGTGCCCCGGGCCGTCTGGATGGCGGTGGGGTTGGTGTAGTTCACGGTGGCGTGGAGACTGGTGTCCCCCACCTCCGTGCGGTCGATGACGCTGTCCACCTTCAGGCCGGCGTTCTGCAGCGCGCTGATGGCCGCGGAGACCGGCACACCCCGGACGTCCGGCACGGTGGTGACGCCGGTGGAGACGTACAGGGTGATGCGCCCGTCCTCCGGGGTCGGGCTTCCGGAGGCGGGGTCCTGCTCGCAGACGAACCCCTCGGCATAGCCGTAGTCCATCCTGCGCTCGATGGTGGGGGTCAGCCCGGCCTCAATGCAGGCGTTCTGCGCGTCCGCCAGCTGACGGCCCACCAATTCCGGCACCACCGGCCTGGGGCCCTTCGACACGGTGACCGTCACGGTTTTGTCCCGGGTGATCTGCTCTCCCGCCTCGGGCGTCTGGAGGTAGATCAGGCCCTCCCCCGCCCGGTCGTTGTAGGATTCTTCCACCTGCAGCCGGATCTGTTCCTTCCCGGCGGCGGCCTCCGCTTCCTCCAGCGTGCTGCCGACAAAGGCCGGCACCGTCACGGTGTTGTTCTGCCGGCCCAGCCAGCCGGACAGCCACAGGAAGGTGACCGCGCCGATGACCGCCAGCACCGCGGTGGTGGCCGCCCACCAGACCCAGTTCACCCGCTTTTTCTTCCGCTTGTCCGTCTGCTCCGGGGCCTCCCCGGCGGAGGGGTCCCGTTTTTGCGGTTCCCGCGCCGGCTGGCGCTGCGCCCGGGTCTCCAGGGGATGGTGCTGCAGGACCTCGTTGCTGCCCTCCTGGGCCAGGCGCAGCTCCGCAGCCATCTCCCGGGCGCTCTGATAGCGGTTGCCGGGCTTCTTGCTCATGGCCACCATGCAGACATGGGCCACGGTGGGGGAAACCTCCGGGGCCAGCTCCACGATGGGGGTGGGGGTGGCGTGCAGGTGCTGGTAGGCGATGGCCACCTGGTTCTCGCCGTCGAAGGGCAGCTTGCCGGTGAGCATCTCGTAGAGCACCACGCCCACGGAGTAAATGTCGGATCGGATGTCGGTGGCCTTGCCGCTGGCCTGCTCCGGGCTGAAATAGTGCACGGAGCCCATGACGATGTCGCTGCGGGTCAGGGTCTGGGTGTTGGCGATCCGGGCAATGCCGAAGTCCGCCACCTTCACGATGCCGGTCTCGTCCACCAGAATGTTCTGCGGCTTGATGTCCCGGTGAATGATGCCGTTGTCGTGGGCGTGCTGCAGGGCGGACAGGATGCGGATGGTGATGGAGATGGCGGTGTCCGGCGGGATCCGGCCGTTCTCCTGGATCAGCTGCTTCAGGGTCTTGCCCTGAACGAACTCCATCACAAGATAGCGGCTCTCGCCGTCCATGCCCACGTCCAGCAGGTTGACGATGTTGTGGTGGGTCATCTTCGAGGCGGCCTGGGCCTCCCGCTGGAAGCGGTTGACATACTCCATGTTCTGGGCCAGGTCGGGCCGCAGCAGCTTCACCGCCACCGAGTGGCCGGTGCGCAGGTCCAGGGCGCGGTACACGATGGCCATGCCGCCCTGGCCGATCTGCTCCAGCAGCTGGTAGCGGTCCGCAAGGATCCGGTCGCTCATGCGCTGACCTCCCCGCCCGTCAGGTCCCGAAGCAGCACCAGGCTGACGTTGTCATGGCCGCCGCCCATCAGGGCCGCCGCCAGCAGCTTGTCCGCTTTCACATCGTCCGGGTCCCCGGAGGCCAGCACCGCCGCGATGTCCTCGTCGCCGATCATGCCGTGCAGACCGTCGGAGCACACCAGCCAGAGGTCGTCCTTCGCCCTGGGCAGCACAAACAGATCCGGCTCCACCGTCTCGTCCGTGCCCACGGCCCGGGTGATGACGTTCCGCATGGGATGCGACGCCGCCTCCTCCACGGTGATGACCCCGGCCCGGGCCATCTCCATGACCATGGAGTGGTCGTCCGTGATCTGGGCCAGCGCGCCGTCGGCATAGCGATAGCAGCGGCTGTCCCCCACCTGGCCCACATAGGCCTCCCGGCTGCCCAGCCAGAGGACGGTCAGGGTGGTGCCCATGCCGTGCAGGCTCTCCTCTTCCTCCGCGCGCCGGTAGACCGCGGCGTTGGCGTCCCGGATGCCCGCCTCCAGCGCTTCCGGGCCGGGGACGGCGTCCTTCAGCGCGGCGATCAGGGCGTCCCGGGCCAGGGCCGAGGCCGTCTCGCCTCCCTGGTGCCCGCCCATGCCGTCCGCCACGCCCACCAGGGCGCCGGCCTCGATGAGGCTATCCTGATTGCTTCGGCGCACCAGCCCGATGTCCGTGCGGGCCACCGAGGCAAAGCTGCCCTCCGCAGCCTTCGCCCGGACCTCCGCGGGGGTGTTCTCCTTCTCGCCGGTGCGCTGAGTGACTTTTCGGATCAGTCGAAAACGGTTGTTCATCCTTGCCCTCCATCGGTCGTCTCAAGTTCCAGTTCCCGCCGCCTCAGCTGGCCGCAGGCGCCTTCGATGTCGTCGCCCATCTCGCGGCGGCGGGTGGCGGAGATGTGATGCGCGGTCAGGGTGTCCAGGAAGCGGCGGACCGCCGCCTCGCTGACGCCCTTCAGGCCGCGCTCGGGTACGTCGTTCAGCGGGATCAGGTTCACGTGGCACTGCAGGCCCCGGAGCCGCCCCGCCAGTTCGGCCGCCTGGGCCGGGTCCGCGTTGACGCCGTCCACCAGGGCATACTCAAAGATCACCCGGCGGCCGGTTTTCTCGACATAATGCCGGCTGGCGTCCAGCACTTCCTCGATGCGCCAGCGGTTCGCCACGGGCATCAGCCGCCGGCGGACCGTGTCATTGGGCGCGTGCAGGCTCACGGACAGGGTCACCGGCAGGTTTTCCTCCGCGAAGCGCAGCATCTGCGGCACCAGACCGCAGGTGGACAGGCTGACATTCCGCAGGCCGATGTTCACGCCCTCGGGCTCCCGCAGCAACCGCAGGAAGCCGATGACCTCGTCGTAATTGTCGAAAGGCTCTCCGCTGCCCATCAGCACCACGTTGTGCACCCGGGTGTCCGGCTCTCGCTCTCGCAGATACCGGTTGGCGCAGAGGATCTCCCCCAGCATTTCCCCCCGGGTCAGGCCCCGGACGCAGCCCGCCAGGGTGGACGCGCAGAAGGCGCAGCCCATCCGGCAGCCCACCTGCGTGGAAACGCACAGGGTACAGCCGTGGTGGTAGCGCATCAGCACGCCCTCCACGCAGTTGCCGTCCGCCAGGGCGAAGAGGAACTTCACCGTGCCGTCCAGGCGGCTGACCCGCTCCGTGCGGATCCGCACCGGCTGGGCCACGGCCTCCGCTGCCAGCTGTTCCCGCAGGGCCGCCGGCAGGTTGTTCATCTCCGGGAAATCGGCGCCCCGGTGGATCCACTGAAAGATCTGCTTCCCCCGGAAACCGGGCAGTCCCCTGTCCTTGCACCAGGCCGTCAGGGCTTCCGGGGCCATGCCGGTCAGCTCCGCGCGGCTCATGCGCGCTTCCTCCGCAGGCGGCAGAGGTAGAAGCCGCCCGTGCCGTCCCGGTGGGGCATCAGCTGCAGGCCTACGTCCTCATGGGCCCGCAGCGCGGCGGGAATGGTCTCCGGCAGTTTTTCCGCCGTGAACTCCGGGTGCCGCTCCAGGAAGGCAGCCACCTGCCGGTCGTTCTCGTCCCGCAGCAGGGAGCAGGTGGCGTACACCAGCACGCCGCCGGGCCGCACCGACAGGCACACGTTGTCCAGCAGTTCCGCCTGCAGCGCGGCCAGCTCCTTCACCCGCTCCGGGGTGATGCGCAGCTTGATGTCCGGTTTCTCCGCCATGTCCCCCGTGCCGGAGCAGGGGGCGTCCAGCAGCACCGCGTCAAAGGTCCCGTCCAGGTCCGGCCGGCGCAGGGCGGCGTCCCGGGTCATGGGGCGCACGTTCTCCAGCCGCAGCCGCTTCACCTGGGAGACCACCAGGTCCGTCCGGTGGGGATGCAGCTCCCAGGCCTGCACCCGGCCGCTGTCCCCCATGAGCTCACAGATGTAGCAGGCCTTGCCCCCGGGAGCGGAGCAGGCGTCCAGCACCTTCCAGCCCCGCTGGGGCGCCAGGGCCAGGCAGGCCGCCATGGAGCCCTCGGACTGGATGGAGAACAGGCCGTCCTGCCAGTCCTTGTCCGCGGTGATGTCGATCATGCCCTTCACCCGCACCGCGTGGGGCATCAGGGCCGGCTCCCGCTCCCACACCTTGTGGGACAGCAGCTCCTCAAAGCCCGCGTCGTCGAGCCTCAGCAGGTTGGGCCGCAGCACCAGGCCGCCTCCCCGACTGCGGAACCGCGCCAGGGCCTTGCCCGTCTCCTCGCCCCAGTCCGCCATCAGCTGTTCCGCCAGCCACTCCGGGACGCTTGTCTCCACCGCCAGGGCCGTCAGGGGCTCCGCCTCCGGGTCCGGCCAGGTCAGCTCGTCCTTCCTGCGGATCAGGTTCCGCAGGATGCCGTTGCATACACTCGCCAGCCCTTCCAGGCCGATCTCCTTGCACAGCCGCACGGAGGTGTCGGTGGCGGCGTTCTCCGGCACGCGGTAGTCCAGCAGCAGCTGGCAGGCCCCCAGCCGCAGCACGTTGATGAGCCGGATGTCCGTGTCGGGCTTCGCCATGACCTGGGCCAGGGCGTAGTCGATCTTCCGGATGTTGTCCAAGGTGTCGTACACCAGCCGGGCCGCGAAGCGCCGGTCCGCCGCCGACAGGGTGCAGCCGTGAAGCTTCTCGTCCAGCGTCAGGTTGGCGTAGGCGCCGTTTTCGGTGACCTTGCGGATCACGTCCAGGGCGATGCGCCGGGCGGGCATGCCGTCGGTGGCGCCGGGGCGCACTTTCGCGGGCGCGGTCCCACCGCCGCGGCGGAAATCCCCACCGTTTTTCTTCTGATACCCACCCGGGCGGCCGTTATAGGGACGCTTCTGCACATTGCCGCCACTTTTGTATTCATGGGCCTTGTATCCGGCAGGCTTGATCCCACTTTCCGTGCTCTCTTTGGGCGCGGATGGAGTTTCGCTCCCACTCCGGGTGTTTTTCAGCTTGGGCAGGCCCACCAGTTCGGGGCCGCTGGCCCACGGGCGGCCGCCGGTCTTGGGCTTGCCCACGGGGCCGAAGTCGTTGCGGCGGGTTTTGTCGGTTTTGCGGTCGTTGCTCATGCGGTTTTTCTCCTTTGCGAATGGGGGCAGTGTGCGGGTTTGGTATCATTCGGCCGGGGATACGCGGGGAAAGCCGTTCTCGGCGGCGTACCGCTCGGCGTAGCTCCCCGCGGGGACCGTCAGGGTGACGCCCGGCATCGGCACGGGATCCTCGAAACGCCAGTCCGGCTGGTGAAAGGCGTCGTCCCCCACGGTTTCCAGGCTTTCGGGCAGGGACACGTTCCTCAGCCCGAAGCAGCAGTAGAAGGCTTCCTTCCCGATGCGGGCCACGCCCTCCGGGATCACCATCTCCGTCAGGCTTTCACAGTGGTCGAAGGCGTCGTCGCCGATGGCCGTGACCCCGTCGGGGATCGTCAAACCGGCGAGCCGCGTGCACTCCGAGAAGAGGCCGGCCGGGATCTCCGCCATGGACGCGGGCAGCCGCACGGAGGTCAGCCGGCTGCAGCCCAGGAAGGCACACTCCCCGATCTCCGTCACGCTGTCCGGGATCACCAGTTCGGTCACGTCGCAGCCGCCAAAGGCCCACTCCCCGATGGACGTGAGACCGGAGGGAAGCGTCACCTCGCTGAGGGAGCAGCGGTTGAACGCGTCATCCCCGATCTCTGTGACGCTGTCGGGAATCACGGCGGTCTTCAGCCCTTTGCACTCGCTGAAGGCGTACGATCCGATGCGGGTCAGGCCGTCCGGCAGGGTGATCTCCGTCAGCGCGGTGCAGCCGGCGAACACGGCGTAATTCAGCACGGTCAGCCCGGCGGGCAGCCGGACCTTGTTCAGCTTGACGCAGCCGTGGAAGGCGCTGTACCCCAGGTCGGTCACGGAATCCGGAACAAAGACTTCCGTCAGGGATTTGCACTCGAAGAAGGCGGAGAACCCGATGGCGGTCACGCTGTCCGGGATGTCGGCGGACGCCAGGTTCCTGCAGTAGGCAAAGGCGCACCCGCCGATGGCGGTCACGCTGTCCGGGATCGTGACGGTCTGCAGGGCTTTGCAGCTGTTGAAGGCATCCCGGCCGATGGTCACCGTGCCCTCCGGGATCCTGTAAGACGCGCCGCTGCGGCCGCAGGGATAGCAGATCAGGGTCGTCCCGTCCCGGCTGAACAGCACCCCGTCCCGGACCGACAGCGCCGAATCCCCGGTCAGGATCCAGTCGGTGAACCGCGAACTCATCATAAAGGGATTGCTTCCCAGCGTCCTCACGCTTTCGGGGATGGTGACCCGCCGCAGCGCGTCACACCGGGCAAAGGCATGGCTGCCGATCTCGGCCACGCCCTCCGGGATCATCACCTCCGTCAGGCTGTCGCAGGACTCGAAGGCCGACTCCCCGATGCGGAGGGTCCCCGCCGGGATCACCACATCCGCCAGCGCGCCGCAGGTGGTGAAGGCGTAGTCCCCCAGGTCCCGGAGGCTGTCCGGAAGGATCACCCGGGTCAGGCCGCTGCAGATGCCGAAGGCATGGTCCCCCAGCGCCGTGACGCCCTCCGGGATCACCACGCCGGTCAGCTTCCGGTTCAGGTAGAAGGCCCGGTCCCCGATGGCAGTCACCGGATGTCCGTCCACCTCCGCCGGAAGGGTCAGCTCCGTCTCCCTGCCGGTGTAGCCGGTGATCACCGCACTGCCGTCGCCGTTCAGGGTGTAGGTGTAGTCCCCGCAGGCCAGGGTTTCCACGGATTCCGCCGAGGCCGCCGTGCACAGGGCCGCGGCCAGGAGCAAGAGAAGAACGATGACGCAGCGTTTCACGGGTGAACCTCCTTTGTCGGTATGAGGATGACCTCATCCACCGCAAGCGGTCCCCCTTCCCCTGAAGGGGAAGGCGTTTGGTTACTTTTCAACCCCTCGGTCTTCCCCTTTGGGGGAAGGTGGCGCCGCAGCGCCGGATGAGACAGCGCCCCCGGCATTCTCCGCTCGATAAGCTTTTCCCGAAACACAGCATCGATTTCACTGCAAACTTATTTGATGGCTCATTTCGTGAATTGATGCTGTTTCAATGCCGCGGACGGAGACGACCTCATCCACCGCAAGCGGTCCCCCTTCCCCTGAAGTGGAAGGTTTTGGGCAACTTTTCAGCCCCCTTTGCCTTCCCCTTTAGGGGAAGGTGGCGCCGCAGCGCCGGATGAGGTAGCTTTTACAGCGCCGGATGAGGTCACCTGCACAGTGCCGGATGGGATCACCCCACATCACCAAATACGGTCCCCTCCACCACCCTGTGCCCCCTCAGCCAGTCCTTCGCCTTCATGGCCTTGCCGCCGGGGGCCTGCAGCTCGGTGATCTCCACCGCGCCTTCCCCGCAGGCGATGACGAAGCCCTGTCTGGGGTCGGCGGTCAGAACGCTGCCGGGGGTGCCGGCGCCGTCCACGGCCTTTGCCCGGAGGAGCTTCAGGCTGCCCTCGGCGGTCTCGACGGCGCAGCAGGGCCAGGGGTTCAGGGCCAGGATGCGGTTGGCCACGTCCTTCGCGGACCGGGTCCAGTCGACGGTCGACATCTCCTTCTTCAGCATGGGATCGTAGGTCATGGCGGCTTCGTCCTGGGGGGTCGGCATCAGGGTGCCGGCCTCCATGGCGGCCAGGGTCTCGATAAGGAGCTCCGCGCCGATCCGGGAGAGCTGCTCCGTCAGCTCGCCGCAGGTGGCCTCCGGGTCCCGGGGGATCTCCCGCCGCAGCAGCATGGCGCCGGTGTCGATGCCCTTGTCCGTCAGCATGGTGGTGACGCCCACCGTCTCATCCCCCTGGAGGATGGCCCAGGCGATGGGCGCGCTGCCCCGGTGCCGCGGCAGGAGGCTGGCGTGGACGTTCACCGTGCCGCGGACGGGGATGTCCAGCACCTCCTGGCTCAGGATCTGACCGAAGGCCGCGGTGACGCAGACCTCCGGCGCCAGGGCCCGCAGATCCTCCACGCCGTCCCGACGGATGCGCTCCGGCTGGAAGACCGGGATGCCGTGCTTCACCGCCAGCTGCTTCACCGGCGAGGCCTGCAGCTTGTTGCCGCGGCCGGCGGGGCGATCCGGCTGGGTGAAGACGCCGATCACCTCGTGCCCCGCATCCAGCAGGGCCTGCAGGGATGGCACGGCAAAGAGCGGGGTCCCCATGAACACAACTCTCATGCCTTCTCCTCCGCCCGGCGGTTGTCCGCCTCGATCTCCTCGGGGGTCATCTCCCGCTCCATGCAGTCGATGTACAGCACGCCGTTCAGGTGGTCCAGCTCATGGCAGACCGCCCGGGCCAGCAGGCCTTCCGCCTCCATCTCGATGGGTTCGCCGTGGCGGTTGAAAGCGCGGACGGTGACCTTCATGGGCCGGGTGACAATGCCGGCCCGGCCCGGCAGGCTCAGGCAGCCTTCGCGACCGCACTGGGTCTCCTCGCTGCGGGCGATGATCTCCGGGTTCACCAGCTCGATGAGACCGGTCCGGTCCGGGCTGCAGTCGATGACCACGGCCCGGCGGAGGATGCCCACCTGGGGCGCGGCCAGGCCCACGCCGTCCGCCTGGTACATGGTGTCTGCCATGTCTTTCAGGAGGGTGGCCAGGCGGAGGTTGAATTTGTCCACCGGTTTGCAGGTTTTGCGGAGGGCGTCGTCGCCGAGTTTTACGATCTTGCGGATTGCCATTGTTTTTCTCCTTTTGGGTGAGGTTGTGTGGGTTTGGTTTTGAAGACGGGGGTCCTGCGCCTGCGGGCGCAGCCAGGGGCTTTCCGATCGCCCCTGGACCCTTCGGGGTTGCCTCCTTCGTGTAAGTCGTGTACAGGGCGGCAGGAGGAACGAAGGAGAATCACATCATGGTGACGGGGTTGTATTCGAAGTAGGTGTCCACGCCTTCCGGGGAGGCGCTGCGGGACAGGTCGGTCAGGGCGGCGCAGAGCTGCTCTGCTTCTCTGGAGGCGGCCAGCTTGACCACCACGTGCCAGCGGCTGCGGCCCCGGAGGTATTTCACCGAGGGCTGGTCCGTCAGCAGGGTCAGCACCCGCTTCTCCCAGTCGGGATTGGCCGCCAGGATCGCCCGGACGCCCTCCGCCAGCTGTTCCGCCCGGCGGCGGGCCAGGTCGTCGGACGCCGATTCCACCAGCAGCCGGGTGATGACGGAGAAGGGCGGGTAGAAGCTGGCCCGGCGCCGCTCGAACTCCTGGCCGAAGAAGGCGCGGTAGTCCTGTTTCGCGGCGGCGGTGATGGTCTCGTCCTCAGGCTTGTAGGTCTGGATGATGACCCGGCCGGGTTTTTCGCCGCGGCCCGCCCGGCCCGCCACCTGGGTCAGCAGCTGGAAGGTGCGCTCCCGGGCACGGTAGTCCGGCAGATTCAGGGTCATGTCCGCCGCCATCACCCCCACCAGGGTGACATTGGGGAAGTCATGGCCCTTGGCGATCATCTGGGTGCCCACCAGGATCCGGGCCCGGCCGGAGCGGAACTCGTCCAGGAGCTTCGCGTGGCCGTCCTTGCCGGAGGTGGTGTCGATGTCCATGCGGACGGTGGCCACCCCGGGGAGCAGCTTGTGGAGCTCCTCCTCCACTCGCTGGGTGCCCGCGCCGAAGTACCGGATGTGCCGGCTGCCGCAGGCGGGGCAGATTTCCGGCGGCCGCATGACCCGTCCGCAGTAATGGCAGTGGAGCAGATCGCCCCCGGCCATGTGATAGGTCATCGAAACGTCGCAGCTGGGGCATTTCACCGCCTGGCCGCAGGCCCGGCAGCTGACGAAGGAGTTGTATCCCCGGTGGTTCATCAGCAGCATGGCCTGTTCGCCCTGGGCCATGCACTCCCGCAGCGCCGTCTGCAGCGCGCCGGAAAAGATGGACCGATTGCCGCTGTCCAGCTCCCGGCGCATGTCGATGAGCTCCACCGACGGCAGGGGCCGGTCGAAGACCCGGCGGGGCAGCTCCACCAGCTGCAGGCTACCCTTTCTGGCCCGGGCAAAGGACAGGATGGAGGGCGTCGCGCTGGCCAGCACCAGGGCCGCGCCTTCCTCCCCGCAGCGCCAGGCCGCGATGTCCCGGGCGTCGTACCGGGGATGCCGGTCCGACAGGTAGGTGGTCTCGTGCTCCTCGTCCACGATGATGACCCCCGGGTTTTCCAGCGGCGCGAAGATGGCCGACCGGGCGCCGATGACCACCCGGGCGTCCCCCCGGCGGATCCTGCGCCACTCGTCGTAGCGCTCCCCCGCAGACAGCCGGGAGTGCAGCACCGCCGCCACCGGCCCGAAGCGTCCCCGGAACCAGTCCACCATCTGCGGCGTCAGCGCGATCTCCGGCACCAGGATGATGGCGCCCTTTTTCTCCTCCAGGCAGCGGCGGACCAGCCGGATGAAGACCTCCGTCTTGCCGGAGCCCGTGACGCCGTGGAGCAGGAACCGGCCCTGCCCCCGGAGCATGGGCGGCGTCATCAGCGCGATGGCCTCCCGCTGATCCTCCGTCAAGGGCGGATCCTCCACCCGGTACTCCGCGCCGCCGGGGCGACGGAGGACTTCCCGTTCGCCGAGGCACACCAGCCCGGCCTCCTGCAGCTGCCGCAGGGAGGCCAGCGGGTCCCGCACCAGCTGGCTCAGTTCGCTGACGGGGTGCGCCTCGCCGTCCTTCAGCAGAGCCAGCAGCATGGCCCGCTTCCGGGACCGTCCCTGCGCGTCCGCGGCCTTTTCCGCCTCCGCCGGGGAGACCGTCAGCGCCGCCACCGTCTCCGTCTTCACTTTCACGCGGCCGCCCCGCATCTGGGCGGGCAGCATCAGCCGCAGGGTTTCCGCCAGGGGAGCGTGGGTCTCCTCCGCCATGTGCAGGGCCAGCTTCAGCATGGCCGGCAGCACCGCGGGATAGTCCTCCAGCGTCTCCCCTATGGGCTTCACTTTCTCCGGGGGCAGATCGCAGGTCTCCGAAAGGCCGATGACGATCCCCTCCACCCGGCGCCTGCCGAAGGGCACCGAGACCCGCCAGCCCGGCGTCAGCGCCATGCCCTCCGGGACAGCGTAGGTAAAGGTGTGCGCCACGTTCTCGTGCACGATGTCCACGATCACCTGCGCATACATGCCTCCCCACCTCCCGTCGGGCGATAAATACCCATCTATCATTATATCCCTTTTTCGGGTGCTTGACAACCATGAAAAATGGGACATATAATGGTTGACAGCGTCACGCCCCGTCTGCGCGGGCCGATTCCTATTGCGAACTTTTCCAAAAGTCGGAAAAATTCGCAATAGTATTGCGATATTTTCCTGTCTGTGGTAGAATTCGCAATAGCAAGGGGGGATGTCCGTGATTCTGCGGGAGAAATATCTGCGGGAAATCCGCGGTTTCTATGACAGCGATCTGGTCAAGATCATCACCGGCGTGCGGCGGTGCGGCAAGTCCGTCGTCATGGAGCAGATTGCCGCCGAACTGCGGGAGAAGACCGACAACATCCTGTGCCTGGACTTTGACGACCGCCACGCCACCGCGTTCATCACCGGCTGGGAGGACATCGTCCGCTATGTGCAGGAAAAACGCGGCGAGGGCCTGTGCTACGTGCTGCTGGATGAAGTGCAGGAAATCGACGGCTGGGAGCAGGCCTGCAGATCCCTGCGCCGGGAAAACTGCTCCGTGTTCATCACAGGCTCCGACTCCAGGCTTCTGTCCGGGGAGTTCACAAAAGCGCTTTCCGGACGCTACGTCGCCTTTCGTGTCCGGCCTTTTGTGTACAGGGAGCTGGCCGAATACGCGGCGCAGCTGGGCCGGGACTTCAGCGTCATGGACTATCTGGTCTGGGGCGGTTTTCCGAAGCGGCTGGAGTTTGCCACAGAGCAGGAACAGCGGCGTTACATCAGCGACCTGGACGACACCATTGTCGCCAACGACATCATCAACCGCTACGGCATCCGCAAGCGGAGCGAGTTCCGCAGGGTCGCCGGCTTCATCCTGATCTCCAATGCAAGGAACTATTCCGCCAAATCCATCGCGGACCACATGACCGGGAACGGGATCAACGTGACCCCGAACACAGTGCACAAATGGATCGAATACCTGAAAGAAGCCTATGTGGTGGATGAACTCCCCCGTTATTCCAAAAAGGCCAAACGGGAACTTGAGCAGAGCCGAAAGCTCTATGACTGCGATGTGGCCCTGAACTCCGTCCGCTGCCGGGACAACCGGTACGACATCACCCACAACCTGGAAAACGCGGTCTTCAACGAACTCCTCTACCTGGGGTACACGGTCTCGGTCTATGACAATAACGGCCGGGAGATCGACTTTCTGGCCGAAAAGGGCGGCAGGCGCTGCTATATCCAGGTCGCCTGGACCGTGGCGGAAGAGAAGACCTGGGAGCGGGAATTCAGCGCTTTTCGGGGCATCGACAGCCTGGACCGCAGGGTCCTGATCTCCAACGACGACCTGGACTATTCCACGGGCACCGTGGAGCACGTTCGCCTGAAGGATTTCCTCGTGAGCGGGCTTCCGTGAACCCAATCCCTGCGGGACGGCGGCTCTCTCATCCCAACCGAAAAAGGAGGTACACCCCCATGAAAACCCTGCGTCTCGGCATCATCGGCATCGGCAACCAGGGCTCTTATTACGCCCGCTCCATCGGTCTCGGGGACTGGCCCGACACCGGCCTGACCCTCGCCGCCGTGGCGGACATCAACCCCGCCCGGCTGGACTGGGCAGCGAAAACTCTGCCGGAGAGCGTCGCGCGCTTCGGTGACGCCCTCCAAATGCTGAACAGCGGCCTCATCGACGCCTGCGTCGTCGCCGTGCCCCACTACGACCACCCAAAATACGTCATGGCCTGCCTGGAGCGGGGCATCCATGTCATGTGCGAAAAGCCCGCGGGCGTGTACACCCGGCAGGTCCGGGAGATGAACGCCTGCGCGGAGAAGCACCCGGGCGTGGTCTTCGGCATGATGTTCAACCAGCGCACCAACTGCGTCTATCGCAAAATGCGGGAACTGGTGCAGAGTGGGAAGTACGGCCGGGTGCGCCGGGCCAACTGGCTCATCACCAACTGGTACCGCAGCCAATACTACTATGACAGCGGCGACTGGCGGGCTACCTGGGCCGGCGAGGGCGGTGGCGTGCTGCTGAATCAGTGCCCCCACCAGCTGGACCTGTTCCAGTGGATCCTGGGCATGCCGGAGAAGGTCCGGGCCTTCATGCGCTTCGGCGCGTGGCACAACATCGAGGTGGAGGACGACGTCACCGCTCTGATGACCTGGCCCGACGGCCACACCGGCGTGTTCATCACCTCCACCGGCGATCCCCACGGCTCCAACCGCTTCGAGGTGCAGATGGACGGCGCCCAGCTGGTGGTGGAGAACGACCGGCTGACGGTCTACGAGCTGGAGGCGCTGGAGCAGGACTGGATGAAGGCTAACCGGCTGCCCTTCGGCGCGGTCCCCGGGCACAGCTACGAGCCCGAGACCGACGGTGAGAACCCCCAGCACCGGGGCGTGCTGACCCGCTGGGCCGGGGCCATTCTCCGGGGCGAACCCCTGGTGGCCGGCGGCGCCGAGGGCATCAACGGCCTGACCCTCTCCAACGCCATGCACCTCTCCGCCTTCACCGGCGAGGAAATCACCCTGCCGCTGGACGAGGATCGCTATCACGACGAGCTGATGAAGCGGGTGGCGACCTCTCGCCGCAAAATCGGCGGCGCTGCGGTTGTCGCGGATACAGGGAGTTCATTCGTCGGAACGAAATAAAGGCCTACGATCTGCATCGGTCAAAAAGGGATTTCGCGGTCTGCGGACCGCGACCAGGGCTTTCCGTTCGCCCTGGACCTTCGGGGCCGTCCCTTTTCTCTTGCGTGACCCAAATGCCTAGTTTTTTGGTATCACAAAATGCTTCCTCACAAAAGCATCAACACCCAACCTAAGGCGCACCCGAAGGGTCCAGGGGCGACCGGAAAGCCCCTGGCTGCGCCCGCAGGCGCAGGATCCCTCATGCAGACTCAGCATCCATGTAAGTGCAGGATCATGGAGGAACGATGATCAATCAAATTCGCATCGCCATTATCGGCGTCGGGAACATGGGCGGGGCCCACGCCCAATGCATCAGCTCGGGGCAAATCAATGGTCTGACCCTCACCGCCGTCTGCGATATTCAGCAGAGCCGCCTTCACTGGTGCGCGGAGCGCTTCCCGCAAGCACAGCGCTTTGGCGGCTGGCGCGAACTCCTCGCCAGCGGCACCGCCGACGCTATCCTCATCGCCACCCCGCACCCGCTCCACGCGGAGATTGCCGCGGCGGCCCTGCGGAAGGGGCTGCACGTCCTCAGCGAAAAGCCCGCGGACATCAGCGTCCTGCGGGCCCGGGAAGCCGTCCGGGCGGCGGAGGAGACCGGGAAGACCTACGCCGTCATGCTGAACCAGCGCACCAACCCGCTGTTCCGGAAGGCCCGGGAGATGGTGCAAGCCGGCGAAATGGGGCAGCTCAAGCGCAGCGTGTGGATCATCACCAACTGGTACCGCACCCAGGCCTACTACGACTCCTCTGCCTGGCGGGCCACCTGGGCCGGGGAGGGCGGCGGCGTCCTGCTGAACCAGGCGCCCCACAACCTGGATCTGTGGCAGTGGATCTGCGGCATGCCCGCGAGCATCCGGGCCCAGTGTGACGTGGCCCGCTACCACCGCATCGCCGTGGAGGACGACGCCACCCTTTTCGCCCGGTATGAAAACGGCGCCACGGGCCTGTTCGTCACCTCCACCGGCGAATACCCCGGCACCAACCGCCTGGAGATCAGCGGCACAAAGGGAAAGCTGGTGCTGGAGAACGGCGCCATGAAGCTGTGGCGGCTGGCCCGGGACGAGGCGGAGGTCCGGTTCTCCGCCGCGGAGAGCCTCGCTCGCGTCCCCGTCACCGAGGAGGAAATTATCCCGGAGGGCACGGAAACCGCCCACCGGGGCATCCTGCAGAACTTCGCCGATCACATCCTGCGCGGCGAACCGCTCATCGCCCCCGGCGCGGACGGATTGCGGGAACTGGTCATCTCCAACGCGGCGTACCTCTCCGCCTGGTCCGACAGCGCGGAGATCCCCATCCCCTTCGACGAGGCGCGCTTCGACGCCCTGCTCCGGGCGAAAGCGGAGGCAGAGGACAGGCCCGTCGGACAGGACAGCCACGCCATCGACGGGGAGTACTCGGAGCGATGGCAGGTGAGGTGGTAAGGCCACGCAAGCCCCGGCGCGGCGAAGACACGGTAACGGAATCCGCGCAGAACCGCATCGGCAACAGCCTGCGCGATGAGATGGATTGATGCCGGAAACTGTTCCGATCCTGTCCAGTATCCCGTTTGACACCGAAAGCGAGGAAAAACCGATGAGCAATCCCAACAGCAATTCCGATCTGATCGCGCGGAAGTTCATGGACGCCCTAGTGATCGAGGAGCGGCTCTTTGGGGCGGAGCGGCCCAGCGCGAAGGTGCGCTTCCTGGGCGAGGAATTCGCCACGCCCATCATGACCGGCGCCCTGAGCCACCTGAAGGGCGGCATGGCCGGGTATGCCGAAGGCGCGCGCCTGGCCGGGGCCGCGGCCTGCATCGGCATGGGCGACAACGAGAGCCTGGGCGCCTGCCTGGACACCGGCGCACGGATCCTGAAGGTCATCAAGCCCTACGCCGACCGGGAGGAGATCTTCAGCCGCCTGCGCTTCGCCGAGGCGCACGGGGCCATGGCGGTGGGCATGGACTGCAGCCACGCCATCCGGGGCGAGTCGGCGGACTTCGACACCGTCCTGGGCTGCCCCATGAAGCTCCCCACCATGGCGGAACTGCGGGAGTACATCGCCGCCACGCGCCTGCCCTTCTTCTTCAAGGACGTCCTCAGCGTCCGGGACGCCCTGCTGGCCCAAGAGCTGGGCGCGGCGGGCATCATCATCGGCCATCACCACAACCTGATGAAGTGGGCCACCCCGCCGGTGTACCTGCTGCCGGAGATCCGCAAGGACGTGGGCGACGGCTTCCCGGTGATCGCCGACGGCGGCATCGAGGATGGCTTTGACGCCTTCAAGGCGCTGGCCCTGGGCGCGGACATGGTCTGCGTGGGCCGCGCGCTGATGCCGCCCTACGAACAGCATGGCGTGCAGGGCGTCGCCGACACCATCCGCGCCATGACCGGCGAGCTGGAGTCCATGATGGTCCGCACCGCCGCCGCCACCGTGAAGGACATCGACCCGGCGGTGATCCACAGGGCCTGGTGGCTGTGAGAGATCGGGCCGGTTTGATGGCCGGAGCGCAGATCAACCAAAGGCAATCGGGAGGCAGAAACGATGAAAAAACTGGTCTTTGCCCTGTCGGTCCTGGCGTTGACCCTGGCCTTCGCGGCAGCCCTGGGCGCGGAGGAAACACGTGTCTGCGGCGACTTTGAGTACGCCCTGCTGCCCAACGGCGACGCGGAGCTGATCAGCTATCTCGGGGAAGACTCGGACGTGTTCATCCCCAACGACCTGGACGGGCATCCCATCACGGCGGTGCGGGGGAATCCGTTTTTCAGGAACTGGATCGGGGTTCCGACCGCCCGGGGAAAGATACGGAAACATTACGGTCTCTTCTCCGTCATGCACAACGTATCCGTCGCGGCGGATCATCCCTACCTGACCGTGACGGACGGCGCTCTCTGCGGCAAAGACCACAAACTGATCTGCTGCTCCGTCGATCAGGAAGGCGAATTTGCCGTGCCCGCCGGCGTCACGGCCATCGGAGACTACGCGTTTGTCTGGTGCCATGAGCTGACCGGTGTGACCCTCCCGGAGAGCGTCATCAGCATCGGGGACTACGCCTTTGCCGAGACCCGGCTGACCGGCATAACGCTTCCGGATTCTCTGACGAGCATCGGTGCGCACGCCTTCGAGGGATGCGGCGATCTGACCCGCGTTGTCATTTCCGGAGAGACGGCGGGATCCGGAGCGTACGGGGCCGACGCCGGAAGCATCGGGACATGCGCTTTCGCCGGCTGCAATCACCTGACCGATATCGCAATCCCGAAGGGCGTGAGTGTCATCGGGGAGAGGGCGTTTTACCAGTGCAGAAGCCTGACCTCCGTCACCATCCCGGACAACGTGACGAGCATCGGGAATTACGCTTTTATTGAATGCTGGGATCTGACAAGCATCGCAATCCCGGACAGCGTGACGAACATCGGAGAATATACGTTCTATGGATGCTGTAACCTGACAAGCATCACGGTCCCGGACGGTGTGACGGCCATCGGAGACGGCACGTTCATGGAGTGTTCCCGCCTGACTGAGATCACGCTCCCGGACGGCTTGACCCGGATCGGGGACACCGCGTTCCGTTATTGCAAAGGGCTGACGGAAATCACCATCCCGGACAGTGTGACGCATATCGGGAGCGACGCCTTCCGGGAAAGCGGTCTGACCGCCGTGACCATCCCGAAGGGCGTGACCAGCATCGGGAGCTACACCTTCGCCTGGTGCGATGATCTGACCGCTGTCACGCTCTCCGACAATGTGACCATGATCGGACGCGGCGCGTTCTACATGTGCGCTAAGCTGACCACCGTGACCATCCCGGAGATCACCACCACCATCGGGGACTATGCCTTCTGCGGCTGCCGCAGTCTGACCGCCGTGACTCTCCCGAAGGATCTCCGGTTCATTGGGGACGGCGCGTTCTCCGGCTGCGGCGAGGACTTCGTCCTCATCATCACCCCCGGCAGCTATGCCGATACCTGGTGCGCAGGCGAGGAGCTCCCGTTTGTTTACTTAGCCGTTGAATGAACGCCGACTGATCACAGCGGCGCAGATTCTCCGATGCAATCGGGAGGTGGAGACGATGAAAAAACTGGTCTTTGTCCTGCTGGGCCTTGCGCTGGTTTTCTGCTGCGCGGCGGCGGAGGATCAGCCTTCATACCGGTGCGGCGACTTTGAATACGCCCTGCTGCCCGACGGCGGCGCGGAGCTGATCCGGTATTGGGGGGAAGAGACCGCGGTCATCATCCCCAGGGCGCTGGACGGGCATCCCATCACGGCGGTGCGGGGGAATCCGTTCGCGGCCTATGGATCCATGAAAGATCTCACGCTGTCCGTGTCCGTGGAGCACCCCTACCTGGCCACCATCGACGGGGTCCTCTTCGGCATGAGCGACCGGAAGCTGATCTGCTGCCCGCCGTCGAAAGCCGGCGAGTATGAAATCCCCGAGGGGATCCTCGTCATCGGCGAGAACGCGTTCTTCGGCTGCGATCAGCTGACCGGCCTGACGATCCCGGGCAGCGTGGCCCGCGTGGACCCCATGGGGCTTGAGACCTGTTATAGCCTGACCGAAGTAACCATGCTGGAGGGCGTGTCCGCCATCGGGGAGGATGCCTTCAAGCACTGCGGCGGTCTGATCCGCGTGACCATCCCGGACAGCGTCACGGAGATTGGCGGCTCCGCCTTCCACGGCTGCGTCAGCCTGACCGCCGTGGCCATCCCGGCCGGCATCACGGAAATCAGCGATTCCGCCTTCCGCGGCTGCCGCAGCCTGACCGCCGTAACCCTCCCGGATGGCGTCACAAAGATCGGCGATTCCGCCTTCCGCGACTGCGTCTGCCTGGCCGCTGTGATCATCCCGGCCAGCGTCACGGAAATCGGGGATTCCGCCTTCATGAAATGCAGTGCGCTGACCGAAGTGGCGATCCCGGGCGATCTGGCCCGCATCGGCGATTCCGCCTTCCGCGACTGCGGCGGCCTGACGGAGGTGACATGTGCCGGCCGCGTGGATCGCGTCGGGGACTCCGCCTTTCGCGACTGCGGCAGCCTGACCGCCGTGATCCTTCCGGACAGCGTGACGGACATCGGCGGCTCGGCCTTCCGCGGCTGCGAAAGCCTGTCGGCTGTCTCGATCCCGGCCGGCCTCACCGAGATCAGGACTTCGACGTTCTATCACTGCGCCGCGCTGACAAGCGTGACGATCCCGGGCAGCGTCACGGTGATCGGGTACGGCGCCTTCGCCGACTGCTCCGGGCTGACGGAGATCGTGATCCCGGACGGAGTGACGGAAATCGGGAAACACGGGTTCCAGAACTGCACCGGTCTGACCGCCGTGACGATCCCGGAGAGCGTGAGGAGCATCGGGGAGCGGGCGTTTGATGTTCTGAAAAGCAAGGAATATGCCCCCCTGCCCGACCTTGTCTTCACCGTCACCCCCGGCAGCTATGCCGAGGCCTGGTGCAAGGAGAACGGCCGCCGGTATGTGAACACGGACGATGTCTACGGCGACCGCACCGACTGGCTGTCCGGCAATCCTTAACGCCGGCAGGCCCGGACCCCGCGAAAGGAGGCCTCCCCGTTGATCCACACCGTCACCCCCGCCGAGGCCGGCCGCAGCCTGCGGGACCTGCTTCGGCACGCCCTCTTTCTCAGCGACGGGGCCATCCGCCGGGCCAAGTGGGAGGACCGCCTGCTGCTGAACGGGGCGCCAGGGCGCATGCGGGACCCCTGCCGTGCGGGGGACGTCATCACCTACCTGCCGCCCGCGCAGCGCCCCGCCCACACGCCGAAGCCCCTGTACCTGCCCCTGTCCGTCCTCTGGCGGAACGAACAGCTGCTGATCATCGACAAGCCCGCGCCGCTGGCGAGCCAGTCGGGGCGCGGGCATCCGGACGATTCCCTGGAAAACGCGGTTTTCGCCTGGCTGGGCTGCCCGGCGGATTTTATCTACCGGCCGGTGAACCGGCTGGACCGGGGCACCAGCGGCCTCATGGCGGTGGCCCTGGACGCGGAGGAGCAGGCCCGGCTGCAGGCGCTGCTGCACACGGAGCGCTTCCGGCGGCGCTACCTGGCGGTGACGGAGGGCATTCCCCCGCGGGACCGCGGCACCGTCGATGCCCCCATCGCCAAGGCGGAGGGCGCCACCGTACGGCGGGTCGTCTCCCCGTCTGGGAAGCGCTCCGTCACGCATTACGAAGTGCTGGCGGTCTGTGAAAGCAAAAAGCGCGCGCTGGTCCGGCTCACGCTGGAGACGGGGCGCACGCATCAGATCCGGGTCCACCTGGCATCCCTGGGGTGCCCGGTCTTCGGGGATTTTCTCTACGGCCGGGAGGATCCGGCGCTGCCGGGGCGCTTTGCCCTCCACGCGGCGGAGCTGGCCTTCCCCGCCCGGGACGGGGCGCAGATCGCCCTCACCTCGCCCCTGCCCTCAGCCCTGCAGGCTCTGCTGGAGCCAGGCGATGCCTCTTTCTCTCTCGACTGACAGACAGGCCTCCACCTCCGGAGAGGGAAGGCACGCGCTGTCGTCCGTCCACCCCGCCAGCCGCATCAGCTGATCGATGCGGCTGTTTTTTGACGCCGGGTCCCCGTCCTTCCAGCGGCGGGTCACCGTCAGAGGCTTGCCCAGCACCGCCGCCATGGCCGCGCCGTGGAAGGAGTCCGTGATCACCGCCGACGCCGAGGCCATGGCCGCCAGCCACCGGATGGGGTCCGGGTTGGGGATGGCGTTCTCCCGGGCCCGGGCGTCCTCCGTCACCGCCAGGGGCACCAGCCTCAGGCCCCGCTGCCGGGCCAGGTCTTCCGCCTGCCGCCAGTGGCCGGGATCGTCCCGCAGGAAATACGCCGCCAGCGCCGGCTCCTCCACCGGGTCCCCCGCCAGGGTCAGCCAGCGCGCCCGGGTCAGCAGCAGCACCGGGTCCGGCGTCACGGCCATGGGCTTCTCCGGCAGCAGCGCCTGCAGGATGTTTTTTCCTTCCTCCTCCCGGAGAGAGACCGCCCGGAAGGGGAAAACCAGCCGCTTCATCTTCGCCGCCTTGCGCTTTCCGGGCATGGTTTTCACCCCCAGGGAGCAGGCGTAGGCCACCCGGGGCTGATCCTCCGCGAAGTCCAGGAAATAGGCCGGATTCAGCCACTCCGGGGACCAGACCTGGTCGCTGCCGCACAGCAGGACGCTGCATTCACGGGCGGCCCGGCGCAGGGCTTCGCCGTTGGCGCAGGGCTCGCTGAGGCTCAGCCGTTCCGCCAGGAAGCGGTTGAAGCCCGAGGTGTTCCGCTCGCCCTTCGCCTTCCGCCGGCGCATGCTGTCCAGCACCACCGCCGGGGAGTTTCCGGAGCACAGCAGGTTCCGCAGCTGCTCCCCCCGGTCGGGCCGGTAGTCCAGCCCCAGGGGCTCCCACCCCAGCCCCCGCAGGGTCTCCTGCAGCGCCCAGGCCTGCAGCCCCGACCCGCAGTTCTCGTTGTGCAGAAAGGTCATGATCCCGACTTTGCCCATGGCTGTTTCCCCTTTTCGGTGTGCTCTCGTGTTATGTTTCGATGCGCGGCGGCGGCTTCCTGCACGGGCCGCGGGGAAATTGCCGGCGCCATCTTGCGAAATCGGCCAAAATGTGCAACAATGGAAGCACGATCACAGAACATACGAACAACAGCATGTGATAGAGAATAAGGAGAACACCATGCGCAAAGCAGCCGGTTTGATCGTCTCCCGACGATGGTGGATCCTGGCCGTGATGATCTGTCTGACGGCCGTGTGCGGGATCCTCGCCCTGCGGGTCACGGTGAATTATGACATGACCCGGTATCTGCCGGACAGCTCCCCCATGAAAAAGGGCATGGACATCATGGCGGCGGAGTTCCCGCCCATGGGGGCGGACAAGAGCATCCGGGTCATGGCGGAAAGCCTGGACCCGGAGCGGGAAGCGGAGCTCCTGGAAAAACTGAAGGCCCTCCCCTACGTGGAGAGCGTGGCCCATGACGGCGGCGAAAAGTATCACGCCGGAGCGTATTCGCTGTTCGTCATCAGCACGTCCCAGGAGTACGGCTCCCCGGAGGAACGCGCCATCGAGGCCGCTCTGGAGCGGGATTTCCGGGACTACGGCATCGTGTACCGCAACGACAATCCCGGGGCGGACGGCATCCCCCCGTGGCTTCTGGCCGCTGCCATCGCGATCCTGGTGGCCATCCTGCTGCTGATGGGCCGGTCCTGGTTTGAACCGGTCCTGTTCCTGGTTAACATCGGGATCGCGGTGGTGATCAACGAGGGGACCAACATCTTCCTCGGGCAGATCTCCTACGTCACCTCCTCCATCGCGGCGGTGCTGCAGCTGGTGCTGTCCATCGACTACTCCGTCATGCTGATGAACCGGTACCGGCAGGAGAAGGAGACGGGGCTGGAGAAGCGGGAAGCCATGGCCGCGGCCCTGCGCAACTGCTTCTCTGCCGTGTCCGGCAGCGCCCTGACAACGGCGGCGGGGCTGTTTGCCCTGGCCTTCATGAACTTCAAGATCGGCCTGGACCTGGGGGTGGTGATGGCCAAGGGCGTGCTGATCAGCCTGGTTTGCGTGCTGACGGTGCTGCCCGCAATCGTGCTCTGGGGAGACCGCCTCATCGAAAAGACGACAAAGAAGGCCTTTCACCTGTCCATGAGCCGGCTGGCCCGCTTCAGCCATCGCCGCAGGCACATCCTGTCCGGGGTGTTCCTGGTGATGCTCGTCGCCTTCTATTTCCTGCAGCAAAACACGCAGATCGCCTACACCCTGACCAAGGTGGATCCCATCATGGACACCTTCCCGCCGGAGAACATGCTGGTGATCGTGTACGAAAACCGGGACGAAGACCGCATGGCGGCCCTCTCCGACGAGCTGGAGGCCTGGGAAGGGGTCCGGCAGGTCATGGGCTGCCACAGCCTGTTCGGGAAGGCGTACACGGCGGAGGATCTCAGCGGCGTGATCAGCGCCATGGGCGGGGAGATGGCTGTCAGCCCCGGCATGCTGAACATGGTGTACGGGATCTACTTCGGGGGGTCTTCCCTTCCGCTCTCCGAAAGGAAGCTGACCATTCCGGAACTGATCGACTATGTCCAGGGCCCGCTGCTGAATACGCCCCTGGTGGCCTCGCTGATCGGCGCGGAGAACCGGGAGCTCATCGAAAGCGCGAAAGCCCAGCTGGACGACGGCATGCGGATGCTGCGATCCGACCGCTATTCCCGGATGATCCTGTACACCACCCTGCCCGTGGAGGGCCCGGAGACCGACGCCCTCCTGGACAGGCTGACGGAGGCGGGAGAAGCGCTGACCGGCGAGTACTACCTGATCGGCAATTCCGCCATGAGTCATGAGATGCAGCGGTCCTTCGGCGAAGAACTGCGGACCATCACCATGTTGACCGCCGCGGCCATCTTCCTGATCGTGCTGATCACCTCCCGGTCCGTGGTGGTGCCCGCGCTGCTGGTGCTGATCGTCCAGTGCGGCGTGTACCTCACGGTGACGGTGGTGGGCTGGCAGGGCTACAGCATCTACTTCCTGGCCCTGCTGATCGTGGAGTGCATCCTGATGGGCGCTACCATCGACTACGGCATCCTGTTCACCGGCTATTACCGGGAAAACCGGAAAACCCTGGGGATCCCGGAGGCCCTTGGGGCAGCCTATGGCGGCTCCGTCCATTCCATCCTGACCTCGGGCCTGATCCTGGTGCTCGTCACGGGCATCATCGGCTACACCTACTCGGATCCCACGGTGGCGGAGATCTGCCGGACCATCTCCACCGGCGCCCTGTCCGCGATCCTGGTGATCCTCCTCCTGCTCCCGGCCCTGCTGGCGACGCTGGATCGGGTGGTGGTGAGGAAGAACAACCGCCGCCCGGGCACGTGAGGTCCCAAGCCCGCCGCGCAAGGTTCCGCCGACAAAAAAGGACTGCGAATACCCGCCATCACTTAAATGGTCGGGCTTCGCAGTCCCTTTTGCCGTCAGTGCATCCGAATCTCCGGCAGCACGGCGTCGATGTCCACGAAGAAGCCGTTTCCGCCCTCTTCCAGGTACACCGGCACCTGGTCGGAGGTCATGATCCCCTCGGGGTTGAAGTAGAGATAGCGGCTGTGGAAGATGTGCATCACGCCGGCCTCGTCCTGCCAATGGACCTCCACCACATAGGGGCGCATGTTGCTGTTGTTCCGGACGTTGTTCCGGACCTGGACGCCGGAGACGGTGCCCATCACCCTGCGTCCGCTCTCGATGGCCCGCATGGCGGCCTTTCTGCGCTGCACGTCCGCCGTCAGCAGAGCCGCGCCCACGATGAGAAAGGAGAGGCCGACCCCGCCGAAGACCGCGAGGAAGATCACCGGATCTTCCGGGTCCTCCCCCACGCCCAGCCAGTGGAACAGGATGCCCAGGGTCAGGAAGAGCACCCCCATGGGCGTGAAGATCATGCCGATGATGCCCTTTTCGGTCCAGCCCAGGCGCCATTTCTTTCCGGTGTAATCTGTCTTGTCAAACATGGTGTTCACCTTTTTCTGATCGGTCGGTTGGTCCGCGGCGGATGAGGCGGTTTTTCAGCTCACCTCGCGCCGATCTCCTGCTCGATCGCTTTGTTGTTCTGACGCAGCCACAGGCCGGTGATGACGGTGATGGCCAGCGGGATCACCGCCACGACGGGCTGGTGATTCATCAGGCCCACCGCCAGGGTCGCCGCGCTGAGGGCGCCGCCGACGAGGGTGCGGACCCGGAGGCGCTCCCGGTTCACAGCCAGCTGCGCTTTCAGGTCGGGAGTGGACAGATGATTCAGGGGCAGGTTGTTGTAGAACACGGTGCGCTTCATGGTGCATCCTCCTTCCGGTCGGTGTCGGGGTGGCTGCAGTCCGTCTCTCTGACTGCAAGCACATCCTACACGGTTCATGCCGGAAAAGGAAGCGATTCTGTCCAACCTGTCAGCCTGATTGTCTCAAAACCTGCGGGGATCGGCTCTTTGCGGGATGATCCTGTTTTCTCTCAGCGGGCGGGGATTGATGCAGGGGGATCCTGCGCCTGCGGGCGCAGCCAGGGGCTTTCCGGTCGCCCCTGGACCCTTCGGGTTCCTGCCGGGGTGAGGTGTTGGATTCTGTCTGAGCTGTCAGCCTGATTGTCTCAAGCATACCGGGATCGGCTCTTCAGCGGGAGCGATCCTGTTTTCCCTCGGCGGATGGGGATTGATGTAGGGGGATCCTGTGCCTGCGGGCGCAGCCTGGGGCTTTCCGGTCGCCCCTGGACCCTTCGGGTTCCTGCTAGGGTGAGGTGTTGGGGTTCATGTGAATGACAGAAAGCCCGGGAGACAGGCGTGCCCGTCCCCCGGGTGATGGTCGTTTGGTCAGGCTTTCGCCACGCGCACCGCCAGGGTCGCCGCCTCGCCGTTGATGTTCCAGTCGGCGGAGACGAAGCTGTCGTCGGCGGGCTCACGGGTCAAGGTCAGGGCCAGAGTGCCGCGCATGATCATGTCGCGGCCGGCCTCGATGGCGGCGGCCAGCTTGTCGCCGCAGGTGCAGCGGACATCGATGCGGTCCGTGACCTCAAAGCCCGCGTCCTTGCGCATGTTTTGCAGCTTGCTGATGACCTCCCGGGCGTAGCCCTCGTTGATCAGGGCGTCCGTCAGGTTGGTGTCCAGCACCACGGTGACACCCTTGTCCTCCTGGGCCACAAAGCCGGGCTTCTGGGCGGGCTCGGTGAGGACGTCGTCCACCGTCAGCGCCACGTCGGCGTCATTCACGGTGAAGGACACGGTCTCGCCCCTGGCGAAGGCGTCCACCACATCGTTGCCGTCCAGCTCCGTCAACTTCTGCCGGATGGCCCCCAGGAGCTTGCCGAACTTCGGGCCCAGGGTGCGCATCTGGGGCTTCAGGGTGTAGGTGGTGAAGGCCCGGGCGTCGTCCACGAAGCGGACTTCCTTCACGTTCAGCTCGTCCTCGCACAGGGACTGGAAGGCTTCGCCGAAGCGGGCGCCCTTCACGTACATAGCAGCCAGGGGCTGGCGGACCTTCAGGTTGGCCAGGGCGCGGCCCGCGCGGCCCAGCTGCACGGCCTCCAGCAGTGCGGCCATCTGGTCCTCCATGTCGGGGTCGATGGCGCTCTCATCCGCAGTCGGGAAGTCGCAGAAGTGCACGGATTCCTCCGCGCCGGGGAGCTTGCCCACGGCCAGGTTCTGCCAGATCTCCTCCGCCATGAAGGGGATGAAGGGGGCGCAGACCTTGGCCAGGGTCAGCAGCACATGGTACAGGGTGGCGAAGGCGGCTTCCTTGTCGCCGGCCATGCCCTTGCCCCAGAAGCGCTCGCGGCTGCGGCGGACGTACCAGTTGCTCAGGTCATCCACAAAGGCCTCGATGCTGCCGGCGGGCTCCGTGACCCGGTAGGCGGCCAGGTCCTCGTCCACCTTCTTCACCAGAGAGTTCAGCCGGGAGAGGATCCAGCGGTCCATCAGGGTCTTTTCCGCCTTGTCCAGCGGATGCGCCGCCGGATCGAAGCCGTCGATCTCCGCGTACATGGCGAAGAAGGCGTACACGTTTTGCAGGGTGGCCAGGAAGCGCATGGGGCCTTCCATGACGCCCTTGTCGGAGAACCGGGTGGGCAGCCATGGGGCGCTGGTGGCGTAGAAGTACCAGCGCAGGGCGTCGGCGCCGTACTTGTTCAGGGCGTCGAAGGGATCCACCACGTTGCCCAGGTGCTTGGACATCTTCTTGCCCTCGCCGTCCTGGACGTGGCCCAGCACGATGCAGTTCTCGAAAGGCGCGCGGTCAAAGAGCAGCGTGGAGATGGCCTCCAGGGTGTAGAACCATCCCCGGGTCTGGTCGATGGCCTCGGAGATGAACTGGGCCGGATAGTTGGCCTCGAAGATCTCCTTGTTCTCAAAGGGATAGTGCCACTGGGCGAAGGGCATGGAGCCGGAGTCGTACCAGCAGTCGATGACTTCCTTCACCCGGTGCATGGCCTTGCCGCAGGCGGGGCAGGTGATCTCCACGGCGTCAATGTAGGGCCGGTGGAGTTCGATGTCCGGGCCGGGATCCGTGACGGCCATCTCCCGCAGTTCCGCGATGGAGCCGATGACGTGCAGGTGGCCCTCCGGGCAGCGCCACACCGGCAGGGGGGTGCCCCAGTAGCGCTCGCGGCTCAGGCCCCAGTCGATGACGTTCTCCAGGAAGTTGCCCATGCGGCCTTCCTTGATGTTGTCCGGCAGCCAGTTGACGGTGCGGTTGTTGCGCACCAGGTTGTCCCGCAGCTTGGTCATCTGAATGAACCAGGTGGGGCGGGCATAGTACAGCAAGGGGGTGTCGCAGCGCCAGCAGAAGGGATAGTCGTGGGCGAAGGGCACCGCCGCGAAGAGCAGGCCTCGCTGCTTCAGGTCCTCCAGGATCGGTTTGTCGGCGTCCTTCACGAAGACGCCGGGCCAGTCGGTCTCCTTGGTCATGCAGCCCCTGGTGTCCACCAGGCAGATGAAGGGCAGGCCGTTCTCCCGGCACACCCGGTTGTCATCCTCGCCGAAGGCGGGGGCCTGGTGCACGATACCGGTGCCGTCCGTCACGGTGACGTAGTTGTCCGCCACCACGTGCCACGCCTTGGTGTCCGCCGGCAGCAGGCCTGGCTGGAAGTGGAACAGAGGCTCATAGGCCATGCCCACCAGATCCTTGCCCTGCATCCGCTCGGTGATCTCCACCGGCCGGTCGCCGAACACGGCGGGGATCAGGGCCTCCGCCATGATGTAGACGCCGTCGTCCGCGGTGAAGCGGGCGTAGGTGATGCCGGGGTTCACGCACAGGGCCAGGTTGGAGGGCAAGGTCCAGGGGGTGGTGGTCCAGGCCAGCAGGAAGGTGTTCTCCTCCCCCTTCACCCGGAAGCGCACAAAGGCCGAAGTCTCCTTCACGTTCTTGTAGCCCTGGGCCACCTCGTGGGAAGACAGCGCCGTGCCGCAGCGGGGGCAGTAGGGCACGATCTTGTGGCCTTCATACAGCAGGCCCTTCTCCCAGATCTGCTTCAGGCTCCACCATTCGCTCTCGATGTAGGGATTCTCATAGGTGATGTAGGGGTGCTCCATGTCCACCCAGTAGCCCACCTGGTCGGACATCTTCTCCCACTCATGGAGGTACTTCCACACGCTCTCCTTGCACTTGCCGATGAAGGGCTCGATGCCGTAGGCCTCGATCTGCTCCTTGCCGTCCAGGCCCAGCAGCTTCTCCACCTCCAGCTCCACGGGCAGGCCGTGGGTGTCCCAGCCGGCCTTGCGGGTGACGGAGCAGCCCTTCATGGTCTTGTACCGGGGGAAGAGGTCCTTGATGACCCGGGTCTCGATGTGGCCGATGTGGGGCTTGCCGTTGGCCGTGGGCGGGCCGTCGTAGAAGGTCCAGGTGGGGGCGCCGTCCCGCAGGCGGAAGGACTTCCGGACGATGTCCTTGTCCTTCCACGACTGCATGACCTCCCGCTCCCGCTCGACGAATTTCATGTCGGTGGAAACTTTCTTGTACACAGGGTTCAGCCTCCTTTGACTCTGGCCGGGAACAGAAAACGCCCCGGCAAATCTCTGCCGGGACGGATGTTTCTTGCATCCGCGGTACCACCCGCATTGACAGCCGAAGCTGCCCGCTCTGCGCAGGCCCATGACCTGCCCGCCCTGTATCGGGAGCGCCCGGACCGCCCTCTGGCCGCGTTGCCGCTTCGGGCCGTCTCACTCCGGGGTGATCTGCTCGGGCTTTCCCTCGCCGGGCTCCCACCGTCCCCGGCTCGCTTGGAGGGGATTTCCCCCGCACCGTCCCCATCATCGTGAACGTCAAGGGCTATTATAGCGGGTTTTCGGGAAAATGCAAGACACAATTCGGTTGATTGTTTGAAGAATTTGAAGTATAATTTCATCGAAGAGAAGGGGGGATCGCGATGAGTGAGGTTTATTCTCTTACACAGCTGCAGAATATGCTCACACCGGTGTTCCGGAAGAACAGCGTAAGAAAAGCGATTCTCTTCGGATCATACAGCAAGGGAAGCGCCAATCGCAACAGCGATGTGGATCTTCTGGTGGACAGCGGCCTTCGGGGTCTTGCCTTTTTCGGCTTGGTGGATGATGTGTGCGAAACCCTCGACTGCGACGTCGACATCCTGGATGTGACCGATGTGATCCCGGATTCCAGGGTAGACCGCGAAATCAAGGAAACGGGAGTGGTCATCTATGAGCAGGGAACGGTTTGAACCGATCCGGGACCGGATCGTGCACAATTACGAGGGTGTACATCTTGTAATCGTGTGGGATACAATCCAGAATGATTCTCCGAAACTCCTTGAACTGCTTGAGTCTATTTGACGAAAACCGCCGCCCAACCGGACGGCGGTGTGCCTATACAGAAGGGATCCTGCCGCCACGGCAGGTTTTTTACTGCAGTTCAGTCGGCCCTTGCCGCCCGCTCCGATTCTCAGTCCAGCCAGTCGTCCCGGTCGCCGTAGGTGACGCCGGTGGCCACATACTGCAGCCCGTTCTCCGCGCACCAGGTTTCGGCGTAGCTGCCGGGGGTGACAATGAATACGAGATTGGAGATGGGGCTATAGGCATAATCCAAAATCTCCCCTTCTCGTTTATCAAACGCATGCTCCCCGATGCTTGTCATGCTTTCTGGGATCGTCACACTCGTCAGGTTTCTGCAATCTAGGAACGCACCTTTCCCGATGCTCGTCACGTTGTCCGGGATCGTCACGCTGGTAAGGCTGCTGCAGTCGTAAAACGCAGCATCCCCGATGCTTGTCACGCTGTCCGGGATTGTTACACTGGTCAGGCTACTACAATCTGAGAACATGAATACCCCGATGCTTTTCAAGCTGTCCGGAAGTGTCACGCTGGTCAGGCTGCTACAATGGTGAAATGTATAATCCCCAATCCTTGTCACGCTATTCGGAAGCGTCACGCTGGTCAGGCTACTACAATAACTAAACACAGAATCCCCAATCCTTGTCACGCTGTCCGGGATCGTCACGCTGGTCAGGCTGCTGCATTCGCGGAACACAGAATCCCCAATGCTCGTCACGCTGTCCGGGATCGTCACGCTGGTCAGGCTACTGCACCTGGAGAACGCATTCTTTCCGATGTTTGTGACGCTGCCCGAGATGGTCACGCTGGTCAAGTTTTTGCAGCCGCTGAATGTATAATTTCCGATATTGGTTACGCCGTCCGGAATAATCACATCGGTCAAACTGGCGCAGTTGTAAAATGCTTCATTCCCAATGCTGGTCACGCTGTCCGGGATGGTCACACTGGTTAGCCTGATGCAGCCCCCGAATGCGTTCTCCCCAATGCTGGTCACGCTATCTGAGATGGCTACGCTAGTAAGGTTTCTACAGCCGCTGAACGCATAAACGCCGATCGACAGGATGCCCTCTCGAATAGTATATGCTCCTTCCACAGCCGGCGGGCAGTAGATCAGCTTCCGGTCGCTCATGCCGTAGAGCACCCCGTTGATGGTGGCCAAATATGGATGATCTGTGGAGACATACACAGTACAGTTAAGGGCACCATCAACATAACCAAAGTCCGTATTGTATGTCAAAAACGGATTCATCCTAACCGAAGTAATGAGATGCCCATCCAGGCTGTCGGGAATAATCACCGTTCCCTCATCCCCCAGGTACCGGATCAGCTCCGCATCGCCATTGGGCAGCAGGGCATACTCGAAGCCGGCGCTCTGGTAAGTTTCTTCTGCCACAGCCGACGCGCAGCCCAAGGCCAGGGCCAGGATCACTAGGATGAAAACCAGTTTTTTCATAGCAGGAACCTCCAACTGTTATAAAATTCGTTTCACAGGAAGAACACCGTCTCGCCGGTTCCTTGCCGCCCACTCCATGCTCAGTTCAACCAGTCGTCCCGGTCGCCGCCGTTGACGCCGGCGGTCACGTATTGAAGCCCGTTCTCCGCGCACCAGGTCTCGGCATAGCTGCCGGGGGTGACGGTGAAAACGGCGGGCAGGGGCTTGTACTCCCAGTCGACGTCCGTTGTGAACACCTCCGCGTCAAAGGCGTGTTCGCCGATGTCGGTCACGGCGGCCGGGAGGGTCACGGCGGTCAGGCCGGTGCAGTTGCAGAACGCGCGCTCCCCGATGGCCGTCACGCCGTCCGGGATGACCACGTCGGTCAGGCCGGTGCAGTCGCAGAAGGCCCTCATGCCGATGGCGGTCACGCCGGCCGGGATCGTCATGGTGGGAAGGCTTGTACTGCCCCGGAAGGCATGGTTCGGGATGACGGTGACGCTGTCCGGGATGCTCAGCGAGGTCAGGCCGCGACAGTAGGCAAAGGCCCATTCGCCGATCTCCGTCACGCTGTCCGGAATGGTCACGCCGGTCAGCCCGGGACAGTATGCAAAGGCCCACCTGCCGATCTCCGTCACGCTGTCCGGGATCGTCACGCCCGTGAGGCCGGCGCAGTTGTAGAAGGCCATCTCGCCGATCTGCCGGATCCCCGGCCGAATGCTGTACACCCCGGTCACGGACGTCGGGCAGTAGATCAGCTTCCGGTCGCTCATGCCGAAGAGCACGCCGTTGATGGTGGCCAGGTAGGGATGGTCCGCCGCCACGGTGACGGCGCAGTCCTTGATCCCGTTCTCGGTGCCGGAGACGAAGTAGTAGAACGGATTCCTCCGCACCGCAGTGAGGGGGTGTCCGTCCAGGTCGTTGGGGATGGTCACCGGTCCGTCCGGCCCCAGGTATCGGATCAGCTCCGCGTCGCCGCTGGGCAGCAGGGCGTACTCGAAATCGCCGCACCGGTACGTCTCCTCCGCCACCGCCGCCGCGCAGCCCAGGACCAGGACCAGGGCCAGGATTGCCAGGACAAAGAGCAGTCTTTTCATCGCACATTCACCTCAATTATGTCGCTTTTCGGGTTCTTGCTGGGTCCATTATACCGCAGCGGGGAGAGGGCTGTCAAGCGCGGGGATGCCATCGCCGAGGCGCAATTCTGTAAATGAAATCGCAATGGGATGCTTTCCCGTCAGGCCGATGGACGACCTCATCCACCGCTGCGGCGGTCCCCCTTCCCCAGAAGGGGAAGGCAAGGGTATTTAAGCAACCAAAAGCCTTCCCCTTTAGGGGAAGGTGGCCTGCGCGCATGCACTCACACATGGCGGTCCTGCTTGTCCGCGCAGGCCGGATGAGGTCGTTGCGGTGATCGTGATCACTGTTTGGTTCATGCGTAAGCCCTGCGCCTGAGTCCGCGCCACCACCGTCGCCAAAGACAACCGCGCGGAGCGCCTGCGCATGACAGACGCTCCGCGTTTGTGTGTTGGGGTTCACGTCCCGCAGAAGATCCGGATGGCCTCGCTTGCGAAGGCCGCGGTCCCCTCGCCCCCGGCCCGGTCGATGTTGTCGGTCATCTCCCCGCCGGCGGCGTACATCTGCCCCAACCCGGACAGGATCTGGTCCGTGCAGGTGTAGTAGTGCTCCGTGATGAAATCCCGCAGTTCCCGCACCAGGGCCTGCGCCTGTTCAGATCCGGGATCGCCCTCCCGGACCGTGCCGAAGCCGGCGAAGATCCGCATCATCTGTTCCGCCAGCGCGCGGTCTTCCGACTGTCCGCGGCCTTCCGACTTCCGCTCATACTCGCGGTAGGCCGCGGTGGAGCCCCAGGCTTCCCGGGCCCGGGCGGCGTATTCATCCATCTTGCTTGTGTCAAACGCGCTGAAATCCATGGGTGCTTTCCCTCCTGTCGCCTGAATGTCGCGGGCGAGGCGGATCAGGTTCTCCAGATGCTCCGCCTTCAGCTGAAGCAGGCGGATCTGCTGCTCCAGGGCTTTGGCGCGGTCAAACCCCGGGCTCCGGATGATCCGCCGGATGTCCTTCAGCGGAAACTCCAGCTCCCGGAACAGGAGGATCTGCCGCAGGGTTTCCAGCGCGGCCTCATCGTAGAGCCTGTAGCCGGCCTCCGTGTGCGCCGCCGGCGGCAGCAGACCGATCCGGTCGTAGTACTGCAGGGTGCGGATGCTCACCCCTGTCCGCCGGCTGACCTCGTGAACCGTCATCACGGGGACCGACCCCCTTTCTGCCCGTCGCGGGTACAGCATAAACCATGACGCGGCGTCAGAGTCAAGCCCTTTTCCGTTTTTTCCGGATGAAGGGCGTCACACCCGCTTGCGCCGCATGCAGCCGCGGAACGGACGGCCGCGCTTGTCGGACTGTTCGGGGCTGCCCTGCCCGGCGCGCCAGGAGACGTACCGCAGGACGCAGAAGACGCCGGACAGCAGCCAGGTGACCCCGGCGGTGATCCAGATGGTCATCACGCCGGCGCCGGTGAGCCGCAGGAGCAGCAGGGGCAGCCCCACGCGGCCGGCGATCTCCACGGTGCCGTTGATGAAGGCGAAGAGCGTGTCGCCCACGCCGTTCAGCACGCCCCGGGTGACATAGATCACCCCGAGGAAAACGTAGAAGAAGCTGGTGATCCGCAGGGCCCGGCCCCCCAGCTCGATGACGTCCCGCTCATGGACGAACAGGCCCACCAGGGATTCGCCGAAGACCTGCATGATCAGCGCCATGAGCCCGGCCAGCACCAGCATGGCCAGCAGGCTGTCCCGGAAACCGTCCCGGATCCGGCCGATCCGCCCGGCGCCCTTGTTCTGCCCCGCGTAGGTGGACAGGGCCATGCTCATGGAGCCGAAGGGCTGCTGGACCAGCTGCTCCAGGCGGTTGGTGGCGGTGTAGGCCGCCATGGCCGTGGCTCCGAAGGAGTTGACCACCGACTGCAGCGCCGTGGTGGAGATGGCGATGAGGCTCCACTGGAGCGCCAGCGGGAGGCCCAGCCGGACCGCGTCTTTGGCGATGCCCCGGTCAAAGGCCCGGGCCTGCCGCCCCACCCGGAAATAGGGATTGCGCCGGAAGGCGTAGAGCAGGGATCCCGCGCCGGCCAGCAGCTGAGCCATCATGGTGGCCAGGGCCGCCCCGAAGACTCCCAAGTGGAAAGCGCCCACGAACAGCAGGTCCAGCCCGACGTTCAGCACGCAGGACACCACCAGGAAATACAGCGGCGTGCGGGAATCCCCCAGGGCGCGCTGCATGGAGGAGGCGTAATTGTAGGTGGCAATCAGCGGCACGGAGGCGGAGGTCATGCGCATGTAGGTGATGGCCTCCGGCAGGATCTCCTGCGGCGTGCCCATCCAGGTGAGGACCGTGGGGACCATCAGGAAGGCCACCGTGCCGGTGAGCAGGGAGGAGGCCAGCATGATGTAGGCGGAGTTGGCGATGGCCTTGCACACCATCCCGTCCTTCCGGGCGCCGAAATACTGGGCGGTCACGATGCCGCAGCCGCCGCTGATGCCGTTGAAGATGGAGAAGAACAGGAAGGAGATGGAGCCGGTGGCGCCCACCGCGGCCAGGGCGTCGGCCCCCAGCAGCCGGCCCACGATCATGGAGTCCGCCAGGTTGTAGGCCTGCTGGAAGAGGTTGCCGATCAGCAGCGGCAGCGCAAACACAGAGAGCAGCGCCAGCGGCCTGCCCTCTGTCATGTTCATGGTGGTGGTGTTTCGGATTCGCATGGAAGATCCCTCCCCCACAGGGATGTGCGGGCGGCTGTCCGCCTGTGAAGGCCGCGTTACGGCAGGAATTTGCCGGAGGCCAGGTACAGCCGGTACCACTCCTGATGCGTCAGGTTCACATCGGCGGCGGCGCAGATGTCCCGGAGGTGGGCCGGGTTCATGGTGCCGGCGATGGCCTGCATCCGGGCGGGATGCCTGAGGATCCAGGCGATGGCGACGGCCGTCTTGGTCACGCCGTACTGCTCGCCCAGCTCGCCCAGGACGCGGTTCAACTCCGGGAAGTCGGGGTGGTCCACAAAGCAGCCCCCGAACATGCCGAACTGCAGCGGCGACCAGGCCTGAATGGTGATGTCGTGCAGCCGGCAGTAGTCCAGCACGCCGTTGTCCCGGCTGACGGAGCGCTCGGTGGTCAGATTGTTCAGGTACAGGCCGCCGTCGATGAGCTGGCTCTGCTCCAGGGAAAACTGCAGCTGATTGAACACCAGGGGCTGCCGGACGTACTTCCGCAGCAGCTCCAGCTGGCCGGGGGTCACGTTGCTGACGCCGAAGTGCAGGACTTTGCCGCTGGCCGCCAGGGTTTCGAAGGCCTCCGCCACCTCCTCCGGGTCGAACAGCAGGTCCGGCCGGTGGAGCAGCAGCACGTCCAGGTAATCGGTCTTCAGCCTGCGGAGGCTGGCCTCGGCACTGGCCAGGATGTCGTCCCGGCTCCAGTCGAACTCCCTGCGGTCAAAGTGCAGGCCGCACTTGCTCTGGAGGAAGACGTCCTCCCGCTTCAGGCCGGTCAGGCGGAACGCGTCCCCGAACCGCATTTCCGCTTCGCCGTCCCCGTAGCAGGTAGCGTGGTCGAAGAAGTTGACGCCCTCGTCCACGGCGGTGCGGATCATGTTCGCCGCGGCCTCCACGGACAGGGCGGGCATCCGCATGCAGCCCAGCACGATGGCGGAGACGCCCTGCGGCCCGTTTTTCACATGGATTGCTTTCATCTTTTTTCCCCTTTCGCGTCGTCTCATACTTTTCCGTGTTAAGAACGCTAAATGAAAGCAAAGGGATTCCGAGGCCTGCGGGCCTCGGCCAGGGCTTTCCGATCGCCCTGGACCTTC
>JBGVCH010000113.1:0-12629 GCA_045226335.1 Christensenellales bacterium | reverse complement strand
GGCGATGGCTGTCTGGCCGTTGCGGCGCACCGCGCAGATTGTGGTTCCCATAAAGCTGTTCATCTGTTATCCGTTTCCTTTCTTTCGTCGGCCGCGTCCCCGGAATCGCGGTTCCTTTCCCGGAACCACCGGAGAGACCGGTCGCTGATGGCCTGGTAGCGGTCTGCCTTTTTGCGGATGCGCTTGTGCTCCGCGTCCACCGGCAGGGGATCGATCAGGCCGAAGGCGCAGTTCATGGGCTGGAAGTTCCGGTTGGGGGTGGACACATAGCGGCCCATGGCCCCCATGGCGGTGAAGGACGGCCATTCCGTCGGGGTCTCCCCCAGCAGTTCCGCCGCCAGGGCCTTGCCGGCCACCAGCCCGCTGGCCGCGCTCTCCACATAGCCCTCCACCCCGGTCATCTGCCCTGCGAAGAAGCAGCCCGGCCGGGTGATCATCTCAAAGTTCCGGTTCAGGAAGCCCGGGGACTGCAGGAAGGTGTTGCGGTGCATGACCCCGTAGCGGGCAAACACCGCGTTCTCCAGCCCGGGGATCATGCCGAAGACCCGCCGCTGTTCCGGGAACTTCAGCCTCGTCTGGAAGCCCACCAGGTTGTACAGGGTGCCGGCTGCGTCGTCCTGCCGCAGCTGCACCGCGGCAAAGGGTTCCCGGCCGGTCCGGGGATCCGTGAGGCCCACCGGCTTCAGCGGCCCGAAGGCCAGCACCATCCGGCCGCGCTTCGCCATGGATTCCACGGGCATGCAGCCCTCGAAGACCCGGTTTTCCTCAAAGCCATGGACCTCCGCGGTTTCCGCCGTCAGCAGCGCGTCCACAAAGGCGTTGTACTGCTCCTGGTCCATGGGACAGTTGAGGTAATCGCTGCCCCGGTCGTAGCGGGACTGCCGGAAAACCCGGTCCATGTCGATGGAGTCCGCCGTGACGATGGGCGCCGCGGCGTCGTAGAAGTTCAGCGTCGCCAGGCCGGGCAGGGCCGCGATGGCTTCCGCCAGGGCGTCGGAGGTCAGGGGACCCGTGGCGATGATCACCGGGCCTTCCGGGATCGCCGTGATCTCCTCCTCCGCCACAGTCACCATGGGGTGATGCCGCAGCTGCTCCGTCACATAGCCGGAGAAGCGGTCCCGATCTACCGCCAGCGCGCCGCCGGCCGGGACCCGCGCCCGGTCCGCCGCTGCCATGATCAGCGACCCGCACTGGCGCATTTCCTCCTTCAGCAGGCCCACCGCGTTGGTGAGGCGGTCGGAGCGCAGGCTGTTGGAGCACACCAGTTCCGCGAACAGCGGCGAGTGGTGCGCCGGGCCGCTCTTGCCGGGCTTCATCTCGTACAGCGTGACGGGGATCCCCCGTTGGGCCAGCTGCCAGGCGGCTTCGCTGCCGGCCAGGCCCGCGCCGATGACGGCGGCGCCGCGGTCAGGCATCGTCCTCCGCCTCCTCGGGCCGGGCGATTTCCACCTTGTTGCGGCAGTTCTCGTTGGCGCACAGGTGCCACGCCTCGCCCTTGCTGCCGATCTTCAGCACCATGTAGCTGCCGCACTTTTCGCACTTCTCCGCCACCGGCCGCTCCCAGCTGACGAAGTCACACTCGGGATAGCGCTCGCAGCCGTAGAACTTGCGGTGGCTGCGGGTGGAGATCTTCTCCATGAGCCGCGCGCCGCACCGGGGGCAGGGCACGGGGATGTAGGTGACGATGGGCTTGGTGTTGCGGCAGTCCGGGAAATTGGGGCACGCCAGGAAGCGCCCGTACCTGCCCATCTTGTAGACCATCATGGCCCCGCACTTGTCGCAGGGCACATCGCTCTGCTCGTCCTTGATCTCCACCTTCTCGATCTCGGACTCCGCCACCCGCAGGTCCTCAGCGAAGGCCGGGTAGAAGCCCCGAAGGATCTCCTTCCAGTCCTTGCCGCCGGTCTCCACCTCGTCCAGCTGGGTCTCCAGCTCGGCGGTGAAGTCCATGTCCACGATGTCGGTGAAGTAATCCTCCATCATGCTGTTCACCATGCGGCCCAGCTCCGTGGGGTACAGGCGCTTCTTCTCGCGGCTCACATAGCCGCGGCCGATGATGGTGGTGATGGTGGGCGCGTAGGTGGAGGGACGGCCGATGCCGCGCTCCTCCATGGTCCGCACCAGGCTGGCCTCGGTGTAGCGGGGCGGCGGCTGGGTGAAGTGCTGCTCCGCCTCCACCTCCGTGACGCTGACCTTCTGCCCCTTGCGCAGGGCCGGCAGGCGGATCTCCGCGGAAGCCGCGGCGTCGTCGGTGCTCTCCTCGTAGACCGCGGTGAAGCCGGGGAAGCGCTTGTGCTCGCCGTAGAAGCGCAGCACGCAGTCCCCGCCGGTGATCTCCGCCGACATGGTGTCATAAACCGCCGGCGCCATCTGGCTGGCGATGAAGCGGTTGTAGATCAGGCGGTACAGGTTGAACTGATCCTTGGTCAGGGAATCCCGGATGCTCTCGGGCGTCCGCAGCACGCTGGTGGGGCGGATGGCCTCGTGGGCGTCCTGGGCATTGGCGCGGCCCTTGAACACGTTGGGGCTCTCCGGCAGATAATCCGCGCCGTAGCGCTCCGGAATGTAGCCGCGCAGCGCGCTCATGGCCTCGTCGCTGATCCGGACGGAGTCCGTGCGGATGTAGGTGACGATGCCCTGGGTGCCCTCGTTCTCCAAATCGACGCCTTCATAGAGGGTCTGCACCACCTGCATGGTCTTGGCCGTGGGGAAGTTCAGCTTGCGGCTGGCCTCCTGCTGCAGGCTGGAGGTGGTGAAGGGCGCCGCCGGAAGCTTCTTCTTCTCGCCCAGGTGGACGTCCGCGACGGTGAAAGCCGTCTTCCGGATCTTTTCCGCCGCCGCTTTGGCCTCATCGCCGCCGGACAGCGGGGTCTTCTTTCCGTCGACGCTGTGAAGTCGCACCGGGAAGGTGTGCTTTTTCTTGTCCGACCCGCCGTCCACCGCCGCGGTGGCGGAGACGTCCCAGTACTCCTCCGGGATGAAGACCTCGATCTCCTCCTCCCGGGCCACCACCATCCGGGTAGCCACGGACTGCACCCGGCCCGCGGAGAGGCCCTTCTTGACCTTCGTCCACAGCAGCGGGCTGATCTGATAGCCCACCAGCCGGTCCAGGGTCCGCCGGGCCTGCTGAGCGTCCACGCGGCCCATGTCGATGGTCCGGGGATGCTTGATGGCATTCTGGATGGCCGACTTGGTCACCTCGTGGAACTCGATGCGGCAGGCGGCGTCCTCCGGGATCCCCAGCACGTGGGCCAGATGCCAGGAGATGGCTTCGCCCTCGCGGTCAGGGTCTGTGGCCAGGTAGATCTGGGAGGCGTTCTTAGCCTCCTTGCGGATCCTGGCCAGGATGTCGCCCCGGCCCCGGATCGTGATGTACTTGGGCTCAAAGTCGTTCTCCACATCCACCCCCAGCTGGGACTTGGGGAGATCGCAGACATGGCCCTGGGATGCTTCCACCTTGTAGCCGCGGCCCAGGAACCGGCTGATGGTCCTCGCCTTGGCCGGGGACTCGACGACGATCAGTTTGTGCTTGGCAGTGCTCAATATGATTCACCTCCGGATATGGATGAAGCGCGGATCGGATCCCGCGCCGTCAGATAATGCAGTAGACCTTTCCCGGAAGGGCCCTGATCAGGCCGTACATCTGCAGGAGGGTCAGGGCGGTGGTGAGGCCGCTGATGTCCAGGCCGGTCTCCTGGGCCAGCTCGTCCATGCCCTTCTCTCCCCGGTGCAGTGCCGTCAGGACCTGGTGCATGGGCGGGGAGAGCTGCGGCAGGACGGACTTCTCCGCCGGCGTGACCGCGCTGTCCACGGTCCAGCCCAGATCCTCCAGGATGTCCTCGGCGGTCACAAAGTATCTCGCGCCTTCCCGGAGCAGCTGATGCGCAGCCTCGGACCATTCCGAGCCCGCCTCGCCGGGCCAGGCGAAGACCTCCCGGCCCTGGTCCAGGGCGTGCTGCACGGTGGTCATGCTGCCGGAGCGGATCCGGGCTTCCATCAGGACCACGCCGCGGCTGAGGCCCGAGAGGATGCGGTTGCGGCGGGGAAAACTCCCCTTGAACACCCGGACCCCCGGCGGCACCTCGCTCAGCAGCAGACCGCCGCAGCGCAGCAGGTCCTGCTTGAGCCCCCGGGACCGGCTGGGGTAATCCTGATCCAGCCCGCAGGCCATGATGCCGATGCCCGGCGCCTTCGCCCGGACGCTCCCGGTGTGGGCGGCGGTGTCGATCCCCGGCGCCAGGCCGCTGACAACGGTCACGCCCTGCCGCGCCAGGGATTCGCTGAGGCGCTCGCAGGCCGCGGTGCCCTTGGGGGAAGCGCTCCGGCTGCCCACGATGGTCAGGCAGCGGCCGCTGACGCAGCCCAGGTCTCCCTGGGCAAACAGCACCGGCGGCGGATCGGCGACGCTCCGCAGGGCATCCGGGTACAGGTAGTCCTCGTGCCAGATCACCCGGACGCGGTGGTCCCGGAGCAGCACCATCATCTCGTGCATGGCCTCGGGCCGGGCCTGTTCCATCAGGCGCTGGGCCGCGGCGGGCCGCATCACGGCCCGGAGACATTCGCCCCGGTCGCGGAGGGCCTGATCATAGACTCCTTCGGCGCTGCCCCATTCCTCCACCAGACTCCGGACGGTCCGGGCGCTGCAGCGGGCATAGGCCAGCCACGCGCGGCAGCCGTCTTCTCGCTGATACTGCAACGCCCATCCCCCCTCCTCCGGCTGATTCCGACGCTGTATTCTTTAAGAAAAACAGCCTCAGTTTCGGAGTGTATGCTATCACAAACCGCCACATCCGTCAAGCGCGAAGGTTTCCGCAATCAATGAAACTTTTTCCTGTTTTCGGCCTCGCCTCTTGTCATCGGGGCGGCATTGTGATATGATGGCGATGGTGGTTTTTGCTCATTTTGTAAGCGGAAGGACGTGACGGGATGGCTGACCGGAAGAGGGAAAAGCAGAAGCGGAAGGCTCGCCGGAACGGTCTGATCGCGGGCCTGGTCACCGCAGGGCTCGGCTTCCTCATCTTTCCATTCAGCGCGGTGGGCGCCGTGCTGATCGTCGGCGCGGCGGCCCTGGTGGGCGCCACGGTCGGCATTATGTCCGAGGGGCTGGACCTGACCACCCACAACCGGGAGGATCATCCCATCGCCTACGACGACCTGCCCCTCAGCGGCGACGAGCACGCCGACGAGCTGATCCGCAAGGGCGCCGAGGCGCTGAAGCAGATCCGGGCCTCCAACGACGCCATTCAGGACAAGGAGCTCTCGGAGAAGATCTACGCCGTGGAGGAGAAGTGCGTGTCCATCTTCCGGACCGTGGCCGAAAAGCCCGCCAAGGCCGGCCAGATCCGCAAGTTCATGAACTACTATCTCCCCACCACCCAAAAGATGCTGGCCAGCTATCAGACCATGCAGGACCGCGGCATCTCCCCGGAGGCCCTGGCGGAGCACCGCCAGACCCTTTCACGGGGGCTGGACATGGTGAACACCGCCTGCCAGAAACAGCTGGACAACCTCTTCAAGGAGACCCAGCTGGACATCTCCACCGACATCGACGTGCTGGAGCAGATGCTGAAGCGGGACGGCTACGTCGAGGGTGACCTCAGCGGCGAGGGCATCAGCCGGGCCGCCCTGGAAGCCCGGACCGCCGCCGCGGCGCAGATGGCCGCGGAGCCCGACGTCCCCGTCCTGGTGGTCCCCGAAAGCGGCAGCGCCGCGCCGAAAACATCGTCTCAGACGTCTGCGGCCAGCAGACTTGCGGAATAAAGCGACCAAACGAAATCATGCGAAAAGGAGCGAATCGAAATGGCTGAATCCAATACCTCCCAGGCGGTACCCGAACTCCTTCTGACCCCCAAGGCCCCCGAACCCGCGCCCGCCTCCATCCAGCAGTCCATCGAGGACGCTGCCGGCATCCTGACCACCCCCGGCGAGGCCGCCAAGGAGACCGTGGCCAAGGACGTGGCCCCCACCCTGGACGACAGCACCCTGACCGACGCGGAGCGCCAGGCCATCGACGCCTTCATCGCCAAGCTGGATGTCACCAACCCGGACCATGTGCTGCTCTTCGGCGCGGACGCCCAGAAGAAGGTAGCGTCCTTCTCCGACAGCGCGCTGGCGGCCGTGAAGACCCAGGACACCGGTGAGGTGGGCCAGATGCTCACCGACCTGGTGCAGCAGCTGAAGAGCTTCGACAAGGACACCGGCAAGCCCGCCGGCCTGTTCGGCAAGCTTTTCGCCAAGCCCGTGGATCAGCTGGAGCGCATGAAGACCAGCTACGCCAAGGTCTCCGTCAACGTGGAGAGCATCGCCAGCAGCCTGGAGAACTATCAGGCCCAGTTGCTGAAGGACGTGGCCATGTTCGACCGGCTCTACGACGAGAACAACTCTTACTTCCATGAGCTGACCCTGTACATCATCGCCGGCGACAAGTACCTGGCCCAGGTCCGGAACAACGAACTGAAGGAGCTGCAGGAGATCGCCCAGCGCAGCGGCGACGCCATGGACGCCCAGAAGGCCAACGACCTGGCCGCCCAGTGCGACCGGCTGGAAAAGAAGCTCTACGACCTGAAGCTGACCCGGCAGGTGTCCATCCAGATGGCGCCCCAGATCCGCCTGCTGCAGAACAACGACAGCCTGCTGGTGGAGCGCATCCAGTCCACCCTGTCCAACACCCTGCCCCTGTGGAAGAATCAGATGGTGCTGGCCCTGGGCCTGGCCCACAGCGAGGAGGCCCTCAAGGCTCAGAGCGCCGTCACCGACATGACCAACGAGCTGCTGAAGAAGAACGCCGAGAAGCTGAAGATCGGCACCATCGAGACCGCCCGGGAGGCCGAGCGCGGCATCATCGACATCGACACGCTGGTCCAGACCAACCAGTCCCTCATCGACACCATCAACGAGGTCATGCAGATCCAGAAGGACGGCCGCACCCAGCGCATCGAGGCGGAGAAGACCCTCTACCGCATGGAAGCCGAGCTCAAGCAGAAGCTGCTGAGCACCAACCTCTGATCTGTCCCCGTCTGACAACCAAACCGGCCGCTGTTTCCGCAGCGGCTCCCCACGGCCGGACGATGTCGAATCAGCTGTCCGGCCGGTTTATTTCAGAGCGCGACGGAGGTGAGCCGCATGCGGATCCTGGGCCTGACAGGCGGAATCGCCTGCGGCAAGAGCAATGTCTCCCGCATTTTGAAAGGGCTGGGAGCTTATGTGGTGGACGGGGATGAACTGTCCCGGCGGCTGACGGCCCCTTGCGGCGAGGCCCTGCCGGACATCCGGACCCGGTTCGGAGGCAGCGTGTTCCGCGAGGACGGGCAGCTGGACCGGAAAGCCCTGGGCCGTATCGTCTTCGCGGATCCGGCGGCGCTGGAGGCCCTCAACGTCATCATGCGGGAACGCCTCCGGGCGCTGATCAGCGGCGAGATCGAGGCCGCCCGGGATGCCGGCGCCGCTGTCTGCGTGCTGGACATGCCCCTGCTCTATGAGGAAGAGCTGGACCGGCTGTGCAGCAGGGTCTGGTGCGTCACCGTGCCGGAGGCCGTCCAGCTGGCCCGCCTGCTGGAGCGAGACGGCCTCGGCCCCGAGGAAGCCCGGCAGCGCATCGCCAGCCAGCTCCCCGTGACGGAGAAGGTCGCCCGGGCGGACGTGGTCATCGACACGAATCGCCCGTTGGAGGAGACCGAAGCCCTCGTTCTGTCCCTCTGGGAAGAGGAAATGAAGCTGATCGGCAAGGAGGCGGATTGAATGCGTCAGTGCCCATCCTGCGGGAACCGTGTGGAGCAGGGCGTTCTGGTCTGCCCCTTCTGCATGGCGTCCCTGCCGCAGGAAGCGCCCAGACGGCGGCGCGCCGACCGCGCCGATGAGGCCGGCCCGGGGATCGAGCGTTCCCGGTACCGGCAGGACGCGTGGATCCCGCCGGAACAGCGCCTCGAGCCCCGGCGCGTGCGCAGCCGCAATCCCCGCTGGATCTCCGCGGTCATCATCTCCTTCTGTGCCGCGTCGGTCCTCTTCCTGATCCTCGGCATCTGGCAGATCGCCCGCCTCAACAGCGCGGAGGCGGAGAAGATCAGCGCCTACAACCGGACCGTGACCAACCACCCGCTGCAGTACCGCGACCTGGTGGAAAAGTACGCGAACCGGTACAACCTGCAGCCGGCCTTCGTCTGCGCCATCATCCTCAACGAGAGCAGTTTCCGGCCCACGGCGGAGTCCGGCATCGGCGCCCGGGGCCTGATGCAGCTGATGGAGAACACCGCCTCCTGGATCAACAGCGAATACCTGCATCTCCCGGATTACAGCTTCCAGAAGCTCTGGGATCCGGAAGTGAACATCCAGTTCGGCTGCTGGTATCTGCAGTATCTCTCCAAGAAGTTCAACGGCGATCCGATCCTGGTGGCGTCGGCCTACCACGCGGGACAGGGCAACGTCCAGATCTGGCTGAACAACCGGTCCTATTCCCCGGACGGGAAGACGCTGGAAATCGACAGCATTCCCACCGACGATACCCGAAGCTATGTCAGAAAGGTGGTGCGGGACTATGGGATATACGACGCGCTCTACTACCACGCGTACAACGACGCGCAGACCGCTATTGTGGATCCTCGCGCTGAGCCTGCTGATCTGTCCTCTGCGGAGTGACGCCAGCAACGTGGACACGTCGCTGACCGTGGGCATCCAGTCCACCAAGACCACGGTGATCCGCCCGCTGGAACCGCTGGAGCGGGACATCATGAGCGTGTACAGCCTGGTGTATGAGTCCCTGGTGACTATCGGCGACGACTACAAGCCGGTGGGCTGCCTGGCGCAGAACTGGTCCGAAAGCAACAACGGGCGCACCTGGACCTTCACCCTGCGGAGCGGCGTCACGTTCTCCGACGGCTCCCCGCTGCTGGCCTCGGACGTGGTGGCCACCGCCAACGCGATCCTGGAACGCGCCGCGGACGAAACCGCCGTCAGCAAGGGCTACTACGGCAATCTGTCCTACTTTGTGGAGAAGATCAGCGCCCCGGACGACCGCACCGTGGTGGTCCGAACCAAGAGCGGCCGTTCCTACTACGGTCTGCTTTACGCCATGACCTTCCCCGTGCTCCCCGCGGAAGAGGTCAATCAGGACGACCCCATGGGCTCCGGGCCCTACTTCATCGCGGATCTTTCTCCCGGCTTTTCCGTCACCCTGGAGGTCAACCCCAACTGGTGGAAAGCCACCCCGCAGGTCACCCAGATCACCTTCATCTGCCACGACACCCAGAAAGCCGTGATGGAATCCTACGAATACGGCCGGGTCAACACCGTGTTCTCCCGGTCCATCGCCGCGGCCCAGTACAAGTCCGGCTCCACCACCCTGGCCCTGGACTACCGCACCAGCCAGCTGGAAGTCCTGCTGATGAACCAGACCTACTCCAAGCTGGCCAGCCTCAACGTCCGCCTCGCCATCCGCTACGCCCTGGACCCGGACGCCATCGCCTCCGGTGTATACATGGGCACGGCCTACCGCACCAACACCCCCATGATCCCCGGCACCTGGCTTTACGACAGCCGTGCGGACGAGGCCGTCTACCGGGACGTGGAGAAGGCGAAGCAGCTGCTGGAGGAGGATGGCTGGGGCGACAGCGACGACGACGGCGTCCTGGACCGGCTGACAGACGACGGCAACATTCAGAAGCTGACCCTGCGGCTGCTGGTCTACGAGGAGCCGGACAACGACGTCCGCTTCCAGGCGGCCGCCATGATCAAAACGCAGCTGGCCGCCGTGGGCATCGACGTGGAGATCGTCAACGTCACCTATCCCGGCGCCCAGTCGCGGCTGAAGGAAGGCAATTTCCACCTGGCGCTGGTGGCCTTCGAGATGGACAAATGCCCGGATCCCGGCTTCCTGCTCACCAAGACCAACACCGGCAATTACGGCCGGTACCGCTCCGACCGGATGGACGAGCTGATCATGACAGAGCTGCGCAAGACCTGCGTCAAAGACGGCGATTTCGGCGACAAAATGATCGAGATCCAGGAGCTCTTCATCGAGGACTGCCCCTTCATCTGCCTGTACTACCGGGGCGGCACGGTGCTGACCCGCTACATGTACACCACGGTCCGGGATGTCCGGGAGTACGAACTCCTCCGGGGCATCGAATCGTTCCGCAAGTAAACAGGAGGCCCCTATGGACTGGATCGAACTCATCGTACACACCGCCACCGCCGGCGCGGACGGCGTCAGCGAAGCCCTGATCGCCTCCGGCGCGGACGGGACCATGGTGGAGGACCGGGCGGACATTCCGGACCCGGACAAGCCCAACGGCTACTGGGAGATCATTGACCCCCACATGGCGGACGCCATGCCGGAGGACGTGCTGGTCCACGCCTGGTTCAAGCCCGACGCGGCCTACCCGGAGCGGCTGCGGGTGCTGAAGGACCGCCTCGGCGCCCTGCGGGAGAACCTCGGGGACGCCTGCGGAAGCCTGGAGCTGGAGACTGTCTCCGTCCGGGACGAGGACTGGTCCGAAGTCTGGAAGCGCTTCTACAAGCCGTTCCGCGCCGGGGAAACCCTGGTGGTCAAGCCCAGCTGGGAGCCCTATGACGCCCTTCCCGGAGACCGGGTCATCGAGATCGACCCCGGCATGGCCTTCGGCAGCGGCACCCACGAGACCACCGGCATGTGCCTGGCGCTGCTGGAGAAGGCGGTCCGCGGCGGCGAGCGCGTCATCGACGTGGGCACCGGCAGCGGGATCCTGGCCATCGGCGCCGCCCTGCTGGGCGCATCCCGCGTGCTGGCCACGGACATCGACCCCGTGGCCGTGCGGGTGGCCCGGGAGAACATCGCCCTGAACGGCCTCGCGGATGTCATCGCCGCGGAGGAGGGCGATCTGCTGGAAAACCGCGACGCCGTCTGCGACGTCTGTGTGGCCAACATCATCGCGGACATCATCTGCATGTTCGCCGGTCCCCTCACCGCCCACATCGTGCCCGGCGGGTTCTTCATCTGCTCCGGGATCATCAGGGAGCGGGAGGCCGATGTGCTGAAGGTGCTGGAGGCCGCGGGCTATGAGGTGGTCGAGATCCTCCGCCGCGGCGAATGGGTCGCCATGCTGTCGAGGAGGCCTTCCTGATGCACCGCTTCTATGTCGGGTCAACCCCCTTGTCCCCCGGCGCGGCGGTTACCCTCTCCCCGGAGGAGTCCCGCCACCTGGCCCAGGTGCTCCGGATGAAGGCCGGGGATCAGGCCCAGCTGATCGGGGACGGTCAGCGCTGGCAGGCCGAAGTGGTCTCCGCTTTGCCGGAGGAGGCGGTGCTCCGGGCCACGGCGCCCCTGCCCGCCGCCGAGCCCGCCCTGCGGGTGACGCTCTGTCAGGGTCTGCCCAAGGGCGATAAAATGGAGCGGATCATCCAGAAAGCCGTGGAACTGGGCGCCGTGCGGATCATTCCCGTGGCTATGCAGCGGAGCGTGGTCCGCCTCAGCGCCGCCGACGCCGCGAAGAAGCGGGAGCGCTGGCAGCGAATCGCCCGGGAGGCCTGCAAGCAGTCCGGCCGGAGTCTGGAGCCCGAGGTGAGCCTCCCCCGTACTCCCCGGCAGCTGGCGGCGGAGCTGGGAGACTATGACGCGGTCCTCGTGCCCTGGGAGGAGAGCGACGACGTGAGCCTGACCGCCTTCCGCGCCGCCCATCCCGACGCGGGGAGCATCGCCCTCATCATCGGCCCGGAAGGCGGCATGGACATCACCGAGGTGGCACTGTTCCGGGAGGTCGGCGCGGTGCCCGTGACCCTGGGGCCGCGGATCCTCCGGACCGAGACCGCCGGGCCGGCCGCTCTGTCCGTGCTGATGGCCCTGTACGGCGAAATGGAGGCGACGCCCCGTGGATAAGACCGTTGCCTTCTGCACCCTGGGCTGCAAGGTGAACCAGTACGATTCCCAGGCCATGCTGGAGCGCTTCCTCGCCGCCGGATACCACGCGGTCCCCTTCGACGGCGGCGCGGACATCTACGTCATCAACACCTGCACCGTCACCGGCGTGGGAGACAAGAAATCCATGCAGCTGGCCCGGCGCGTCCGGCGCGAACACCCGGACAGCCTGCTGATCCTGTGCGGCTGCCTGGCCCAGCGGAAGGCCGAGGCCCTGCTGGACACCGGCGCCGGCCTGATCCTGGGCACCCAGCGCCGCATGGAGATCGTGGATCTGGCGGAAACCGTGCTGCGGACGGGAAAGCCTCTCTGCGCCGTGGAGCCTCTGGGCGGCGGCGCCGTCTACGAGCCCATGACCATCCGCACTCAGGAGGAGCACACCCGGGCCGTGATGAAGATCCAGGAGGGCTGCGGCAACCGCTGCACCTACTGCATCATCCCCAGCGTCCGGGGACCCATCCGCTCCAGAAGGCCCAAAGACGTCGCGGCGGAGGCGGAAGCGCTGGCGGAGGCGGGCTTCCGGGAGCTGGTGCTGACCGGGATCCACCTGACCAGCTACGGCCGGGACCTGGGGGACGGCATCGGGCTCCTGGACGCCGTCCGGGCCGCGGCGGTGCCCGGCGTCCGGCGGATCCGGCTGGGGAGCCTGGAGCCCACGGTGGCCACGGCGGCGTTCGCCCGGGCGCTGAAAGACATTCCGGGGATCTGCCCCCAGTTCCATCTGGCCCTGCAGTCCGGCAGCGAC
>JBGVCH010000112.1:0-29218 GCA_045226335.1 Christensenellales bacterium | reverse complement strand
TGGAGGACATCGCGGCGCCCCGCTGCTTCGAGATCGAGGCGAAGCTGAAGGAGCTCTGCGACATCCCGGTGTTCCACGACGATCAGCACGGCACGGCCATTGTGGTGGGCGCGGCCCTGCTCAACGCGCTGCGGGTGGTGAAGAAGGACATCGGCGAGGTGAAGGTGGTCATCAACGGCGCGGGCTCCGCGGGCATCGCCATCGGCAAGCACCTGATGAACCTGGGCGTGAAGCATCTGAAGATGGTGGACCGTTTCGGCATCCTCTGCGAGGGCGAGAAGATGAATCCCGCCCAGGAGGAGATGGCGAAGATCACCAACCCGGAGAAGTTTTCCGGCAAGCTGGCGGACGCCCTGAAGGGCGCGGATGTGTTCGTGGGCGTCAGCGCGCCGCACATCGTCAGCAAGGAAATGATCCAGTCCATGGCACCGGGCCCCATCGTGTTCCCCATGGCCAACCCCACCCCCGAGATCGAGCCGGACGAAGCCCTGGAGGCCGGCGCGGCGGTGGTCGGCACCGGCCGCAGCGACCATCCCAATCAGATCAACAACGTGCTGGTGTTCCCCGGCCTGTTCCGCGGCGCCCTGGACGTCCGGGCCAGGGACATCAACCTGGAGATGCGCAATGCCGCTTCTCACGCCCTGGCGGATCTGGTCTCCGACGAGGAGCTCTCCAGCACCTACATCCTCCCCGCCGCCTTCGACAAGCGGGTCGGCCCCACCGTGGCCAAAGCGGTGGCCCAGGCGGCCCGGGACAGCGGCGTGGCCAGGCTGTGACCGATTTCTGACCGATACCCCGATCCACACTTCACAATAAGAAAGGGAGGGTATTCATGGCGAAGGCTCAACAAGTGACCAAGGAGAAGCAACCGTTGACGTTTTTCAACATTCCCTGGCCGATTTTCCTGATCATCGCGGTGCTTGTGCTGGGCGCCACTTACCTGGGTGTTCTTCCCACAGGCATGGCAGGATGCTTCGTGTTCATGATCGTGCTGGGCACGATCCTGGGCTGGATCGGCGACCACACGCCCATCATCAAGTCCTACCTGGGCGGCGGCGCCATCGTGTGTATTTTCGGCGCGTCTCTGCTGGTGTACTTCCACCTGATCCCGGACGGAACCTTTGCGCTGCCGTTGAAGGAGAACTTCAACCTGGTCAGCGGCATCAACAGTTTCTTCAAGGGTGACGGCGGCTTCCTGGACTGGTACATCGCCGCCCTGATCACCGGCTCCATCCTGGGCATGAACCGGAAGTTGCTCATGAAGGCGGCAGCCCGGTATTTCCCGGCCATCTTCGGCGGTCTGTTCATTGCCTTCGGCCTGTGCATTACCGTTGCGGCGATCATGGGCTATCCGGTCTGGAACGCGCTGCTGCTGGTGGCACTGCCCATCATGGGCGGTGGCATGGGCGCCGGTGCGACCCCGCTGTCGAGAATCTTTGACGCAAACCCCAACGTGGCTATGGATGCCTCACAGGCGATCTCCATCATGTCCCCGGCTGTGGCCATCGGCAACGCAATCTCTATCGTGCTCGCGGGCATTCTGGTGAAGGCGCTGGCCAGCGACAAGCTCAATGGCCATGGCAAGCTGATGCAAGCCGGCACCATGGATCCCAAGGAACTGGAAATCAGCCCGGAGATGCAGGCCAAGCGCGACAAGGTCGACATCAAGAACCTGGGCATTGGTCTTCTGACGTCCGGCACCTTCTTTACCATCGGCTTCATCCTTCAGGGCATTTGGAATTCGCTGGGCACCGGAGTCACAATCCACGCGTATGCCTGGATGATCATCACCGTGGCCATCTGCAAGATCACCAACATCGTTCCTGAGCGCATCGAGATCGCCTGCTTCCAGTGGTTCCAGTTCGTCATGAAGAACCTGACCAACATGCTGCTGATCGGTATCGGCATTTGCTATCTGGACATCGGGACTGTGATCTCCAGCTTCAGTATCACCTACCTGCTGCTGTGCCTGGCCACCTGCGTGGGCGCCTTCGGCGGCGCGGCCCTCATCGGCAAGTTTGTCGGGTTCTATCCCTTTGAATCCGGCATCACTGCGGGCCTGTGCATGTCCAACATGGGCGGCACCGGCGACGTGGCCGTGCTCTCCGCCGCGGACCGCATGGAGCTCATGCCCTTCGCGCAGATTTCCTCCCGTCTGGGCGGCGCCATCATCCTGCTGCTGGCCAGCCTGATGCTTTCCCTGTTTGCCAAGAACATTGATGTGGACTACTACAAAAAGGCTGTCGCCGAGGAGCCGACACCGCCCGAGGCTGTGGTTGAGACCCTGGAACAGGAAACCACTGAACCGGGGTCACCCGGGACTGTGGAGATTCCTGTGGAAAGCACCTCCGGATGTTACAGGATCATCCTCCCGGCGTGACCGACAGACAGACCGCATGCTCCGCTTTGCGGATGAAGCGATGATTGTCCTGTGACTGTCATCGGCTTATCCGGAGAACGGAATATCGGAGAACAAAATAACAAAGGCGCCTCTTCCCGGGTACGCTTCCGGGGAGGGGCGCTCTTTCGATGCGGCGATCGGGGAAGCCCCACCACCGCTGCGGCGGTCCCCCTCCCCAGCAAGCTGGGGAGGAAGGCGCCAGGGTCATGTGCCTTCAACCCGACGGGCCTGTGTTGTCGGCAAGAACCCCGGACGCTGCCGCAAACCCTTCTCCCCGGCTTGCTGGGGAGATGTCGCCGCAGCGACAGAGGGGCAACCCTGTGCATCGCCGCAGTGACAGAGGGGCAGCTGCTTCACGCGAGCGTCGAGGTTGCATGGGTGGGTGGAGGCGTGGCAAGCATGGGTGAGCACGGGCGCGGCAAGCGGCGCCCCTACGGCGACGGCTTCGCGCGAGCACTAAGGTTGCCCCACCACCGCTGCGGCGGTCCCCCTCCCCGGCAAGCCGGGGAGGAAGGGGGCGGGGCCGTGTGCAAGAAAGCCGACCGGCGTGTGCTGCCGACGGGAAGACCAGGCGTGCGCCGCAAACCCTTCTCCCCAGCTTGCTGGGGAGATGTCGCCGCAGCGACAGAGGGGCAACCTTGTGCATCGCCGCAGCGACAGAGGGGCATCGGCCTCCCTGCCGCAGCGAATGAGAGGCTCCTCCGGCGCACCTCCAAGCTCCGCCCCGAACCAATTCAACCACAAAACCCGGCGCGGCAGAGGATCGCCGCGCCGGGTGGTGTTTTGGGATTTGTCAGTCGTAGAAGTGGATCTCGGTGATGTGGACCTCGTTTGCGTCGGTCCGGCCGCTGTTGATGCTCCGGAAGAAGATCTCGATCTTGTACACGCCGGTGCAGGTGCCCAGGTCGAACTTCTGCTCTTCGGTGGTGTAGCCCCTGCGGATGGAGAACTCCTTGGTGACCATGCCCTGGTCGCAGTAGACATACACGGTGGTGGCGGTGGGCTTGGCCTTGCCGTTGTAGGCGGATTCGCTGGTGACGCAGCCGGAGATGATGCCGATGGTGGACACGGTGGCGTTGTCGAAGTACACGGTGATCTCCGGAATGGTGTCCTTGACCTCGCTGTTCCAGAAGGTGTAGTAGAAGGAAGTGTAGATGCTCTCGTCATACAGATTGGGCAGTCTGTTGATGGCCTTGGGGTTCTTGGAGCCCTCCTTGAACTGGGTGTCCCACGCGGTGGGATACACGCGGTTGCCGCCGGACGGGCCGGGAGGCGAGGTGATGGGGGCAGAGTTCTTCTTGTACTCGAAGGTCACGATGGAGGGGCTGACATTGCCGGTGGTGGTGACGGTCACGGAGGCGGAGGAGCTGCCCACCAGGGTGTAGCCGCTGGGCGCGGACCCCGCGTAAACCGTGTGGGTGCCGGTGGAGAGGGTCTCGGTCCGGCTGGAGAGGGTGGCCCTGGTGGACACATCCACCTGACGGATCGTCACCGTGCCGGTGACATTCCGCCGGTTGTAGTAGAAGGTGACGCTGTTGGTGGACAGAGTGCCGTTGCTGTACAGGGTCACCGTCTGGGGCGAGGCCGTGATCAGGTCGAACTGCACGCCGCCGCTGGTCAGGGTGGCGGGTGCCGAGATGCTGTTGTTCCCCTGGGAGCAGGTCACGGTGCGGCTCTGGAGCAGGGTGCCGTCGCTGGTGCGGTAGTACACATTGCAGGTCGCGGTGGGCACATAGGGCGTCGGGGTGGCTTCCTGCGCGTAGAAGAAGCTCACGGAGTTCGTGCTGAGCTGGCCGTTGGAGTACATGGTGACGTACTGGGTGCTGTTGCTGATCAGGTTATACTTACTGCCGCCGTAGTAGAGGCTGCTCTGGGCGGTGATGGTGTTGGTGCCCACGGTGCAGGTCACGGTCCTGGTGTCCAGCAGGGAGCCGCTGGTGGTGTAGCAGTACACGGTGCAGCTGGCGGAGACCGGTTCGGGCGTGGCGGCCTTGGCGTAGTAGAAGGTAACAGTGTTGGTGGACAGGGTGCCGTTGGTGTAGAGGGTGACGGTCTGGGTAGCGCTGCCGCTGAGGGTGTACTGCGAACCGCCGTAGGTCAGGGTGGCGGGCGCGGTGATGGGGTTGCTGCCCACAGAGCAGGTCACGGTGCGGGTCTGCAGGACGTTGTTGTAGTAGTCCTTGTAGTACACGGTGCACTTGGCGGTGGCCACCGGCGTGGGGGTGCTCGCCTTGCTGTAATAGAAGGTGACCGTGTTGGAGGACAGGTTGCCGCTGGTGTAGAGCGTGACCACCTGGCTGCTGCTGCTGGACAGGGTGTACTGCGAGCCGCCGTAGGTCAGGGTGGACGGCGCGGAGATGGTGTTGCTGCCCACGGAGCAGGTCACGGTGCGGGTCTGCAGGGTATTGCCGCTGAAGTCCTTATAGTACACGGTGCAGGTGGCGGTCTTCGGCACCGGCGTGGGGGTGCTGGTCTTATTGTAGAAGAAGGTGACGCTGCCGGGGGACAGGAGGCCGCTGGCGTAAAGCGTCACGGTCTGGGTCGAGGCGGTGGCCAGGGTGTAGGTGTTGCTCAGGATCCGGCTGTCGGCGGTGATGGTGTTGACGCCCTGGGTGCAGGTGACATACCTGGTCTGCAGGACATTGCCGCTGAAGTCCTTGTAGTACACCGTGCAGACGGCGGAGACCGGCGCCGGCGTGGGGGTGTTGGTCTTGGCGTAATAGAAGGTGATGGTGGTCTGGGACAGCGTGCCGTTGGAATAAAGGGTGACGGTCTGGGTGCTGTTGCCGCTGAGCGTATACTGCGAACCGCCGACCGTCAGACTGGTGGGAGCGGTGATGGGGTTGCTGCCCTGCTTGCAGCTGACGGTGCGGGTCTGCAGAACGTTGTTGGAGAAGTCCTTGTAGTACACGGTGCAGCTGGCGGTCTTGGTCCCCGGGGTGGTGGAGGCCGTGCCGTTGCTGACGCCGGTCAGGGACCAGTTGGGGGCCGCGGTCCAGTAGCCGAAGGAAGAGACCTCCTGGCGCATCTCCGCCGCGGTGAAGGGCGTGACCGTGACGGTGTACGTTCCCGCCTGGGGCAGCGTGACGCTGAAGGTGCTGGTGCCGGTAGCGCGCTTCCAGTCCGAGCTGTACTGATAGGAGCTGCCGCTGAGCTGATAGCTCACGTGGTAGCGCCCCCAGCCCTTGGCGGTGGTGCCGCCCGTCTGGTACATGAACGTGCCGTAGTCCTGGGAGAAGGTCAGGGTGCAGCTGCCGTTGGCGGTGACGTAGAAGACCTTGCTGCCGCTGCCGTTGCCTTCAATGCTGAAAGGAGAGTCCGCCTTCGCATTGCCGCTCATCAGCAGCACCAGACAGACCATGCCCAGGATCGCGATGGTATTCCAGAGCAAACGCTTTGCTTTCTGCATGATTGCCACCTCTTTATCAGCGCCGTGCGCTGTTCTCTTGTCACTAATGTAACGAGCGGGAAGGGGATCCTGTTCCGGGGACCCGGAAGATTTTTTACGAAAATCCCGCCTGACCCTGCGGTCAGACGGGATGGTTGGCAGGATTACGCCTTCTGCATGGCGGCGATCTCAGCGGCGAGATCGTCCTTGCGCTTCTCGATGCCTTCGCCGCGCTCGAACCGGGCAAAGCGAACCACATCCAGCGGAGCGCCGGTCTTCTTGGAAATCTCGGCCATGAGACCCTTGATGGTCTTGTCGGGATCCTTGACGAAAGCCTGCTCCAGGAGGCAGACTTCCTTGTAGTACTTCTCGATCTGGCCGTCCACGATGCGGTCCACGATCTTCTCGGGCTTGCCCTCTTCCAGGAACTTGGTGCGCTGGATCTCGCGCTCCTTGTTCAGCTTCTCGGGGTCCACTTCGTCGCGGCGGACCGCCTCGGGCTTGGCGGCAGCGATCTGCAGGGCCAGGTCATGGGCGAACTGCTTCACTTCGTCATTGCCCTTGCCGTTCTCGTCGGTGGCCACTTCCACCAGGACGCCGACCTTGCCGCCCAGGTGAATGTAAGCGTCCACAACGCCGGTGGTCTTGTAGCGGACAAAGCGGCGCACGGAAATCTTCTCGCCGATGGCCACGGTGGCCTCGGACACCAGATCCTCGATGGTCTTGCTCTCATCGTCCACAAACTTCTGGGCCATGAGGGCTTCCACGTCGGCGGGATCCGCCTTGGCGATGTGCTTGGCCACGTTGTTGGCGAAGGCCTGGAAGTTGTCGGTCTTGGCCACGAAGTCGGTCTCGCAGTTGACTTCCACGATGACGCCGGTGCAGCCGCAGGGCGCGAGGAACTTGGCCACAACGCCTTCGGCGGCGATGCGGCTGGCCTTCTTGGCCGCCTGGGCCAGGCCCTTTTCCCGCAGCCAGTCGATGGCCTTGTCCATGTCGCCCTCAGAGGCGACCAGGGCCTTCTTGCAATCCATCATGCCCGCGTTGGTGCGCTCGCGAAGCTCCTTGACCAGAGCAGCGGTGATTTCAGCCATATAAATCCTTCTTTCTTTTGCGTGTCGGAGGTCGAAAAACAGGTGCAGCCTGCGCACCTGTTTCAAGAGAATCGGTTACGCTTCGGGCTTCTCCGCGGCGGGAGCTTCGGGTTCGGCCTGCTCACCCTGCTTGCCTTCCAGCACGGCGTCGGCCATCTTGGAGGCGATCAGCTTGACGGCGCGGATGGCGTCGTCGTTGCCGGGGATCACATAGTCGATCTCGTCGGGGTCGCAGTTGGTGTCCACGATGCCCACGATCGGGATGCTCAGCTTCCGGGCCTCGGCCACGGCGATGTGCTCCTTGCGGGGGTCCACGACGAACATGGCGCCGGGGAGCTTCTTCATCTCGCGGATACCGCCCAGGTTCTCTTCCAGCTTTTCGCGCTCATGCACCAGCTTGGCGACTTCCTTCTTGGGCAGGACGTCGAACTGGCCGCTCTCTTCCATCTTGTCGATCTGGTTGAGACGGTCCACCCGGGTGCGGATGGTGCGGAAGTTGGTCAGCATGCCGCCCAGCCAGCGGTTGTTGACGTAGAACATGTTGCAGCGCTCGGCCTCGGACTTGATGGACTCCTGAGCCTGCTTCTTGGTGCCGACGAACAGCACGCTCTTGCCGCTCATGGCCACATCGCGCACGAAGGCATAGGCCTCGTCGACCTTCTTCACGGTCTTCTGCAGGTCGATGATGTAGATGCCGTTGCGCTCGGTGAAGATGTACTGCGCCATCTTCGGGTTCCAGCGGCGGGTCTGGTGGCCGAAATGGACACCGGCTTCCAGCAGCTGTTTCATGGAAATGACTGCCATGGTGAATGCCCTCCTTGTTCTTTACCACCCAATGCCTTTTCACAGGCCGCCACCGGTCTCCCGGCACAAGCGCCTGAAGGGCAAAGGTGCGTATTCCCGGCGATTGTAGCATAAATACAAAAGAAATGCAAGCGTTTTCCGACGGATTTTTGCGGATCGCGGGGTCACTCCTTGGGGAACCACATCTGCGTGGAGATGCCGAAGCCGCTGTCCGCCTGGATTTTCTGCAGGATCCGGTACCTGTTTGCTCCCTGGGCGATGACAGGGCGGTAGTCGTTGACGCCTTCCTCGGCGCGGCCGCTGACCATCACCGGGATCAGCTCCAGAACACAGCCCCGGTAGCCGCTTTCCTCGAAGACGAAGCGGACCTGCACCGCGAGGGCGTCAAACTCCGTCAGTTCGATGGTGCCGCCGAACATCAGGTTGCCCAGGCTCCAGACCACGGGCACGCCCTCCACGGCGTCGATGCCCTGGACCACATGGGGATGGCCGCCGATCACCAGGTCCGCGCCGGCGTCCACCGCGGCCCGGGCCATCTCGGCCTGCAGGTCGTTGTGGCCGGCGCTGTACTCCGTGCCCCAGTGGCAGGTGACGACCACGACGTCGCAGCCGGCTTCCTTCAGGGCCCGGATCTCGGCGCCGATCTTGCTTTTGTCCTGGTTATAGATGCTCTCCCGGATGCCGCAGAAACCGATCCGGCGGCCGTCCTGCTCAAAGACCCAGGTGTAGCCGTAGCCGCTGTAGGGGATCCCCGCCGCGTCCAGGGCTTCCCGGGTGGCCTTCTTGCCGGTGGGGCCGTAGTCGATGTAGTGGTTGTTGGCGATGTTCACGTGCTCGATGCTGCCCGCCTTCAGCACTTCCGTCCAGGACGGCAGCCCCCGGAAGCGGTACCACTTGTCCTTGTCCTCGCCGGCCTTGTTGGCCTTCAGCACACATTCCAGGTTCACCATGGTCAGGTCGTCCGCGGCGAAGAGCTCCCGCAGGCCGCTGAAGGGGTAGGCCATGCCCTCCCGGGCCAGGTAGGCGGGGAAGGCGTCCTCCCGGTCCATCCAGACCTCCCGGGTGCCCACCACCGCGTCCCCGCCGAAGGTCACGGTGAGGATCTGCGCCGTTTCGGGAAAGTCCGGGATCTCGCCGCGCTGCGCGTTGGCTTCCTGATAGGGCGCGACGGTCTTTCCGCTCTTTGCGGCGGTGGCCTGGACCCGCCGGATGTAGGGGTCGTCCAGGATCACCAGGCAGGTGTTCCGTGGCAGGCGGCTGTAGAGCCACCAGGCGTCAATGCCGTTTTCTTCCGCGGGCAGGTGGGGGAGGCGAATGCTGCCCTGGCCGTCTTTCTGGCCCAGGACGGCGGCCTGGGCGGTGTAGTCCGCGTGGGTGCTGACCTTTTTGTAGCCCACGGACTGCAGCATGCTGTGCCCGGCAAAGCGGATGGCGTTGGGATAGCGGATGCCGCCGGAGGTGTATTCGCTGACCCGGTCGGCGGTGAGATAAACCCCGGCCGCCGTCTCGCGGTCCTGCTTCTTCGGCGCCGCCAGACCGGTGGACACCGGCAGCTCCGCGATGCGCTTTCCGTCTTCAAAGACCGCAAGGGTCTGGGTGGTTTTGTCCACCAGCAGGCCGTAACGGCCGGCGGGCCGGACGACCTTCAGCCTGTTGACGGGCACGTAGCCCGACACCTGCTCGCCGTTCTCCTGGGACCAGGCGGTGACTTTGGCCCAGCCGTTGGCGATCTCCAGGACTTCCAGCGCCTGGGTCTGGCCGTATACCGTGCCCACGGCCTTTGCGGAGGAGGAGGGCTTCCCGAAGAGCTTCTGCTTGACGGTGGGCTTCACGTCCGCCACCACCTTGGGCTGCTGCATGAGCGCCCAGATCTCCGCGTCGCTCATCCCGCCGGCGGGCATGATGCCGCCGGTGGAGGCCACGGCGTCCGCCGGCGCCGGCTCGTCCGTGATGGTCAGGCTGAACTCCAGCTTTCCGTCGGGCTGGTCCTTCGGCCACAGGCTGACGGTGTATTCGCCGTTGGGCAGGGGGGCCTTTCCGCTCCGGCCGTCCCACTTATAGATGAAGCAATCCGTGGTTTTGATGGGGATGTTGTGGCTGTACACGATGTCCACCGGGGTCCCGGCGGTGGTGACCTCCATGTGAATGGCCTCCAGGGAGCCCTGGCGCATGGCCTGGAGCTCCACGAACCACTCGCTTCCGATGCGCAGCACCGGCGCGCTGGGGATGGCGAAGAGCAGCTTCTGCTCGCTGCGCCCCACCTCGATCCGGGCGGTGGTCTCCCAGGTCTTCTCCCCGGATGCCAGCACGGCCCGCAGGGTGTACTTGCCGTTGAACCGCCCGATGCGCTGGCCGTCATCCGCCAGCCCGTCCCAGGTCAGGCGCTGTGTTCCGGCCTCCACGTCCAGGCGCATGTGGCGGTATTCGTTGTACTCGTCCCCGATGACGATGGTCAGCTCCCCAGCGGCCGGCGCGGTGATCTCCAGCGTGTTCTCCCCGTAGGCGGCCACGGTGCCCGGGGCGCGGACCGTGAGGGCGGCCTCCTCCGCCAGGGCAGGGGCAAACAGGCCCCACAGCAGCGCCAGGGCCAGGGCGAGAGCGAAGGATCGTTTGCGCATGAGCATCCACCTCGGATCCGTTTCTTCTATCACATTGTACCACAGATCTGGGAGATTGGGGAGAGCTTTCCGGCGGAAGGACGCGGCGGTGTCACGGCGCCTGCCCGTTCTTCAGCGCGTCGCAGAAGGCCGCTGTTTCCTTCTCCAGCAGGCGGAACACGTTGGCCACCAGGTAGCCGTCCGCCACGGCGTGATTCAGGCGAACGGTGACGGGCATCATCAGCCGGCCGTTTTCCTCCCGGTACCGGCCCCAGTTGACGATGGGGGAGAAGTACAGGTAGCCGTCGGGCAGCTCGATGTTCAGGGAATCGTAGGAGACCCAGGGGATGCAGGAGGCGTCGAACCAGTTGGGATGGCCGGCGGCGTCCAGGGCGTAGACCCCGGCCTCCCGGGCCCGGCGGGCGTCCTCCTCCGCGGCTTTGTAGAAGGCCTCGTAGTCCGGGGTGTACGCCGTGTACACCGGGGTGCAGGTCTCCGTCTCCGGAAAGAAAACGTAATGGGTGGGGTGGATCACGTCGTAGCAGATCAGTTCCCCGGTCTGGTACAGCCAGCCCATGCGATAGTCCTCCCGCGAGTTCAGCGCCCGGGCCAGGATATAGAGAAAATTGAGGGAAAACTTCCGCCCCTGCCGTTTCGAGCACGCCGCCAGCTCCGTCACGTCCACCCGGGCGGTCATGGAGACGGAGCAGCGGCAGTCCTGCGAGAAGTGGCGGAATATGCCCTTGCGGTAGTATGTTTCGAGGTCCACGACCCGGTAGCCTGTGGCTGTCATGGGTTTTCCTCCTGTGTGTCTTGATGGTCGGGCAGCAGATCCGCGTCCGCCGCCTCCGCAAAGTCCGCCAGCGCGGGGTGGTCCGTCAGCCGGCGGATGATCTCCCAGCCCTTGCGGCTGTTCTCCGCGTTTTTCGGGATGGGCCGGAACCCCAGGTCCAGGTACACCTTGACGGCCAGCCAGGTGGTGGTCTGGGTGGGGATCACGGCCCGGGCGTAGCCCAGGTCCCGCATGTGCCGCAGCACCCGGGTGATCAGGGGCTTCGACAGGCCCAGGCCCTGGGCGTCCCGGCGCACCGCCACCCAGTGGAGCCAGCCATCGGTGCCGTTGTCGCCCCGGTGGATGTTCCAGTAGGCGGTGGCGGTGGCGACCTTCCTGCCTTGTCCGTCCGCCACAAAGAACATCCGGTCCCGCAGACTCTCCTCCCGGCCGCCGTAATACCGCTGAAACGCCTCGCGGGCCCGGGCCGGGTTCGCCAGCTCCCGGGCGCTGATCTCGATGTCGATCCAGGCGGCCTCGTCCCCGGGGACATAGCGCACGAAGCTGTAGCCCGGCGGGAGGGGATATTCCGGGATGTACGCCAGGCTGCCCTCCAGCATCAGCTCATAGTACGGAAGGCGGAAGTCATGGTTGTCAAAGCGGGTCAGGGACGCGGCCGTCCTGTCCCGGCTGCGGGCTTGCTGGCTCATGGCGGATACCTCCTGTGGCTGCTCCGATCTGTCTCTTCTATTTCGACTTTGGGCGGGGATCTCCTGCCTGAGGACGGGATCGGCTGTTCATTTGTCGGATCTGGTCAAAATTCCGCCTGAAAGCACTGGGAAAACTGCCGGAATCTGGCGAAGGAATGAACACACCCGGAGCCGTGGCCATAACGGCGAAGGGGAGACCCTGCAATTCCAAGGATTCGCAGGACAGCTTTCTGCCGCGGCGAGGGAGACAGTCCGCGGGAAGCCCGAATCCGCCGAAACAATGAACACACACGGCGGCGTGGTTTAGTCGATGGGAGGCGAGGTGGCAGTATACAGCCGTTTTCGGAAATCCAAAATCGGAAAAACCGCGAAAAAAAGTTGAAAATGAGGCGTTTACCCCCTTGCATTCTCCTTTTGTTTGTGTATAATGGACCTGTTGTCTGTCAGGGATGAACCTGTAAGTTGCCGTGAGGCCAAACGGGTAATTACAGGGGACCAGCCCGACAATCGGGCGAACGGACTCGAAGCGCCGGAGCCTGCACCTGCAGTGGGCTGCCGAGCAGCAAACGAGAACGAACAAGGAGGAACATCAATGGCCAATCAGAAAATCCGGATCAAGCTCAAAGCGTATGAGCACACTCTCATCGACCAGTCCGCGGCTCGCATCGTCGAGACGGCCAAGCGGACCGGCGCGAAGGTCTCGGGCCCGATCCCGCTGCCCACTGAGCGCGAGATCGTCACCATCCTGCGCGCGCCGCACAAGTACAAGGACAGCCGTGAGCAGTTCGAGCGCCGCACCCATAAGCGGCTCATCGATATTGTCAACCCCAACTCCAAGACGGTGGACGCCATGATGAAGCTCGAACTTCCTGCTGGTGTCGATATCGAGATGAAGCTGTGAGAGGCAGGAGGAACGTAAGATGAAGAAAGCGATCGTGGGGAAAAAGATCGGCATGACGCAGATCTTTACCAAGGACGGCCGCCTTGTGCCGGTCACAGTGATCGAAGCGGGTCCCTGCACCGTGATGCAGAACAAGACCGTTGAGAGCGACGGCTACTGCGCGGTGAAGGTGGCCTTCGGCGACATGACCGAAAAGCGCGCCAACAAGCTGCTGAACAAGCCCGAGCTGGGCACCTTCAAGAAGGCCGGCATCGCCCCCAAGCGCGTGGTGCGTGAGCTCCGCCTGGAAGACTGCAGCGGCTACAACGTCGGGGATCAGATCAAGGTGGACGTCTTCGCCGAGGGCGACCGGATCGACATCACCGGCACCTCCAAGGGCAAGGGCACCCAGGGCCCCATCGCCCGCTGGAACGCCCACACCGGTCCCATGGAGCACGGCTCCAAGTACCACAGGGGCGTGGGTTCCATGAGCGCCAACTCCGACCCCTCCCGTGTGTTCAAGAACAAGCACATGGCGGGTCACACCGGCGTGGAGCGCGTCACCATCCTGAACCTGGAAGTGGTCAGCGTGGATGCGGAGCGCAATCTGCTGCTGGTCAAGGGCGCGGTCCCCGGACCCAACGGCACGGTGCTGACGGTCCGCGACAGCGTCAAGGCCTGAGTGCAAGGAGGATATGAAACATGCCTAAGACTGCTCTTTATAATATGGAAGGCAAGGCCATCGGCGAGGTGGAGCTGAGCGAGGAGCTCTTCGCCGCGCCGATCCACGTTGCCGCCATGCACCTGGTGGTCCGCAGCTATCTGGCCGCGCAGCGCCAGGGCACCCAGAGCGCCAAGACCCGCGGCGAGGTCCGCGGAGGCGGCCGCAAGATCTACCGCCAGAAGGGCACCGGCAACGCCCGGCACCATGGCAACCGCGCGCCCCAGTTTGCCCACGGCGGCGTGGTCTTCGCTCCCAAGCCCAGGGATTACGTCATCGCGGTGCCCAAGAAGGTCCGCCGCCTGGCGTTCCGCTCCGCCCTCACCTCCCGCCTCAACGACGGCGACATCATCGTGGTGGACGAGCTGAACCTGAAGGAAGGCAAGACTAAGCTGATGGCCGGCGTCCTCAAGGCCCTGAAGGCCGAGAACAAGGCGCTGGTGGTTCTCCCCGAGCGGGACGAGAACGTGGTCCGCGCCACCGGCAATCTGCCCGAGGCCAGGACGATCTACGTCAACACCCTCAACGTGTACGAGATTCTGAACGCCGGCAAGCTGGTCCTCACCAAGGCCGCGCTTCAGGCTGTGGAGGAGGTTTACGCATCATGAAAGACCCGCATGACATCATCGTGCGCCCCGTCCTCACCGAGAAGGCGTATGAGGGCATTGAAGACAAGCGCTACATCTTCGAGGTGCCGGTGACGGCCACCAAGACGGAAATCAAGATGGCGGTGGAAAAGGTCTTCGCCGACGACGGCGTCAAGGTTGACAAGGTCAACACCGTGCGCACCATCGGCAAGATCAAGCGCCAGGGACTCCACTCCGGCCGCACCCCGGAAGTCAAGAAAGCCTATGTGACCCTGAAGAAGGACTCCAAGCCCATCAAGTTCTTCGAGGGTATGGCTCAGTAAAGCAGGGAGGACAGAATTATGGCAATCAGAAACTATAAGCCGACTTCGCCCGCCCGGCGCTTTATGTCGGTGCTGACCTTCGAGGAAATCACCAAGAAGGTGCCCGAGAAGAGCCTGACGGAATACAAGCAGAAGAACGCCGGCCGCAACAAGCAGGGCAAGATCACCGTACGCCATCAGGGCGGCGGCAGCAAGCAGAAGTACCGCGTCATCGACTTCAAGCGCGACAAGCTGGAAGTCCCCGCCAAGGTGGCGGCCATCGAGTACGACCCCAACCGTTCTGCCTTCATCGCCCTGCTCCACTATGTGGACGGCGAGAAGCGCTACATCCTGGCGCCCCTGGACCTGAAGGTGGGCGACACCGTGGTCTCCTCCGAGAGCGCTGACATCAAGCCCGGCAACGCGCTGCCCCTGAACAACATCCCCGTGGGCACGCTGATCCACAACCTGGAGATCAAACCCGGCCGCGGCGGCCAGATGGTCCGCTCCGCCGGCATGAGCGCGCAGCTCATGGCCAAGGAAAACGGCTACGCCACCGTGCGTCTGCCCTCCGGCGAAATGCGGAAGTTCCCGCTGAACGCCAAGGCCACCATCGGCACCGTGGGCAACACCGATCACGAGAACGTCCGTCTGGGCAAGGCCGGCCGTGTCCGCCACATGGGCATCCGTCCCACGGTCCGCGGCGTTGTCATGAACCCCAACGATCACCCGCACGGCGGCGGCGAGGGCAAGAGCCCTGTCGGTATGCCTGCTCCTGTGACTCCCTGGGGCAAGCCCGCTCTGGGTTACAAGACCAGGAAGCACAAGAAGTATTCCAACAAGATGATCATCAAGCGTGCCGGCAACAAGTGAGCCGCACTGGAAGGAGGCAACTGACGAATGAGCCGTTCCGTTAAGAAAGGCCCCTATGTACAGGAAGCGCTGTACAAGCGCGTTCAGGAAATGAATGCTTCCGGCAAGAAAGCCGTGCTGAAGACCTGGTCCAGGTCCTCCACCATCTTCCCGGAGTTTGTGGGACATACCATCGCCGTGCATGACGGCCGCAAGCATGTGCCGGTCTACGTGACCGAGGACATGGTGGGCCACAAGCTGGGTGAGTTTGCCCCGACCCGCACCTTCCGCGGCCACAGCGGCGACAAGGGCAGCAAGTAAGCGAGAGGAGTGACACGAAATGGCAACCCGTTCCAAGGAAAAGACGGCGGCCCGCCGTGAGAGCGCCGACAAGCGCCCCCAGGCTCATGCCAAGTATGTCCGCATCTCCCCTCGCAAGGTCAAGATCGTCATCGATCTGATCCGCGGCAAGAGTGCGGAAGAAGCTCAGGCCATCCTGAAGTTCACGCCCAAGTCGGCGGCTCCCGTGGTGCTCAAGGTGCTCAACAGCGCCATCGCCAACGCGGAGAACAACCTGGAGATGAACCGTAAGGACCTCTACGTCGCCGAAGTGTACGCCAATCCCGGCCCCACACTGAAGCGTTACATCGCCCGCTCCCGCGGCAGCGCTTCCCCCATCCTCAAGCGCACCAGCCACATCAGCGTGGTGCTGGACCAGAAGTAAGGCGAAGGAGGTTTCGATATGGGTCAGAAAGTCAATCCTCACGGCGCCCGCGTCGGCGTGATCTATGACTGGAGCACGCGCTGGTACGCCAGCAAGAAGGATTTTGCCAACAACATCGTGGAGGACTTCAAGCTCCGCGAGATGCTCAAGGAAAAGTACTACGCCACCGGCATCAGCCACATCGACATTGAGCGCACCGCGGCCACCGTGACGGTGAACATCTTCACCTCCAAGCCCGGCATGATCATCGGCCCCAAGGGCGCCAACATCGAGAAGCTGAAGGCGGACGTGCAGGCCTTCCTGGGCAAGAACTGCCACATCAACGTGATGGAAGTCCGGATGCCGGACGCCGACGCGCAGCTGGTGGCCGAGAACATCGCGCAGCAGCTGGAGAAGCGCATCAGCTTCCGCCGCGCCATGAAGAAGTCCATCCAGAGCGCCATGAAGGCCAACAGCGTCAAGGGCATCAAGTGCGCGGTTTCCGGCCGGATCGGCGGCGCGGACATCGCCCGCAGCGAGTCCTACCATGAGGGCTCCATCCCGCTGCAGACCCTGCGCGCCAACATCGACTACGGCTTCGCCGAAGCGAAGACCACCTACGGCCGCCTGGGCGTGAAGGTCTGGATCTACAAGGGCCAGATCCTGCCCAAGGCCAAGAAAGCCCCTGCTGCGAAGGAGGTCAAGTAACCTATGCTGATGCCCAAGAGAGTCAAGCGCCGCAAGGTATTCCGCGGCCGCATGAAAGGCGCGGCCCATCGCGGCAATTTCCTGGCCTACGGTGACTACGGCCTGCAGGCCACCGAGCCCTGCTGGGTCACCAGCCAGCAGATCGAGGCTGCCCGTATCGCCCTGACCCGCTACACCAAGCGCGGCGGCCAGGTGTGGATCAAGATTTTCCCCGACAAGCCCGTGACCGAGAAGCCCGCTGAGACCCGCATGGGTTCCGGCAAAGGTTCTCCGGAATACTGGGTGGCGGTGGTCAAGCCCGGCCGTGTGCTGTTCGAGATCAAGGGCGTTCCGGATGAGACGGCCCGCGAAGCGCTCCGCCTGGCCTCCCACAAGCTGCCTCTGAAGACCAAGATCATTGTGCGCCAGGACGAGGCGACGACCGAAGCGGGTGGTGAACAGTCATGAAGGCAAAAGAGTTCCTGGATATGTCCCCTGAGCAGCTGACCGAAAAGGTTGCAGAACTGAAGACCGAGCTGTTCAACCTTCGTTTCCAGCTGGCGACCGGCCAGCTCTCGAACCCGAAGCAGATTACCGCCGTCCGGCGGGACATCGCCCGGGCCAAGACCGTGCTGCGCCAGAAGGAACAGGCGTAAGGATTGAAAGGAGGCAGCCGCTTCAATGTCTGAAGAGAGAGGACTTCGCAAAACCCGGATCGGCGTTGTGATCAGCGACAAGATGGACAAAACCTGCGTCATCCAGATCAAGACCCGCGTCCGTCATCCCCTGTATGGAAAGATTATGAACCGCACCAGCAAGCTGAAGGTGCACGACGAGAACAATGAGTGCGGCATCGGCGACACCATCCGCGTGATGGAGACCCGTCCGCTCAGCAAGGATAAGCGCTGGCGCCTGGTTGAGATCATCGAGAAGGCCAAGTGAGCCCGCATTGTAAGGAGGAAGACATACCATGATTCAGCCGCAAACGCGACTCACCGTCGCCGACAACTCCGGCGCAAAAGAAATCATGTGCATCCGCGTGCTGGGCGGTTCTTTCCGCCGTGACGGCACCGTGGGCGATATCATCGTGGCCAGCGTGAAGAGCGCCAACCCCGGCGGCCAGGTGAAGAAGGGCGATGTGGTCAAGGCCGTCATCGTCCGTGTGCGCAAGAACAAGCGCCGCCCCGACGGCAGCTACATCAAGTTCGACGACAACGCTGCCGTCATCATCAACGATCAGATGCTTCCCAAGGGAACCCGTATCTTTGGACCGGTTGCCCGCGAGCTGCGCGAGAAGAACTTCATGAAGATCGTCTCCCTGGCTCCGGAAGTGCTGTGAGGAGGGAAAAACGATGCACGTGAAGAAGAACGATACAGTCGTTGTCATCTCCGGCAAGGACAAGGGCAAGAAGGGCAAGATCGTCGCGGCGTATCCCAAGACCGGCCGCGTCACCGTGGAAGGCGTCAACCAGGCCACGAAGCATCAGAAGGCCCGCAACCAGGCCCAGCCCGGCGGCATTGTGCAGAAGCTCATGCCCATCGACGCCAGCAACGTGATGCTGGTTTGCCCCAAGTGCGGCAAGGCGACCCGCGTCAGCCGCAAGGTCGACGCCGTCACCAGCGACGCGGGCAAGAAGGTCCGCGAAATGGTCCGCATCTGCAAGAAGTGCGGAGCAGAAATTGACTGATAAAGGAGGAAAAGCTGATGGCTACCCGCATCAAGGAAAAGTATCTGGCCGAGGCTGTTCCTGCCTTGACGCAGAAGTTCGGCTACAAGAACCCCATGGAAGTCCCGAAGCTCTCGAAGATCGTGATCAACATGGGTCTGGGCGACTGCAAGGACAACGCGAAAGCCCTGGAGCTGGCGCTGTCTGAGCTCGCCACCATCTCCGGCCAGAAGCCGATGGTGACCAAGGCCAAGAAGTCCATCGCGAACTTCAAGGTCCGCGAAGGCCAGAACGTCGGCGCCAAGGTCACCCTCCGCGGCACGCGCATGGAGGAATTCATGGACAAGCTGGTCAGCGTGGCGCTTCCCCGCGTCCGCGACTTCCACGGTGTTTCCGCCAAGGCTTTCGACGGCCGCGGCAACTACGCCCTGGGCATTCAGGAACAGCTGCTCTTCCCGGAAATCGACTATGACAAGGTCGAGAAGATCCGCGGCATGGAGATGATCTTCGTCACCACCGCCAAGACCGATGAAGAGTGCAAAGAACTGCTGGCTGCGCTGGGCATGCCTTTCGCGAAAGCGTAATAGAAGGAGGAAACGCACGTGGCTAAAACAAGTATGAAAGTCAAGCAGGCGCGCCCGGCGAAGTTTTCCACCCGGGCCTACACGCGCTGCCGCCTCTGCGGTCGTCCGCACTCTGTGCTTCGCCGCTACGGCGTCTGCCGCATCTGCTTCAGAGAGTTGGCCTACAAGGGTCAGATCCCCGGCGTCCGCAAGGCCAGCTGGTAAGCGGGGAGAAAACGGAAGGAGGTACCATCATGGTTGTGAATGATCCCATCGCCGATATGCTCACCCGCATTCGCAACGCGCAGGTTGCCCGGCACGACGCCGTGGTCCTGCCCGCCAGCAATACCAAGAAGGCCATCGCGAAGATTCTGCTGAACGAAGGCTATGTGAAGAGCGTGGACTTCATCGACGACGGCGTCCAGGGACAGATCAAGATCGTCCTGAAGTATGCCGGCGCGAACCGGTCCACCCCTGTCATCGCGGGTCTCAAGCGCATCTCGAAGCCCGGCCTGCGGGTCTATGCGACCTGCGAGGAGCTGCCCAAGGTTCTGGGCGGCCTGGGCATCGCCATTGTCTCCACCTCCAAGGGTGTGATGACGGACAAGGAAGCCCGTAAGCAGGAAATCGGCGGCGAAGTGCTCGCCTACATCTGGTAAGACCGACACGTTCATGGAGGTGTGAAACAATGTCTCGTATCGGAAGACTTCCGATCACAGTCCCCGCGGGCGTGACGGTGGAGATTGACGAGAACAACCTGGTGACGGTGAAGGGCCCCAAGGGCACCCTCACCCAGCAGGTCAACAAGGCAATCACCGTGAAGCAGGATGCCGGTGTGCTCACCGTCGAACGTCATGCCGAGGACAAGAACAGCCGGGCCATGCATGGCCTGTATCGCGCCCTGATCCACAACATGGTCGTGGGCGTCACCGACGGCTTTGCCAAGACGCTGGAAATGGTCGGCACGGGCTACAAGGCCAAGGCCGAGAACTCCGGCAAGACCCTGAATATCGCCATCGGCTTCTCCCACCCCGTGGTGCTGGAAGCGCCGGAAGGCATCACCTTTGAGACGCCCAACGATACCACCATGGTCATCAAGGGCGCCAACAAGCAGCAGGTCGGCAACCTCGCCGCGGACATCCGTGCCATCCGCAAGCCGGAACCCTATCTGGGCAAGGGCATCAAGTATCAGGGTGAGCACATCCGCCGCAAGGAAGGCAAGACCGGTAAAAAGTAAGAAGGGAGTGACTGCATATGTTCATCAAGCGTGACCGCAATGAGATCCGCGAGATCCGGCATGCCCGCGTCCGCAAGAAGATCAGCGGCACCCCTGAAATGCCGCGTCTGTCTGTCTACCGTTCCAACAAACACATCCAGGCTCAGATCATCGACGACGTGAAAGGCGTGACCCTGGTCAGCGCCTCCACCCTGGACCCGCAGCTGAAGGGCCAGCTGGACGATGTGGACAAGAAGGGTGCCGCCAAGCTGGTGGGCAAGCTCGTGGGCGAGCGCGCCAAGCAGGCCGGCATCACCACCGTGGTGTTTGACCGCGGCGGCTATGTCTACACCGGACGCGTCGCGGAGGTTGCCGCGGGTGCCCGCGAAGCCGGACTCGAATTCTGAGAGAGGGAGGACACACGCAAATGCAACGCTTCGAACAGCAGAGTGAATTCAAGGATCGCCTGGTTGCTGTGAACCGCGTTTCCAAGACCGTCAAGGGCGGCCGCAACGCGCGTTTCTCCGCGCTGGTCGTGGTCGGCGACGAGCAGGGCCGCGTTTCCGCGGGCATGGGCAAGGCGGTTGAGATCCCCGAGGCCATTCGCAAGGCCAACGAGGACGCCAAGAAGTCCATGATCGACGTGCCGATCTCCGGCACCACGATTCCCCACGAAGTCACTGGCTACTACTCCACCGCCAAGGTGGTGCTGATCCCCGCTCCCGAGGGCACGGGCGTCATCGCCGGCGGCGCGGCCCGCGCCGTGCTGGAAATGGCCGGTGTGAAGGACATCCGCACCAAGTCCTTCGGGACCAACAATCCCATCAACATGGTCAAGGCAACGCTGGAGGCCCTCAAACTTCTGCGCAGCCCCGAGCAGGTCGCCAAGATGCGCGGCAAGACCGTGGAAGAGCTGCTGGGCTAAGGAGGAGAGAGACATGAAACTGAAGATTACGCTGGTCAAGTCTCCCATCGCCTCCATGCCCAAGCACAAGGCCACCGTGGCAGCGCTGGGCCTCAGGAAAGTGGGTCACTCCGTGATCCAGCCTGACAACCCCTGCATCCGCGGGCAGATCTTCGCCGTGAAGCACATGGTGAAGGTTGAAGAAGTGAACGAGTAAGGAGGACGGACGATGAAACTGCATGAACTGCAGCCCGCCGAGGGTTCCGCCACCGCAAAGAAGCGGCTGGGCCGCGGCGTAGGCTCCGGTCTGGGCAAGACCTCCGGCAAAGGACACAAGGGCGCCAAGGCCCGTTCCGGCGGCGGCAAGCGGCCCGGCTTCGAAGGCGGCCAGATGCCCCTGTATCGCCGTGTTCCCAAGAAGGGTTTCACCAACATCTTTGGCACGGACTACGCAGCCGTGAACGTCGAGCGCCTGGAAATCTTTGAGGATGGCGCCGTGGTCGACGCTCAGGCCCTGAAGGACGCCGGCATCATCAAGAAGGAACTGGGCGGCGTGAAGATCATGGGCAACGGCGATCTCACCAAGAAGCTGACCGTCAAGGCCGCCAAGTTTACCGCCTCAGCAAAGGAAAAGATCGAGGCTCTCGGCGGGAAAGCCGAGGTGATCTGACATGCGCAGAGTATTTCGTCAGATCTGGAAAACGGAAGAGCTTCGCAAGAAGATGCTGTACACCCTGGGCATGCTGGTGCTGTTCTGCCTGCTGAGCTGCGTCTGGGCTCCCGGCGTGGTTCACACCAGTGACAGCAGCGCCCTCAACCGGTACGGCATCCTGGACCTGTACAACATGATGACCGGCGGCTCCCTGAGCCAGGGCACCATCATGGGCATGGGCATCACGCCCTACATCAACGCCAGCATCATCATGCAGCTGCTGTGCATCGCCGTCCCGGCGCTGGAGCGGCTGCAGAACGATGAGACCGGCGCGGGCCGTGAAAAGATCAACCGGATCACCCGGTATGTCACCGTGGCCCTGGCCGCGGTGCAGGCCATCGGCATCATGAAGAGCATGGGCCTGCTGAACTCCGGCTTTGTCAACGTCCTGCTCTGCGGCCTTTCCATGGCAGCCGGCACGGCATTGGCCATGTGGATCGGCGAGCGCATCACCGACAAGGGCATCGGCAACGGCATCTCCCTGCTGATCTTTGTCAACATCGTCAGCGGCATCTTCATGAGCCTGCTGAACGCCTTCCGGACCGGCACCGCCGGCACCGCCAAGGGCTGGATCTCCCTGCTGGTGATCCTTCTGACCATGGCCGTGATGACCGTGGTGGTCACCTTCGTGGAACTGGCCGAGCGCCGCGTTCCCCTGCAGATCGCCAAGCAGACCAAGGGTCGCCGCGTCTACGGCGGCCAGAACACCCGCCTGACCCTGAAAGTGGTCTCCGTGGGCGTAATGCCGGTCATCTTCGCCAGCTCTTTCCTGGCGTTCCCCGGCACCATCGCGGCCATGTTCACCCGCGTGGACAGCGCCGGAAACCCGCCGGCCGGATCCTTCCTGGCCTGGTGGAACAACTACATGACCCAGAGCGGCAATAACTACTGGTGCTTCCTGATCGTCTTTGCCCTCCTGATCATGGCGTTCACCTACTTCTATTCTTCCATCAGCTTTGACCCGGCCAAGCAGGCGGAGCAGCTGATCATGCAGGGCGCCACCATTCCCGGCCAGCGCGGCAAGAACATCCGCAACTATCTGGCCACCGTGGTGGGCCGTCTGAACCTGTTCGCTGCGCTGTTCCTGGCGGTGCTCTCGGCCATCCCGGCCCTGATCATGCACCTGGCGGGCGTCAGCATCCCCTTCGGCGGCACCTCCATCCTGATCGCTGTGTCCGTCGCGCTGGAGACCATCCGCACCATCCAGGGCGAGATGAGCATCCGCGGCATCGACATGGACATCGAAAAGGGCGGCTTCATGTAAGACATGCATGGCCATGCGCCGCAAGCCGGCGCATGGCCTGCGCTTGAACCTGACAGGAAAGGAGCGACAGGAATGAATATCATCTTTCTGGGACCTCCCGGCGCAGGCAAGGGAACGCAGGCGCAGCGCATCTGCGCGGCGCTGAACATCCCGCAGATCTCCACGGGTGACATGCTCCGGCGTGCCATCCAGGAGCAGACCCCCACCGGCCTGAAGGCGAAGAGCTACATGGACGCGGGCGGTCTGGTACCGGACGACGTCATCATCGACATCGTCAGGGACCGGCTGCAGGCGGATGACTGCAAAAACGGCTACATCCTGGACGGCTTCCCCCGCACGGTTCCCCAGGCGGAAGCGCTGGAAGGCATCGCCGCCATCGACAAGGTGGTGGAGCTGGACGTGGCGGATGAAGTGCTGATCAAGCGCATCTCCGGCCGCCGGGTCTGCCTGAAGTGCGGCGCCACCTATCACGAGAGCATGCTGAACGGCAGGACCGATTGCGCTGTCTGCGGCGAAAAGCTGATCCAGCGGGACGACGACAAGGCCGAGACCGTTCTGAACCGTCTCCAATCCTACCACGCCAAGACCGAGCCCCTGGTGAACTTCTATCAGGGCCGCGGCAAGCTGGTGAAGGTGGACGGCGCGGGCGACATGGACGCGATCTTCGACGAGATCCTGAAGGCGCTCAAGGCATGATCACCCTGAAAAACCCCGCGCAGATCGCCAAAATGCGCGAAGCCGGCGCCCTTCTGTACGAAGTGCTGCAGGCCGTGAAGAAGGCGGTTGAGCCGGGGATCACCACGGCCAGCCTGGACCGGCTGGCGGAGGGACTGATCCGAAAGCATCACGCGGTTCCGTCCTTTCTGGGCTATGAGGGGTATCCCGCAAGCCTGTGCACGTCGGTGAACGACTGTGTGGTCCACGGCATCCCCTCGGACCGGCAGGTGCTGAAAGAGGGCGACATCCTCTCCATCGACTGCGGACTGGTGCTGGACGGCTGGCAGGCCGACAGCGCCCTGACCGTTCCGGTGGGGGAGGCGAGCCCGGCAGCCCTGAAGCTCATCGAGGTCACCGAGCGCTGTTTCTTTGAAGGCGCACGGGCGGCCGTGAAGGGCAGCCGGCTGGGGGACATCGGCCACGCGGTCCAGACCCTGGCGGAGGCAAACGGCTACGGCGTGATCCGGGACCTCACCGGCCACGGCATCGGCCGGGAGATGCACGAGGAACCCTCAGTGTTCAACTTTGGCCTCCCCGGGCACGGGCAGCGCCTCTATCCGGGCATGACCATTGCCATCGAGCCCATGATCGCCATGGGGGACTGGCACCTGGACCAGGACGACGACGGCTGGGGCATGCGGACCGTGGACCACAGCGTCTGCGCTCACTACGAGCACACACTGGCCATCGGCGAGTCTGGCCTGCCGGAGCTCCTGACCTTGCCGGGCTTCAAATGGAAGGAGCTGGAGCATGGAACCGATACCCTTTGATGTGGGGCGCGTCGTGACCTCGCTGCAGGGGCGCGACCGCAAGCGCAGCTTTGTGGTGATCGGTGTGCCGGAGGAAGGCTTCATCCTGATGTGCGACGGCCGGACCCGCAAGCTGGATCACCCCAAAAAGAAAAAGACCAAACACGTCAGGCCAAGCCCCGTCCGGATGGAGACCTGGCAGCAGCTGCTGGCAGAGAACCGGCTGAAGGACAGCGACATCCGCCGCTTCCTCAGCGAGAACGGGTTTGGCCCCGAACAGCCCCTGTGCAAGGAGGACTGAAAACTTGTCCAAGGACGATGTCATTGAAATGGACGGAAAGGTCGTGGAGGCCCTTCCCAACGCCATGTTCCGGGTGGAGCTTTCCAACGGCTACCAGATCATGGCGCACATCTCCGGCAAGATGCGGCAGAACTTCATCCGCATCTACCCCGGAGACAAGGTTACTGTCGAGCTTTCGCCCTATGATCTGACCCGCGGTCGGATCACCTGGCGCAGCAAGAGCTGAGTTCACTGGAGCAAAGGAGGAACATGCCATGAAAGTCAGGCCGAGTGTCAAGCCGATCTGCGAAAAGTGCAAGATCATCAAGCGCAAGGGCAAGGTCATGGTGATTTGCGAGAATCCCAAGCACAAGCAGAAGCAGGGCTGAACTGCATAGAGAATCCCGTCGGAGCGATCCGGCGGGGTTTTCAATTCGGAATTATGAATTCGGGGCCGGGGCTTCTTCCGCCAGCCAGCGGCGCACGGCGTCCTGCCACGGGGGAAGCCGCTGAAAGCCGTTCCGGTCCAGGGACGCCTTGCTGAGGCGGCCGTTGGCGGGGCGCCGGGCCAGGGTGGGGAAGGCGGACGAGGGAACGGGGATGACCGCTGTGTTCAGCCCGGCGGCGCGGAAGACCTCCTCCGCGAACTCCGCCCGGGAGCAGAAGCCCTCGTTGGTAGCGTGGTAGATGCCGAAGCGGTCCGTCTGGATCAGCTCGCACAGGAAGCGGGCCAGGTCCGGCGCGTAGGTGGGGCTGCCGTACTGGTCGCACACCACCCGGACGCCGGCGTTTTCCCGGCCCAGCTGCAGCATGGTGCGGGGAAAGCAGCGCCCCCGGCCGAAAAGCCAGGCGGTGCGGACGATAAAGCACCGGGTCATGATGCTGCGCACGGCGTCCTCCGCCTGGAGCTTGCTGAGCCCGTAAATGCTGCGGGGATTGCAGGGACTGCCGACATCCGCCGGGCCCTCCTCCTCCCCGCTGAAGACGTAGTCCGTGGAGATCAGGCAGAGCTTCGCGCGGACCGCCAGCGCGGCCCGGGCCAGGTAGAGGCTGCCCATGGCGTTCACCCGGCAGCAGCCGGCGGGCTCGGTCTCCGCCTTGTCCACCGCGGTGTACGCGGCACAGTGAATGATCGCGTCCGGGGCCTCCCGGGTCACCGCGGCCAGGACGGCCTCGGCGTCTGTCACGTCGAAATCTTCCCGGCTCACCCCCACGCAGGGAATGTTCCGTGTCCGCAGCTCCCGCAGGACCTCCTGTCCCAGCTGGCCCGCCGCGCCGGTCACCATGATCTTCATGCCGCTCACCTCTTTCCGCCATTGTATCACGGATCCGCGGCGGATGCAACCGCGCGCGGAGGCTCCGGGGGCGGGGGATTTCTCAAAAAGTTTACAAATACAGGGGGCAGCCGGCGGGGCGGGTGCTTTTCAACTCGGGCTAATTGTGCTATAATGGCGTCGAATGGAAGGGGGCGCGGACATGGCGGATCTCGCGCTGCTGGAGAAGCTCCGGCAGGCGCTGGCAGCGTCTGCGCCGGGTTTGCGCGTGATTCCGGCGGACGAAGCGCCTCCGGGCGGGCTTGCACAGCCGCTGCCCGGCGGGCTGGCGGTGACCTGCGAACCGGGTGAGCCCGGGGGAGAGGCGCAGCTGGCCCTGGCGGCGGCGCTGGCCGTGGCGCTCCGGCGGGATGAGACGGCGTCGGACCCCTGGACCAAACGCCTGCTGGGCACCCTGACCCGGGAGGAAGCGGAGCGGGAGCCCCTTCCCGCGGCGCCGAGATGTGTCCTGCTGCTGCTGCCGGGGGAGGCGGGCCATACCCGGATGCTCCGGGAGGCGGTGCCGCTGCAGCGGGCCGATGTGCTGTGCGACCTGGGCCATGGCGAGCTGGCGCTGATCAAAACGCTGCTGCCGGGAGACAGCCTGTCGGATGTCACGGAGTACGCCCAGGCGCTGCATGAGACGGCGCTGGAGGAGATGGCGGTCTCCCTGCGGATCGGCATCGGCGATGTGTGCGAGACGGCTGAGGCCCTGGCCGAGAGCTGCGGACAGGCGCGGGAGGCCATCCGCATCGGCAGCCGGTTTGCGCCGGGCACGGCCATCTTCGTGTGGAACCGCCTGGTGCCGGAACGCATTCTGCATGAGATCTCCGCGGAGCGCAGCCGCGTCTATCGCGCGCTGCTCTTCAACCGGCAGTCGGAGCGGATCCTGACGGAGGAGCTGCTGGCCACGGCCGCGGCCTTCCTTCGCAGCAACCTGAACCTGTCGGATACCGCGCGGCAGCTGCACATCCACCGCAACACGCTGGTCTACCGGCTGGACAGGCTGCAGCAGGCCACGGGGCTGGACCTGAGACGCTTTGACGACGCGGTGACGTTCCGCCTGCTGATGACGCTGGGCGGAGACAACAACGATGACATACAATGGAGGATCAAACCATGAAAAAGGGAATTCTGACGGCGCTGTGCCTCACACTCTGCATCTTCCTGCTCTCTTCCTGCGCGCTGCTGCCGGTGGCCGGGCTGACCAGCATGACATCCAAGACAGAGACGGGCTCAAAAGGCGCGACGGCTACGGACGCGCCTACCGGCGACACGGTCACCATCAGCCGCGAGCTGTATGAGCAGTACAAGCAGTTCGATACGGTGATCGAGGCCATGGAGATCGCCTCCGAGTATTACTACAAGGATGTGGACAAGCAGGCCATGATCGAAGGCGCCGCGTCCGGCGCGCTGGAAGCCATCGGCGATCCCTACACCTTCTACTACACGCCGGAGGAGTACGCCCAGCTGTGGGAGGATGACGAAGGCGAATATGCCGGTGTGGGCATGGAGATCTCCGCCAACTATACCACGGGGATCTGCACCATTTCGCGGGTGTTCAGCGGCACTCCGGCCATGGGCGCCGGGATCCAGCGCGGGGACATCCTCTACAAGGTGGAGGACCTGTTCGTCACCGCCGAGAACCTCTCTGACGCCGTGGCCATCATGCGCGGCACCCCCGGCACGGATGTGGTGGTCTCCCTGATCCGGAACGGCGAGGAGTACACGGTCACCATGACCCGTGCGGTGGTGAGCGTCAACCGTGTGGACAGCACGATGCTGGAGAACAAGGTGGGCCTGGTGGTGCTGTATTCCTTCGCAGGCGACTGTGCGAAAGAGTTCAAAGCCGCGGTGGACAAGCTGGTGTCGGACGGCGCGCAGGGCATTATCATCGACCTGAGGGACAACGGCGGCGGCTGGGTGAATGACGCCCAGAGCATCGCGGACATCTTCCTGCCTTACGGAACGGTCTGCTATCTGCAGTACAAGGACGGCTCCAGGGATTACTACCGCACCACCACCGGCAAAGAAGTGGAGCTCCCGCTGGTGATTCTGGTGAACGAGTACACCGCCTCCTCCTCCGAGATCCTCACGGGCTGCCTGAAGGACCGCGCGGACGCCACCGTGGTGGGTGTCAACACCTACGGCAAGGGCATCGTGCAGAGCGTGGTGCCGGTGGGCAGCAAGGGCGCGGGCATGCAGGTCACCGTGGCGCAGTACTACACACCCAACGATTTTGCCCTCCACGGCGTCGGCATTGCGCCGGACGTGGAATGCGAGATGCCGGAGGACGCGGCGCCCATGTATGACCTGGGCGACCTGAGCGACGCGCAGCTGAACTGCGCCTACAAGACCATGCTGCAGAAGCTGGGGATCGAGGTCCCCGAGGAGTAAGCCGAAAGCACGACCGACCATGAACCGCTCGGAATGATCCGGGCGGTTTTCCTCTGTATGGATTGTTTCTGTTCCGGTTCTGATCCTGTTCTCATGCGCTCTCGGAAAAGCATGACAAGTCAAAGCAAGGGGAAACGCACTCCCGAAGGTCCAGGGCGATGGTCAAGCCCTGGTTGCGGCCCGTAGGCCGCAAAACCCCTCTGCTGCACTTGACTCTCTTGAACAGGAACCGAATGAAGGCCGAATCGACCGACCACAGGCTTTGCGGCCAAAGGAAAACCTCCCCGGAACCGGGGAGGCGGATGACGATCTGACGGGCAGACTGCTCTGCGGTGGCCGGTGGCTTACGGTTCGATCTCCTCCCCGTCGAGGCCGTAGTACCGGGTGGCGGACAGCTTGCCCTTTTTGTTGTAGGTGTAGACGGTGCGGTATACGCCGTCCGTGTCCGCGGCGGGCTCACCGTTGACGTCGAGGTAAACCTGCTCGGTCTTTTTGCCGTCGGTCCAGGTGGTGTGGACCTCCGCGTAGCCGGAAGTGCAGTTCACCGCGAGGCCGGTGTCGCCGTAGAAGCGCTTGCCGGTGACCTTGCCGTCCTCGTTGTAGGTGTAGGAGACGGAGGCGTAGCCCTCCGCGCCGTTGACCGGCTGACCGTCCGCCGTGTAGCCGCTGACGCGCATGAGCAGCTTGCCGCTGTATTCCCTGCGGATCACCTCATAGCCCGCCTTGCAGGCCATGGGCAGCTCGTCCGGCCCAAAGTAGCGCTCTTCAATGACATTGCCGGCGGCGTCGTAGACAGAGACCACGGCGTAGTACACATCATCGGCCTTCACCGGGATGGGCTGGTCGTTCACGTCGAAGCAGGCCAGGCGAGTGACCCGGCTCTTTTCGTCGAACTCGCGGCGCATGACGGCGTAGCCCTTCTTGTGAAGGGTGAGGTT
>JBGVCH010000111.1:0-33423 GCA_045226335.1 Christensenellales bacterium | reverse complement strand
CACGGAACACGAGGCCGGGGAGCGGGGCTGGCAGCGCATCAGCCGCTGGCACGGCCAGGCCTGCGGCGGAACCTCCGCCGCGCCGCTGCTGAACGGCCGTTCACCTGTGTCGGAGATCGACCCGGCCTCGGTGGGCGCCTGGGCGGAATGCCTGGCGGGCTATGCCGCGGCGGGGGAGGAATGGGCTCTGGCGCCACTGGAGCGCCTGGCGGTGAACGCGCTTCCCGTGGCCGGCCGGCTGAACTGCTTTTCGGTGAACAGGGACCCGGAGCGGGAGAAGAAAGCGCCCGAAGCCCTGGGACGGCTGCTGAGGGGCTGGGCCGCGCTGCTGTGCGCGTCGGCCGCGCTGAAGATCGATGGGCTGTGCCTGCTGAGTCTGCGGGATCTGGTTTTTGCCTGGACGGACGGAACGGACCGACTGCGGATCCGGGTCCAGTGCGCGCCGGGGGAGGCGACGATCGCGGTCACGGGGGAGAAACCCGTGCGGTTGAACCTGAGCGTGCGCATCCCCGCGTGGATGTCGGGGGCCGCGGTGTCGGTCTGCGGCGGCGCGCCGGAAGCGGCGAACAGCGGCGCGGACTGGGCCGAAACCCGGGAATGGCGGGACGGCGATACGGTGCGGCTGACCTTTGAACCGGCCCTGACGGTGGAGGACGGCTATCACCAGAGCCACACGGTCTACCGCGGTCCGGAACTGATGACCTGGCCGGCGGACGGCGCGGCCGGTTATCCAGCTTTGACGGGAAATCCCTTCACGCGGGACGGCCTGACCGTGGCGCCCCTCTGTCTCTCCGCGGCCGCGGCGGGCGCGGACGTGCCGGTGCTGCCGAAGACGGAAGGCGAATCCTTTGAGGCGGTGCTCCGGCCCTTTGCCGACACGGAGCGCGGCATCGCGGTCCTGGCCGGCGCGCAGGCCCCATGACGGACATCCGGCTGGCGCCCCTGGCGGGCATCACGGACTGGCCCTTCCGGGTGCTGTGCTTCGAGCAGGGCTGCACCTGCGCCACGACGGAGATGGTCAGCGCCCTGGGCTATGTTTACGCCCCTAACGGCAAGGCGACCCGTTCCCTGCTGATCCGGGATCCACGGGAGCCCAGGCTCATCCTGCAGCTGTTCGGCAAGGAGCCGGACTACATGGCCCGGGCCGCGGCGGCGCTGTCCGCCACCGGGCTTTACGACGGCATCGACATCAACATGGGCTGCCCGGCCCACAAGGTCGCCTCCGGCGGCGAGGGCAGCGGCCTGATGCGGAACCCGGCCCTGGCGGAAGCCATCATGCGGCAGACGGTGGCGGCATCGTCCTTGCCGGTGTCTGTCAAGCTGCGTCTGGGCTGGGACAGCGAGCACATCAACGTGGTAGAGATGGCGAAGATCGCGGAGGACTGCGGCATCGCGGAGATCACCGTGCATGGCCGCACCCGGATGCAGATGTATGCCGGGGAGGCGGACTGGGAGGCCATTGCCCGGGTCCGGCAGGCGGTGCGGATCCCGGTGCTGGGCAACGGCGACATCTTCACGGCGGCGGACGGGGTCCGGAGGATCCGGGAGAGCGGCGTGGACGGCATCGTCATCGGCCGGGGCGCCCTGGGAAATCCCTGGCTGTTCCGGCAGATCCGCGAGGCCCTGGAGGGCAAGCCGGTGTACGAGCCCGGCCTGCGGGAAAAGATCGAAACCGCCCTGCGGCACTATGACATGCTGCTGGGCTGGAAGCCGGAGCGGGTGGCGGTCTCCGAGATGCGCAAGCACATTGGCTGGTATCTTCACGGCGTTCGTGGCGCGGCCCAGCTGCGGGACCGGATCAACCGGATGGAGCGGCCGGAGGAAGTCCGGGAGACGTTGCTGAATCTGGCGGAGGAGGAATAAGGGCTTGAGACGATTGCTGCGGCTGACGCTGGCCCTGCTGCTGCTGATCACGCTGGCCGCCGCGGAGGGAAGCGCGCTTTGGCCGCTGAACGGTCCCGCGGAGATCCGGCTGACGTTCCGGGCGGAGGAGCTGGGGGTCCTGGATGACTCAAGGCTCCGGGACCTGAACGCCATGCTGGGCCATGTGGGCGTGACCTACCGGCTGAATCCGGCGGAGGAGGGCACCTGGTCCGGCCTGTCGCTGGCGGTGGACGGGGACGCGTTTGCGGACTTCACCGCGCTGGAGGATGGCCGATCCACCCGGGTGCGGTTCCCCGGAACGGACACGGTGTGGCGCTCCGAAACGGAGAACCCCGTGGAGGCCCTGTTCCCGGAGATCGCGCTGGACAATGCGCTGTTCGGTTTTCCCCTGACGCTGCTGGAGGACGGCGACGCCCTGCTGGCGGCGCTGACGGCGGACCCGGAGGCTTTCCTCATCACGGACGAGAAGCAGAACATCAACGGCTACGGCACCACGGCGACCCGGTGGGTGCTGCGGGCGGAGAACGGCGAGGCTCTGCGGGAGAAACTGCTGGAAGCCGCGCCGGCGGACTGGATGCGGCAGCTGCTGGGAAACGTGACCTTCGGGGACGGCTGTGAGTGCTATCTCCTGTGCGACAAGACCGGCGAGGCGATCAAGGTGGTTTTCCGGGGGACCGTGCGGACATCGGCGGGGACCCTCGACAACACCCAGCTGACCTGGCGGAGAAAGCGCACGGAGGAGGATTCCCGGAACGGGTTTGAATTGAAAGCCCCGAAGAACGGCTCCGCCTTCAGCCTGTCTTTCCGGGAGACCGACAAGACGAAGAACGGGGTACGGAACGTCACGGTGACGGAGTTCACCATGACCCGGCAGGCGGGGGACAAGACCTGGAAGACCACCGGCGACCCCATCAAACTGCAGGTGAAGGACGGCAGGACCACCGGAACGGTGAAGCTGAAGACCGGGATCCTGAAGGGAACGAGGATGACGGAGGTCACCCAGCTGACCCTGAACCTGGCCTTCGGGCCGGAGGACGGCGGCGAGATCGGCTGGAAGCTTCAGGACAAGACGAACCAGACGGCCTGGAGCGGCACGGCGTCCTTCACGCGGCTGACGGACACGGACTGGGCGCGCTTCGACGGGGACGAACGGCCGCTGCCGGAGACGGCCGAGGCCCGGGTGGAGATCCGGGAACAGCTGACGGCCTGGTTTTCCCGCCACCTGACGGCGCGGCTGGTGCTGATCGATGAACCGGATACCCTTTACCTGCGCCGCGGTCTGGACGATGACACTTGGAATGAGATCGTCTCGGCCGCCGAAGCGGTGCTGAACCAATGACGGAGGTGGACACATGATCAAGCGAATTGCCGCGCTGACGCTGGCGCTGATCCTGCTGGCCGGCATGGCGCTGGCTGAGGGAACGGCGCAGTACGTAATCACGCTGCACTATGACAACCTGATGGATAAGCTGATGCGGCAGCTGCAGGAGAGCAGCGTACGGTGCGTGTTCAAGCTCACCGTGGAGGGAGACAGCGATCTGGCGCAGCAGCTGAAGCCGCTCTCCGGGGCCATGATCACGGTCCGGATGCAGAATGAGTATCTCGAGAAGGGGCTGACCCGTTCCGAGATGATCCTGTACGCGGAGAAGGACGGCGTCCGCACGGCCAACACCAGGCTGTGGAGCGACGGGGTGAACCTGTACGCCACCAGCGACATGCTGATCGACACCATCCTCCGCTATCCGTGGAAGGGGGACATCCTCTCCAGCGTGGCCTCGGTGGATCAGAGCAATCCCAACTACCTCACCGCCGTGGCCAAAGCGCTGATTCACGGGCTGGACTGGGAGCAGGACGCCGCGCCGCTGCGCAGCCATGTGGAGAGCTGGGTGGGGAAATATGCCGGGGAGCCCCAAAGGGTATCGGAAAACGGCGTGAGCCTGCTGCGGTTCGCCTATGAGATCCCGGAGGGCGACATCAAGGCCGAGATCAAGGCCCTGCTGCGGGTGGCGCTCACGGACAAGGGACTTTACAACCTCGTGAAATTCTACCTGACGGACGCACAGAAGCAGACCGCGTTCAGCGAAGTGAATCTGGCCTACGAGGACTGGATGATCGACAGCTTCCCCATGGGCGGCCCCATCCGCATCGTGCGGGATGTCAGCACCATGGGCGAGCTGAGGCGGCTGCAGGTGGTCTACCCGCTGGGCGAGGACACGGCCCTGACCTGGGAGCAGGCGGACGGAACGGACAGCTTCACGCTGCGGAAGGGAGAGGCGGAATACGGCTTCACCATCCGTCAGACGAAAACCCAGAAGGACAACCAGGCCTGGGAGGGCAGCTTCACCCTGCCGCAGGACGGGCAGCAGATCCGCGGAACCTACGTCCTGACCCGGAAGCACTCGGACTCGACGGATTCCGAGCTTGTGAAGCATGAATACACCATCTGGGCGATGGACCTCACCCCCGCTAAGGACAGTCCGGTGCGTTTCACCCCCATCAACGCGGCGTTCAACACGCATTTCTATTCCAATTACGATCAGCAAAGCAAGACGACGCTGGACTGTGAGCTGAACCTGACCCAGGGGACCACAAGACTGAAACTGCAGGGCAAGCTTAGCACCAGGGACCGCTGGGATGTGGAGGACATGGACGGGACCGGCGCCATCGACATGACGGCCGTGTCTCCGGAGGAGCGCCGGGAGATTTACGGGGACTTCCTGACCAACGCCATGGTGACCCTGTCCTTCCTGGGCAAACAGACGGCGGAAGCGACGGTCCCGGCCGGATCGGAGGAAGCGCCGGCGGAGGAACCCGAAGCGCAGGAGACCGGTTCGGAAGAGAGCATGCCGGGTCTCATGCCGGTGGAGACAAACGATGCTGTTGAGAGTGAGGAGGATGTCCTGTGAAGCGGATGATGGCGGCCGTTGTGGCCCTGATGATGCTGATTCCCTGCCTGGCTATCGGCGAGGTCAATCACTATACCCTTCGATTCAGCTGGGATGAGGAACAGGTGGCGGCCTGGCTTCAGGAGGCCGGCGTCACAGAAGGCAGCGTGCTGAAGGTGATCGGGCTCATCGCCGGCCTTCGCGGGGAAGCGTACGAGACGGAGACAGACGGCGCCTTTTCCCTGTCGCTGAACGGTTCGGATATCCTGAAGGGCTGGATCCGCCTGGAGGAGAACGACAGCATGCTGCTGCTGGTGGACGGCGTCCCGGAAACCGCGGTGAAGATCCCGGCGGAAGAGGATTCGTCCGCGGCGGGCCTGATCCTGCAGGAGACGGATGCCCTGTCCCTGGTGACGGTGGCCATGGGATTGCCGGACGTTTGTGCAGCCTGGCTGAACAGCCTGCCCTGCCGGGTGGAGTACGGCCTTTTCATGGGGGACGCCTTCAGCGGCGGAGATGAGCAGCATACCTGGGAGATCAGCGCCAATGACATCACGGTGCTGCTTCTCCGGATGACGCAGAAACTGGACGAGCTGGCAAAGCTGAACCCGGAGAAGGCCGAAGATTACCGGGCGCTGAAACAGGACCTGCAGGACGCCGTGCTGCGGGACGCGCTGACCGGCAAGGAGAGCATGATCCTGCGGAAGGTCCTGCGGGACGGGAAGGAGATCGGCGTGTCCGCGACGGTTTTCCAGGACGGGGAACAGGTCATGACCCTCTCCGCCGGCCTCGAGGATCCGGACGCCCTGCGGATCGTGGCGGGCATCGGCCTAGGCGGCAACGTGTACTACGCGGACGCGGTTCTGTCCATGGGCGAGAGCAGCGGCGAATCCTCCGCGATCAACTACAGCGTTCGCTTCTATCAGGATCCCCACCACGACGGTTTCCCCGGCGCGTCGGTGGAGGCGGAGAACAGCCTCGGTCTCCTGGAAGGCAGCCTGGCCGCCTCGATCGCGGACAGCAGCCTCAAGCTCGGCAATGAAGCGACCCTGACCCGGGACGGTACCCCGACGCTGCGGGAAGCGTGGGAGATCACGCTGGACATGGAGACCGGCCTGCTGAACGGCAAGGACGCGCTTTACATCGGCGAGAGCCTGAAGCCGGCCTTTGAAATCTTCCTGGACGCCGAAAAGACGGAAGACTTCCCGGCCGCGGAATGGCCTGACAGCGAGCCCATCCCGGCGGACGGGGACAGCGAGGCCCTGACGGCGTGGTCGTCACAGCTGGCCACGGCGGTCGGCTACAAGCTGATCTTCGCGGTGCCCACGGATGTGCTGATGCTCCTGTTCCGCTGACACCGAAAAACCTCCGGGAGGCCCCTGACTGAGCGGGCGGTCCTGCCGGAGGTTTTGTGATGGGGTTGTCACGGGGAGGCCGGGACGGCCAGGTCCGCGCTGCAGCGGATGTCCCGGCTGGAGGCGGCGGCTTCCACGGCATACGTGCCGCCCTCGATCCGCCAGCCGTGGGTCATCTCGTCCCAGTGAGCGAAGGCGCTGCGGTCCAGGGTGACGGTGACCGTGCCGGTCTCGCCCGGCGCGAGGAAGAGCTTGCCGTAGCCCTTCAGCTCCCGCACGGGGCGGCTCGCCCGGGGATTCACGGGCCGGACATAGAACTGGACGATCTCCTTGGCCGGGAAGCGGCCGGCGTTGGTCACGTCAACACTGGCCGTGACAGCGCTACCGCCAAAGCGGTCCGCGGACAGGCGCAGGCGGCTGTATGTAAAGCTGGTGTAAGTGAGACCGTGGCCGAAAGGGAAGAGGACGGGAAGCCCGCGTTTGTCATATCGGCGGTAGCCTGTATACAAATCCTCGCCGGATGGAGTGCCGCCGTCGGTGCCGGGGAAGGCGGGGATGTCCTCCAACCGCAGGGGGAAAGTCTCCGCCAGCTTGCCGCAGGGGGAGACGGCGCCGAAGAGCAGGTCCACCATGGCGCCGCCCGCCGCCTGGCCGCTGAGCCCGGCTTCCAGCACGGCGGGGACGCGTTGGATCCAGGGCATCTCCACCGGTCCGCCGTTGTGCAGCACCACGGCCACACGGGGCTGGACGGCGGCGACCGCTTCGACCAGGTGATCCTGGCAGGCGGGCAGGCTCAGGCCGCGCCGGTCAGGCCCCTCGGATTCGGCGGCATCCGGCAGACCCAGGAACAGCACGGCGATGTCCGCCTCCGCGGCGATCCGCACGGCTTCGGCCTCCAGGTCTGGGTCCGGTTCATCGCGGTCGATGGGAAAGCCCCTGGCATAGGTGACCCGGCTGACGGAACGGACAGCTTGAAGGGCGGAGAGGGTTTCCGTGCAGCGGACCCGGCCGGAACCGGCGAGCTGAAACCGCGACTGCTCCGCGAAGGCGCCGATGAAGGCGACTTTTTTGTTGCCGGTGATGGGCAGCAGGCCGCCGTCGTTTTTCAGGAGCACCATGGTTTCCCGGGCGATCTTCCGGGCCTGGTGGTGCTGCATGCCCCAGTCGAATTCCTCCGGCTCTTTCGGCCCGTCTGTCACGTGCTGAACCAGGGTCAGGACGCGGCGCACCGCGGCGTCCAGCACGCTTTCCCTGAGTCGGCCGCTTCGGACGGCTTCCGTGATCATTCGGTCGAAGGCATCGCTGTCCCGGGGCATGAGGAGGTCCAGGCCGGCTTCCAGATCCCGGACGCCATCGCCGGCGGTTTCACTGTCGGCCAGGATCGGCCGCTGATCGTTCCAACCATCCCGGAGGCGCTCTCCGGGTGTGTCGGCTTCGCCGCGGGAAAACACCAGAGCCCAGGCATCGGTCTGATTCACGGCTTCCGGATGCGTTCCGGCAAAGACCTTCAGCGCCGCGCCTACGCCCTGGGCCTGCACGCCCCGGACCCAGGCGGCGGCGGTCTCTGCGGACAGCAGGGGATCCTCCGAGAAGAACGCGGCGTTCCGGCCGCTGAGGGGCGAGGGCGTCACGCCGGCCGGCGGGCCCAGCACAAGTTCCAGATGCTCCGCCAGCGCACTCTGACCGATGAGGGATCCCACCTCCCGGGACAGATCCCGGTCAAAGGAAGCCGCCAGTCCGGAGGCGGCGGGGAAGCAGACGGCCGGCGAGGGCTCGCCCAACCCCGGCTGCCGGATGCAGAGACCGTGGGCGCCTTCCGCCATCGCGATCGAGGGCACGCCCAGCCGCGGCACGGCGGTTGTGCGCAGGGGCTTGGAACCTTGGCAAAGCGACGCCTTTTCTTCCAGCGTCATCTCACGAAGGATTGTCTCAATGTCCATGATGCTTCTCCCTTCCGGCGGTGAAAAAAGGGGCGGAGCTGAACCGCTCTGCCCCTCATGGCTGTGTCGGATTACTTCTTCTTGCCGGAGAACAGGCCGGTGATGGAGCCCATGAGGCCGCGGGTGATGGACCGGGTCACTTCCCGGGACGCCGTGGCGATGGCGGAGTTGCGGATGCGGCCGACGATGGAATCGTTGTACCGGGCCCGCTGCGCGCGCTCCTCCCGGAGGGCGTCCGCCTGCGCCCTGCGCTCGGCGGCGATGCGCTCCTTCTCAGCCTTCTCCTCGGCCTTCTTGCGGGCGGCTTCCTCCTTGGGATCCACAGGCGCGGCGGCCTGGGGCTGCACAGGGACATACTGGCCGGTGGTGGGATCCAGCTGCATGGTCATCATCTTCTGGATGTACTGACCGGTGCCCGCGTCGTAGATCATCACGGGCATCTCCACCGTGGGCTGCTGCACGGCCACCTGGTTCGGCTGCTGCACCTGGATGGTGGGCACCGGGGTCATGGTCTCCAGCTGCTGCTGGACATAGTTGCCGGTGGCGGGATCGAAGACCATGAAGCCCTGGGGCTTCGCCACGGGCGGCGCCACCGGTGCGGCGGCCGGCGCGGGAGCGGGTGCGGCGGGCTGGGCGGTGCTGATCTGGATGTCCTCGGGCTTGATGGCCGGGATCTGTTCCCGCTGCAGGCTGCCCACCAGGATCTCGTAGGCGCTCTCCCGGTCCACCATCTCCTCGTACAGGCCGGTGATGGGGCTGGTCTCCATGACGGACTTGCGCAGCTCCTCGGAGATGGCGCCGATGTAGCTCTGGGGCGGCAGGATCGTGACCTTGTCCACCATGCCGGGGGCGCCGTGCTCGTCCAGGAAGGACACCAGCGCTTCGCCGGTCTTCAGGGTGGTGATGGCTTCCTCCGTGTCGAAGGCGGGGTTGGTGCGGAAGGTCTGCGCCGCGGTCTTGACGGCCTTCTGATCCAGGGGGGTGTAAGCCCGGAGCGCGTGCTGGATGCGGTTGCCCAGCTGGCCGAGGATGGTCATGGGGATGTCGGAGGGGCTCTGGGTGATGAAATAGACGCCCACGCCCTTGGAGCGGATCAGGCGGACCACCTGCTCGATCTTCTCCAGCAGGGTCTTGCTGCAGTTGTTGAACAGCAGATGCGCCTCGTCAAAGAAGAACACGATGCGCGGCTTGGCCATATCGCCCTGCTCCGGCAGCAGCTCATAGAGCTCGGAAAGCATCCAGAGCATGTAGGTGGAGTACATGGTGGGGTTCATGAACAGCTTGTCGCAGGCGAGGATGTTGATGTTGCCGTTGCCTTCCTCGTCGTTGTTCAGCCAGTCCGCGATGTTCAGCGCGGGTTCGCCGAAGAAGCGATTGCCGCCCTGGTCCTCCAGCACGGCGATGGCCCGCTGGATGGCGCCGATGCTGGCGGCGGACACGTTGCCGTAATTCAGGGTGTAGGACTTGGCGTTCTCACCCACATAGGCGAGCATGGCCTTCAGGTCCTTGAGGTCCAGCAGCAGCATGCCCTCGTCGTCCGCTACGCGGAAGCAGATATTCAGCACGCCCGCCTGGGTTTCGTTCAGGCTCAGCATGCGGCTGAGAAGCAGGGGCCCCATCTCGCTGACGGTGGTGCGGACCGGGTGGCCCTCCTCGCCGTAGACATCCCAGAACACGGTGGGGAAGGTGCGGTACTGGAAGGAAGGCACGCCGCAGAGGGAGAGCCGGTCCGCGATCTTCGCGGAGTGCTCGCCGGGCCGTACCATGCCGGCCAGGTCGCCCTTCACATCGCTGAGGAACACCGGAACACCCATGGCGGAGAAACCCTCGGCCAGGACCTTCAGGGACACGGTTTTGCCCGTGCCGGTGGCGCCGGCGATCAGGCCGTGACGGTTTGCCATTTCCGGGAGCAGACAGACGGCCTCTGTGCCGGTGCCGACCCAGATCTTATTCTCGTAAAGCATATGAAACGCCTCCCTTGTTCAGATTGTCTTCATTGTACACGGAATTGACCGTTTCGTCAAGGTTTTCCGCAGAACGGCGCAAAGAAAAACGGCGATAAACGCCGTTTTCGGATCCGTCAGGCCGGATCAGTCCGCCAGGCGGGCGTATTCCGCGTAGCGACGGAGCCAGAATTCCACCGACTTGGGCTCCGCCGTCAGGGTGACGAGGGCTTCGGTGTCTGAAACCGCCTGGCATTGCACATCCATGCCGAACCAGTCCAGCACGTCGTTGATATGGCTCCGCTGCACGATGATCTTCGTCTTCTTGGGCTTGCCGGAGTACATGTACGGGTGCTCCAGGATGTACTGCTCGCTCTCCAGATTGTCCGCGGTGTCGCTGAGCTTCTCCAGGGGCTTCGCGGCGGCCTTGAGCTTGCGGATGTCCAGGATGCGGTCGACCCTGAAGTGGCACAGGGTATCATACTTGTCCACGTTGCAGATGAGGTAGCAGCGCCCGTTGGCGACGGCGACGCGATAGGGGTTTACCTTGTAGAACTTGGACTTGCCCTCGTCATCCTGCCGCGGATGGAGCTCTTTGTCCACGTCGTAATCGCCGTACTTGAAGGAGACCTGGACCCCCTCGCCGATGGCGGCGTGAATGATCTCCAGGGTGTATAGATACTGGGGATTGGCGGGCCGGGACGCGCCGGTGCCTACATTGGGCTTGTAGAAGCTGCCGCCCAGTTTGCCGAGCTTTGCCAGCAGCACCTCGCGCTGGGACGCGGGGATCCCGGAGCCCATGACGGAGTCCATCATGAAGTCAAGCTCCGCGGGGGTGAGCTCATGTTCATAGTACCAGCCCTTGCGGAACACCACCGGGTAGCCCGCTTCCTGCAGATCCCCCAGGTTTTTGCGCACGCTCTTCCGGGTGGCGGACAGATGGTGATCCGCCGCCAGCCGGCTGATGATCTCCGCCTGACGGATGCGGTGATCCGCGTCGGTCCCGTTCTTCAGGATGCTGAGGATGGCCAGGATCAGCATCTTCTTTTTTTCTTTTGGCATTGGTATACACCTCGTCAGTTTCATGTCATGATGGTTTGCAAACCAGCAATCTATATCCTATATGATTTGTCGGGAATTGTCAACGGTAAAACAACAAAATTGCGAAAGAGATTTGTCATATTCAGTCAAATGTGTGGACATATTCCACAAATCCGAGGACATTGAGGAACAATAGTACGCATTTTTGCAAAACGATGCGATATAGCCCGGATGGCTGAAAAACGGGGGAATCTTCCGCTTGCGGATGACAAACACGGCGCGCTGTGATATAATCAAAACGAACATGAATGCAAAGGGAGGCAGACCGATGCTGATGATGCGTTTCCCCGGCGGAAAGCCGAAGACCCTGACCTTGTCCTATGACGACGGCGTGGAGCAGGACCGGGAGCTGATCCGGATCCTGGATGAGGCCGGTATCCTGTGCACCTTCAACCTGAACAGCGGCTGTTTCCCGCCGGAGGGAACCGTGTGGCCGGCCGGACAGATCCACCGCCGTCTTCCCGCGTCTGCGGTGACCGAATTGTACCGCGGACATCACGAGGTGGCGGTCCACACCCTGACCCATCCGGACCTGACCACGCTGCCGGTCAACGAGATGATCCGCGAGATCAACACGGACCGGGCCAACCTGGAGGCCATGTTCGGCGGACTGGTGCGGGGCGCGGCGTACCCCTACGGCACATACAGCGATGAGACGGTGAAGGCGCTGGCGGCCTGCGGCATCGTCTACTGCCGCACGGTGGAGTCCAGCCATGACTTTTCCCTTCCGCAGAACTGGCTGCGGCTCCGGCCCACCTGCCATCACGCGGATCCCCAGCTGGACGCCCTCTGCGACCGCTTCCTGGAGGAGAAGGGATGGTTCCGCAGCGTTATGTTCTACATGTGGGGCCACGCCTATGAGTTTGAGGCGGCGGACAACTGGGACATCATCCGGCGCTTTGCCGACAGGATGGGCGGCCGGGACGACATCTGGTACGCCACCAACATCGCGGTACACGATTACTGCGAGGCCTGGCGCAGCCTGCGGATCTCCGCCGACGGGCGGACCGTCATGAACCCAACGGCCACGGACCTGTGGGCGCAGACGGGGAAGGACTGCGTGACGATCCATGCCGGAGAAACCCTCACCCTGGGCTGACCGGGGAAGAAAACCGCGGTCAAGGTCGTTTGATGGGTGAATCATCCATGGCGGCCGATCAGAGCGGATTGGAGGACATCCATGTCGAGACGCAGAACGAGGGGCGAGGAGCCGGAGGAATGGCTGTCCCCGGAGGAAGGGGACTCGGAATACTACGATGCCGCCCCGGAATACCGGGAAGACGAAGAGGAGCTTCAGGACGGGCGCGTTCTTGATGACGCGGAGTACGAGCGCCATTCCATCTTCAAGAAGCGGGAGCGGAAGCCGAACTTCGTCCTCACGGTGGCCGTGCGCTCCGTTCAGGTGCTGGCGGTGCTGGTCCTGCTGGCCGCGGTGGCCGGCGCCGGCGTGCTGGCGGGCGTGGCCAAGAGCTATGTGGAGACGGCGCCGGTCCTGGACACCAAATCCCTGGACGAGCAGGACCAGACGTCGTTCATTTATGACTGCAACTGGGACTTGATCACGGCGTACAAGGGGATCGAGAACCGCGTCGTGGTCGCGCTCGGGGCCATGCCCAAGAACCTGCAGTATGCCTTTGTGGCGGTGGAGGACGCCCGGTTTTACGAGCACAACGGCGTGGACGTGAAGCGCATCGCCGGCGCTTTTGTGTCCAACATGTCCAGCTCCTCCACCCAGGGCGGCTCCACCATCACCCAGCAGCTCATCAAGAACACGCAGCTCTCCTCTGAGCAGAGCTACAAGCGGAAGATCCAGGAAGCCTATCTGGCTATGGAACTGGAGCAGACCCTGACGCAGACCTACGAAGAACAGTATGTCCGGCAGGGCATGAACAGCCAGGCTGCCGCGGTGAAGGCCAAGCGAAGCGCCAAAAACGACATTCTGGAGAGCTATCTCAACACCATCTGGCTGGGGGAGAGCTACTACGGCGTGAAGGTGGCCGCCATGGGCTACTTCGGCAAGGAGCTGGGAGATCTCAGCCTGCGGGAGTGCGCCATGCTGGCTGGTCTGGGCAACAGTCCGTACTACTACAACCCCCGGAGGAATTTCTATACCCGCGAGAAAGAAGGCGTGGACTACGTGCGGATCACCAACGACCGCACGGACTATGTGCTGCGCAGAATGTATGAGTGCGAGTACATCACGGAGGCGGAATATCGGGCGGCCCTGGACACCTCCACGGCCAATGTGCTGGTGTCGGACCCTTCCGCCGGGGACTCCATGTATCCCTACGCGCACTACGTGGAATACGCGGTCAGCGAAGTGGTGGATATTTTCCTGCAGCTGGAAGGGCTGGAAAACACGCCGGCCAACCGGAGCGCCATGGAGAGCAAATTCCGCACGGGAGGCTACAAGGTCCAGCTGGCCCTGGATCCGGCCATCCAGACCGCGGTCCAGGAGACCCTGGCCAACTGGACGCAGTATCCCGCTCTGAGCGATCCCGCCGACAAGACGTACCGCGCTTCCAACGGGGACGGCACCTATACGGAGATCCCCGAGCCCCAGGCCGCGGCGGTGGTGCTGGACTATCACAACGGCCAGCTGAAGGCCATCGTGGGCAGCCGGGACGAGCCCACGGCCCGGAAAACCCTGAACCGCGCCACGGACATGAAGATGCCCGTGGGCTCCTCCATCAAGCCGCTGACGGTCTACGCGCCGGCGCTGGAGAAGGGGTATTCCCCGGCCAGCGTGGTCATGAACATGCCGCTGCCCATCGCGGGCTGGAAGAACAACCAGCGGAAGGACAGCTATCCCAAGAACTACGGCGGCTCCAGCTTTACCGGACCGGTGACGCTGCGGACCGCCATGCAGAAATCCTACAACACCGCGGCGGCCCAGACCATGATGACCATCGTGGGCGTGCCGACGGCGGTGGACTACCTCCACCGCATGGGCGTGGACGACAGCCATATCGACGCCACCCCCTTCGGCGTGACCCTGGGCTCCAGCGGCATCACGCCCCTCCAGATGGCGGTGGCCTACGGCACGCTGGCCAACGGCGGCGTGTACCTCTCTCCGGTGTCCGTGCTGGGCATCCAGGACAGCGAGGGCCGCGTGGTCTGGGACGGCATGGCGCACCAGGAGCGGCGGCAGGTCTTCCAGGCTTCCACGGCCTACATGATCGTCGACATGCTGAAGGACGTGGTCAGCGGCGGCACCGGCACCAAGGCCAAGATCTCCGGCCAGACCGTGGCGGGAAAGACCGGCACCAACTCCGACCAGAAGGGCGTGACCTTCGCGGGGGTCACCGGCTACTATGCCTCCTGCCTGTGGGTCGGCCACGACAACTACAAAGCCCTCTCCGGCAAAACCACCGGCTCCAACGCGGCGGCGCCCCTCTGGCAGGCCTATATGGCCAAGATCCACAAAGGCCTGCCCGGCAGGGACATCCTGAGCGGCGATCCGAGCCAGTACGGCCTGGTGAAGGTCACCACCTGCAAGGTGTCCGGCCTGCTGGCTACCGATGCCTGCCGGGCGGATGAAGACTACGGGGTCACCACGGACTACTGGAAGAACGGGACCCAGCCCACCGAGAGCTGCATGATGCACACCACGGAGCGGATCTGCGTCGAGAGCGGCATGACGGCCGGGCCCTACTGCACCAACACCGCGGCCCGCAGCGTCATCACCATCCCGGTGGGTCATCCGCTGTACCAGTTCCTCAACACCGGTTACGAGGACACCATCCGGAAGTATCTGACCCTGTCCTCCAACACCGGCGGTCAGGTCTGCACCCTGCATTCGGATTACTACGTCCCGTCGGATCCCGTGGCGGATACCTCCGGTCTGGCCTACGCGGCGGACGCCCGCAGCCTGATCAGCGCCGGCCAGGGCGTCCTGGCCACCCTGGACCCGTATTCCCCCCAGGCCTACGCCATCCAGAACGCCATCGGCAATCTGGAGGCCGTCCTGTCCCGCCCGGCTTACAGCCAGACCGAGATATTCTCGGCCATGGGCGCGTTGAGCCAGGCCATGGCGGGCATCTACTGACACGGAGGAGGACCGCGGATGACACCTTCCGTCTGGCTCATCGGGGACTCCACCGTGGAATCGGGCCATGAGATCCACTTCGGCTGGGGCCAGGCCCTGCCGGGGTTTATCCGGGAGGACATCCCGGTGTACAATTATGCGAAAGGCGGCTGCTCCACCCTGAGTTTCCTGCGGGAGGGGCGGTTCGAGCCGGTGCGCGAGGGCATGCGCCGTGGCGACCGGCTGCTGATCCAGTTCGGCCACAACGACGAGAAGGACGACGACCGGCACACGGATCCCTGGATCGGCTTTGCGGAAAACCTGGCCTTCTTCTGCGGGACCGCCCGGGAGCGCGGTGCTCGTCCCATCCTTGTGACCCCGGTCTCCAGGCGCTATTTCGCGGGAAAGACCTCCCTGCTCTACACCCACGGAGAGTACGCCCCCGCGGTGCGGAAGACCGCGGCGAGGCTTCGGGTCCCGCTGGTGGACCTGGAATTGAGCAGCCGGAAACTCTTCCTGACCCTGGGGCAGGAGAAAACGGCGGAACTGTTTGTGAACCTCCGGCCCGGAGCGCACCCGGATTACCCGGACGGTCTGGAGGATCACACCCACTTCAGCCGGGAGGGCGCCCGGGTCATGGCGGCCCTGGTGGTCCTGTCGTTGAAGGAATACCCCGGGCCGTCCCGGATGCTGCGGGACAGGCTTCCGGAGACGATCGTCCCGGAGGAGATTCTTCGCTTCTGCCACGAAAGCGGGAATCGGGCTTGCAAAAGTCTCCCGGATCGGTTATAATTCAGGCAGCACAAAATCTCTGAGGAGGGGATTCCCATGATTCAGATCATTGCGGGCAAGAAGGGTTCCGGCAAAACGAAGCGCCTGATCGACATGACCAACCAGACAGCCCATGAAACCGCGGGCGACGTGGTTTTCCTGGATGACGATAACCGTTACATGTTCGACATCGACCACAAGGTCCGCTTCATCAACGCGGGCGATTACCACGTCCACACGGCGGAAATGTTCCTCGGCTTCCTGTCCGGGATGCTGAGCCAGAACTTCGATATCAGCTGGATCTTCATCGACGCCTTCGTCAAACTCTGCAAGACCGATCTCGCCAGCGCTCCCTGGCTGTTCGACGCCATGGAGGAACTGTCCACGAAGCACGGCGTCAACTTTGTCCTCTCCATCTCCGCGGACCCCGCGGACCTGCCGGAACATGTCACGAAGTATCTGATCTGAGACAAACGCGGCGGCAGCAAAGCCTGCCGCCTCTCATTTTTCGATCCGGAGGAATGTCCCATGTCGTATCTATCCACCCGCGGCGGCGCCGCCGTGACGGCGTCCCAGGCCATCCTGACTGGTCTGGCCCCCAACGGCGGCCTTTACGCGCCGGCCATGTTCCCCCAGGTGGACCGCGCCTGGATCTCCGGCCTTATGGGGAAGACCTACCCCGAGCGCGCCGTGGCGGTGCTTTCGCTTTTCCTGGAGGATTACACCCTTCAGGAGATCGCAGATGCCGCCCAGGCTGCCTATTCGCCCGACCGCTTTGACGACCCGGCCATCGCCCCGGTGCGGAAGCTGACCGACGAGACCTGGCTGCTGGAGCTCTTCCACGGCCCCACCCTGGCCTTCAAGGATATAGCACTGCAGATCCTGCCGCACCTGATCCGGCAGGCGGCGCGCAAGGCGAACGAGCAGCGGGAGATCAGCATTCTGGTGGCCACCAGCGGAGACACCGGCAAAGCGGCCCTGGAGGGATTCCGGGATGTTCCGGGCACCAGCTGCACCGTGTTCTATCCGGAGGAGGGCGTCAGCGACGTCCAGAAACTCCAGATGACCACCACCGGCGGAAACAACACCCGGGTCATCGCGGTGGAGGGGAATTTTGACGACGCCCAGACCGGCGTCAAGGCGCTGTTTGCCTCCGAATCCTTCGCGGAAGCCATGCACCGCCGCGGCCGCGTGCTTTCCTCCGCCAACAGCATCAACTTCGGCCGCCTGGTGCCCCAGGTGGTGTACTACTTCAGCGCTTACGCCGATCTGATGGCCTCCGGGGCCATCGCGGCGGGGGAGAGCGTGAACTTTGTGGTGCCCACGGGGAACTTTGGCGACATCCTGGCCGGCTGGTATGCCCGGAACATGGGCCTGCTGGTGAACAGGCTGATCTGCGCCAGCAACCGCAACCGGGTCCTGACGGATTTCTTCGGCACCGGCATCTACAACACGCACCGGTTCTTCTTCAAGACGACGTCCCCCTCCATGGACATCCTGGTCTCCTCCAACCTGGAACGGCTGCTCTACGAGGTGGCGGATCGGGATGGGGAGCTTGTGTCCGTCTGGATGCGGCAGCTGAAGGAATCCGGCAGCTATTCCATCGGCGAGCAGCGGATGGAAGCGGTCTGGAAGAGCTTTGGCGCCGGCTGTGCGGACGACGTGGAGACGGCCAGAGCCATCCGGAGCCTTTTCCGCAGGACCGGCTGTGTGGTGGATCCCCACACGGGCGTGGCGGTCAGCGTCCTGGAGCGTTACCGCCAGGAGACCAACGACCACACGCCCACCGTCATCGTCTCCACCGCCAGCCCCTACAAGTTCTGTGCGGACGTGCTGGGGGCCCTGAAGGGGGCGGAGGCCGTGAAGGGCCTGGACGCATTTGCCTGCGCCGATGAACTGGAAAAGCTCTCCGGCGTTCCGGTGCCCAGGCAGGTCCGGGAACTGCGGGATCTGCCCGTCCTGCACACCCGCCGCTGCACGAAGGACGAGGAAAGCATGGCGGCCGCCGTGCTGGAATAAAGAGAAACAAACGGAAAAACACCGGCCTCCGCTGTGGGGCCGGTGTTTTTGAGTTCATGGGTTTATTTGCCGATGGCGCTTTCGGAGTAGAGGGCTTCCAGGGTGTCGCTGCCGGCGACGCCGTCCACGGCCAGACCGTTGCGCTCCTGGAATTCCCGGACAGCCCGCTCGGTGGCGGCGTCAAACTTGTCGTTGCCGGTGCTGGGCTTGTAACCCAGCTGCAGCAGCACGTCCTTCATCTCCATCACGTCCTCGCCGGAGTCGCCCAGGCGGAGCGTGGTGAACTTGCCGCCGGAGGCGGAAGGCGCGGCCTTGGCCTTGGAGGAGTACAGCACCTCCTGGGTCTTGCTGTCGGCGATGCCGGTGGCGGGGAGGCCGTTCCGGGACTGGAACGCGTTCACGGCGGCGATGGTGCCGCTGCCGTAGGTGCCGTCCACGGAGCCCTTGTAGTAGCCCAGTTCGTAGAGGGTGTACTGCAGGGTCTTGACGCTGTTGCCGGTGCTGCCGGATGTCAGCATGGTGTAGCTGACCGTGTAGTTATCGCTGTAGAGGGCGGCCAGGGTGGTGGGGCCCGCCTTGCCGTCCGCGGTCAGGTTGCGGCTCTTCTGGAAGTTCATGACTGCCGTGACGGTGTCCGGTCCGTAGGTGCCGTCCACCTTGCCGCGGTAGAAGCCCAGCTCCTTCAGACGGTTCTGCAGCCGCTTCACGTCGCTGCCGGTGGTGTTCTGCTCCAGGGAGCCGGTGGAGGCGGTGACCTTCGCGCCGCTGGCGGCGGAGGCGCTGCCGGCAGGCACGGCGGTTCCGGCGTAGAGCTTGTTCAGGGTGGCGGTGCCGGCGATCCCGTCGGCCTTGAGGCCGTTGGCGCTCTGGAAGGACCGAACCGCGGCGGCGGTGGCGCTGCCGTAACTGCCGTCCACCGAGCCGGTGAGATAACCCAGTTCTTTCAGCCGGCGCTGCATGGCCCGGACGCCTTCGCCCTTTTCACCCTCGTAGAGGGATTCGCCGGTGGTGGCGGCCAGCTGCTTTGCCTTGGGGGCGCTGTTGGCATAGATGGCTTTGAGGGTCTCGGGCCCCGCGGTGCCGTCCTGTACAAGCCCTGCCCGCTGCTGGAACGCCTTGACCGCGTATTCCGTGGGGCCGTTGAAGACCTTGCCGGCGACGCCGCTGAGATAGCCGAGCTTGATCAGCCGATCCTGGAGAGTTTTCACATGGTCGCTCTTGGTGTTGAGGGAGAGGTACAGGTTGGTCCTGGGGGTGGCGGTGGGCCTGGGCGTGGCGGTGATCTTCGGGGTGGCGGTGGCCTTGACGGCGGTGGTGGAATTCAGCGCCTTCAGGGTTTTCTCGCCCGCCTGGCCGTCGGCCTTCAGGCCGTTGGCTTTCTGGAAATCCTTGACGGCCTGCTCGGTGCCGGCGCCGAAATCGCCGTCCACCTTGCCCGTATAATAGCCCAGATCTTTCAGCCGCTGCTGGAGCTGGCGGACTTCACTGCCGGAAGCGCCGCTCTTCAGGAGGCCGACGGTGGGTGCCGGGGTGGTGACGCTGCCTCCGCTGTAGGGGGTGGGGGTGACGCTGGTCACGTCCGGCGGGTTGGTGATCACCGGCTTGGTCGTGGCCGGGACAAAGACATCGGGCGTCGGGGTGGCCGTGGGCGCGGTGACGCTCCCGGTGCCCGGAGCGGATGAGGCCGGGGCCTGGGTGATCACGATGGGGGTGGGTGTCGGCGCCCAGGTGGGTGTCGGCGTCGGAGACGGCGCGATGGTCTGGAAATTCTGGGCGGTGGACTGAACACGGCCCGTGGGGGTGGACTTGTCGTCCGCAGGGACATAACAGGCGGTCAGCAGCAGCGCGGCCGCGGCCAGACACAGCAGCAGCGCCAGAAGCTTGCGCACGGACTTGTTCTTCTTCATCTATCTTCACCTCGCGTGTGGGTTGTGTGTGGACAGGCGAAACCGGAAAGCGATCAGGCTTTCAACCATATAACGAATCAGGGACGGGAATTGTTGCAGGGTCCGGCATTTTTCCCTGCTGTCACAGTGTACCATAACTCGCGGAAAAATACCAGCGCAATCGAACGCAGCGGGTCGCAAGGGAAAGAGAAAAACCGCTGTCCTTATAGCCCGGTGCGGACAGCGGTTCTGTTCGGCCTGCGCGTCAGAAGAGCGACGGCAGGATGTGGTACAGGTAGGTGTACAGCGCGGTGATGGTGTGGGTCCCGCCGATCATCATGGAGCAGCTGGTGTTGTCGCCGGGCTTGAACAGATCGGCGTACTCCAGCAGGGAGACCATCTGGCTGGTGGAAACGTCGAAGGCCTCATCCTCGGTGCCGGTGGCCACGAACAGGCGGAAATCGTTCTTCCTGTAGCCCTGTTGGACCACGGCGTCATAGAGCACCTGGGCGGAGACGTCGCTGTCCCAGATTCCGCCGGTGCCGCCCTCGCCGTCATCCCAGCTGGCCTCGCTGATAGGCATGAACCACCGGAACGCCTGCATCTGCTGCAGGAATACGTACCAGGTGGTGACGCCGCCCAGGGAGAAGCCGGCCACGCCCCGGTGATCCCGGGAAGCCCGGATGCCTTCCGCGTCGGTGGATTCGGCCCAGGTCCGGTATTTGCCCTCCACGGTCGGAATAATGATCTCCACCAGTTCCTGGGGGAAGGCGGCGGTGACCTCCACCTGCTTTTCCAGAGGCAGGAACTGGGTAAAGCCCTCGGAGGGGTAGTACGTGGCCGCCACCACGATCAGCGGCTGAAGACGGCCTTCGGCGATCATGTGGTCCAGCAGGCACTGGAAGGGAGTGGCCCGGTCGGTATCCAGATAGTTTTTCGGGCTGCCGCTGGCAGCATGGAGGATGTAGAGCACGTTATACCGTTCGCCGGATTCGTCATATCCCCGGGGAAGGTAGACCATGGCGGATTTCACCTGGCGCTCCTCGCCCTCCAGGATGTAGCGGACTTTCTCCACCCGCCCGGGCTGATCCGACGCTTCCAGGATCCCGTCCGGCAGGTCGTCTACCGCGAACTGCTCCTCCGTCAGCGTGGGAAAGCCGGGATCCTCCCCGAAATCACCTCCCGGCGCGAAACCGAAATCGAAGGCTTCCAGCGAGGGCTCTTCTCCCAGGGCCGCCGCGGGGCAGAGGAACAGCGCAAGGAGGATCGGCAGGACGCGAAAACACAATCCGGCGAGACCGCCCCGGCGTGCCGATCCGTATCCGGGTTCTTTTTTCATATCCGTCACTTCTCCTTTGTCTGTTCTCCCGCGGGATCGTCGCCGCAGGGCATGGTTAGGGTGATGACCGCGCCGTTGTCATTGCGGATGCTCATGTGCATTTGGCCGCCGCTGTAATAGTGGAGCCGGAGGCAGGTGTTGATGAGGCCGATGTGGCCGCCGGCGGTTTCGACGGTCAGCTTGTCCTCCTCGATCTCCCGGATCCGGTCCCGGAGGCTTTCCAGCATGGTGTCGTCGAAACCGGTTCCGTTGTCCCGGATCTCCAGGATCAGCTGCCCGTCCTGAATCTGGCCCGTCAGGAACAGCCTGCGCAGGACATTGCTCCCGTCAAAGCCGTGGATCATGGCATTTTCCACCAATGGCTGCAGGGTCAGCTTCGGCACAACGATGCTGTTGAGGTTCTCCGGCACATCGATGAAGAAGTCCAGGTTGTCCTCATACCGGGCTTTGGCCAGCATCAGGTAGTTGCGGACGTTCTCGATCTCCTCCGCCATGGTGGCGGTGCGGGAGCGGGTGTCCGTGGAATACCGGAGCATCTGGGCAAACTGGTCGCAGATCTCGATCACGTCGTAATTGCCGTTTTCCATGGAACGCGCGCTGATGATGTTCAGGGTGTTGTAGATGAAGTGCGGGTTGATCTGGGTCTGCAGCGCGTTGAACTGGGCCTGCAGCGTCCCCTCCCGGAGAGCGATCTCGTTGGAGGCGCCTTCCCGCAGACGGATCATCAGCTGATTGAACGCGTTCTCCATCTCACGGGTCTCGTGGTCCCGCGGCGAGGTGACCGGGGCCAGAAGGGACTGAAACTCATCGTTCTTCAGCCGGAGGATCTTGTCCGACGGAAGCTGCCGCATCTTTCGGGTCAGCTTGCGGATGGAGGCGGTGAGCCCGATGGATACGGCGATGATCAGGGCCAGGGCCGGCAGGACGATGTACAGAGCCCGCAGAAACATCGCAAAGGACAGCTGATAGTTGCTCTTCTCGATGGCCGTGTTGTCCTGGCTGATATACAGCTGCATTCCGAGGCTGTTGATGTGAGTGCTGAATACCACACGGCTGCTGTTCTCGCCGGTGTTGACTGTGATGAACGCGTCTTTTTCCAATACTCTCGGCCAGGTCCAGTCAACCGGCTGGCTCTGATAGACGGACTCGCCGTCATCGAAGTAAAGTTCCACGCAGATTCCTTCATCGTCAATAAATGATGTGATGCGCTCCAGTTCATCCAGCAGGTTTGAAATCTCCAGATAACCGATGACTTCGCCGCTGTATTTGATTCGCTGCGCAATGCCGTACACGCTGACCTTGCGGTTGACGCAGAAGGCATCCTCGTGGGGGGCCAGGATGACGAGCTTGTCCGTTTTGTCCGCCTCATCCATCCAGGCCATGGCGGAGATCGCGGCGATCGCTTCGTCGGTTCTCGGCAGCAGCGTGTAATCCCTGTCCGTCGCGTCGACGTATGTCGTCAGGAAATCCCCGTCTCTTGTATAAAAGGTCACGCGGTAAAAGCTCTCCACAAGGGGGGACTGGAGGAGCTGCTCGACGGCGATTTTGCCGGCTTTGTAGGCCATTTCCTGTTCATCGCTGTTGTCCCGCACCAATTGATTCAGCGCTGACATGAAGGTCGTGTTCTCCGTCAGTTCCCGCACGGTCATCTCCATCATGTCGAGATCCTGCAGCAGATCCCGCTCGATGCTGGCGCTCATGTTGCGGAAACGCGTTTCCGTGAAGGCTCTGGCGCCCTGAATGGATGAGTTGGCGGCGTAAGAGGAAAGGATCAGAAGCGCCAGCAGCATGAGGGCGGAGAAGATCAGCACGATTTTCAGACTCAGTTTCAACGCGAACACCCCCGTGTGAGGATACGAAATTATAGCACAAAACGGGAGCCTGTGAAAAGACGTTGATGGGTTGAAAAGCCCGCTTGTGTCGGATATTCCCCCCGTTGGTGCCGGATATTCCAACTATCCCCCTGTTTGCTGGTTTTTTTCCGTTCCGCGTTTTGTATCTTTGCGTATACGGTCCGCTCCGGCTTGTTACAATAGGTCTGACTGAGGCGGGGCAGATTCCCAAGCCCGCACGAAAAGGAGGATATGTCAAATGAAGAAATGGATTGCTTTGCTCCTGACGGTGGCGATGGCGCTGAGCCTCGCCGCTTCCGCGCTGGCGTACAGCGACAAGAACCTGGAAGCGCCCAAAGCCGGGGAAGTCGTGATCGACGGCGACCTGAGTGAGTGGGACACCTCCAGGTGCCTCAAGATCAACACCCTCAACCAGATCATCGACCAGATCGAGCACTGGGACGGCGAAGAAGACTGCGCCATGGAAGCTTATGTGATGTGGGATGAAGAGAATCTCTACATCGCCATGAAGATTCTGGACGACACCCCCCTGGTGTACCGCGAGGGCTTCCCGCTGGACGAGCTGGACGCCGTGATCTTCTTCCTCTCCACCGACCCCGAGGCGGACCCCGAGCGGACCGAGTACACCGCCACCGACTGGCGCATCGTGCAGAGTGCCTACGGCTACAAGGGCGAGTACGAATTCTTCAACTATATTGACCGCGAGATGATCGCCGACACCAAGGGCTGGGACACCCAGGGCGAGTACGGCGACGAGGTGGTGTTCGACGACTACGAGGCAGCCATCGCCCAGATCGACGGCGGCATCGTGTGGGAGAGCAAGATCCCGCTGCACAACCTGAGCAATAAGAACATTCCCCAGCTGGTGCCAGCGGCCGGCGTGACCATCGGCTTTGACTTCTCCATCCTGGACGTCGACCTGCCCTGCCCCGGCATCCACTCCCTGCGGATGCAGTTCTCCTCCGAGCTGGACGGCCGCGACCGCAAGCCCGAGATGCATGACGTGGACAACAACCCCAGCCTTTGGGCAACCCTGACCTTCGTGGAAGAATAAAACCGCGGAGAGCACGCGGAGAGTAAAAGATAGAGGAGGAACATGTCCATGAACATGAGGAGACTGATCCCGCTGGTCCTGGCGCTGATCATGGCGCTGTGCGTGCCCTTCGGCGCCATGGCGGCCAAGCACGAGAAGATTGACGCCGACGACCTGGACTTCGAGTACATCGTCGAGGAAACCGATGCCAGCGGCACCGTGAACGTGTACCACTGGTGGACGGCCGGCGGCGAGAAGGACGCCATTGAGAGCGTCGTGGCGGGCTTCAAGGAAGTCTACGGCGACATCGACGCGCGGTCCAACGCCATTCCCGGCGGCGCCGGCGGCGCCATGGTCATGAAGGTCAAGGTGCTGCAGCAGACCGGCAAGAGCCCGGAAGCCTTCCAGGCTCACCCCGGCCAGGAGATCGAGCCCTATCTGCAGTCCGACCTGCTCCTGAACCTCGACGGGCTCTGGGAGGTCGCCGAACTGGAGGAGCGCGCTCTGCCCGGCCTGCTGGACATGTGCACGGCTTCCGACGGCAGCCGGTATGTGGTACCCATCGGCATCCACAAGACCAACGTCATCTTCTACAACATTCACGTGTTTGAAAAGTATGGCGTGGCCATTCCGGATCACGAGGACATCACCTGGGATGAGTTCTGGGCCATCTGCGATGAACTGGCCGCCAAGATGCCTGAAGGCACCTATCCGTTGGACCTGGGCGATCAGAAGGGCTGGCCGGCCTGCCAGGTGTTCGAGAACATCATGCTGGGCACCGATCCCCAGATCTACGAGGACTTCATCAACGGCAACTACAATGTCGAAGACCTGACGAAGGTCCTGGAAAACTACACCAAGCTGATGAACTATGTGGCGCCGGATCACAACAGCCGTGACTGGTACTACACCACCGGCTCCATGGTCAACGGCACCTACGCCATGCAGATCATGGGCGCCTGGGTGCAGCCGCTGATGACCAGCATGGGCCAGGTGTACGGCAAGGACTTCGGCGTGTTCACCTTCCCCGGCACAGCGGGATGGTTCGGCATGTGCGTGGACGGCTTCGTGGTCAGCAACGACTCCGCTGACGTGGAAGGCGGCGTGCGCTGGGCTTACAACGTGTCCACCCCGGAAGTTCAGGCTTCCTTCTCCTCCCTGAAGGAGTCCATCTCTCCCTATTCCGACACCCCGGATTCCGTGTACAACGAGCTGACCCTTCACTTCAAGGATCAGCTGATGAGCGACGGCATCAAGGTGTTCCCCAGCATCACCCACGGCACCGCGATGCCCTGGAGCGCTTCCACCAGCCTCCAGACCCAGATCCAGGAGTATGCCACTTCCACCAACCATGACGCTTCGTACTATGCCAACCGCATCGTGAACATCCTCAAAGAAGCCGGAGTGAAAGGAGACTGGGATCTTGTTGACTAAGAATTGGCTCAAAAAGGGCGTCGCCCTTCTGGGCGCGCTGGCGCTGATCCTGACCATGGTGCCCGGCGCACTGGCGGAGGAAGAAAGGCTTGAGCAGCCTGAACTCAATCCCCGCGTGAAGAAACTCATCGAAGTTGAAGGCTACCAGTTCATCGACCTGAATGATAACGGCGAACTGGATCCCTACGAAGACTGGCGCCTGGATGCCGCCACCCGCGCGGAGGACCTGGTGGGCCAGATGACCGTCCGCGAAAAGATCGCCCAGATGCAGCACCCCACCTATCTGCCCCGGGCGGACGGCAAGATCGCTCCCTATCTGAAGAAGTACTGCACCGAGTACGGTATCGGCATGCTGCTGATCCGTGAGCTCAACAGTGTGCAGACCGCCGCGGAAACCATGAACGCCGTGCAGGAATACGCCGAGGCCAGCCGGCTGGGCGTGCCGGTGCTGGTCTCCATGGACTCCGTCCACGGCCTGTCCTACGTCACCGGCGCCACGGTCACCGGCCACAACCTGGCTCTGGCCGCCACCCGGGATGAGGAACTGGTGGTCAAGCTGGCGGAGATCGCCCGGGACGAGCACATCGCCATCGGCGTCCGCATGACCCTGAGCCCTGAGTCCGACATCGCCTCCGAACCCCGCTGGGGCCGTGTGATGGAGACCTTCGGCGAGGATCCCGACCTGGTCACCGAGATGGTGAAGGCCCAGATCGTCGCCTTCCAGAACGGCGCCGACGGCCTGAATCCCGACGGTATCGTGGCCTGCATCAAGCACTTCCCCGGCGCCGGCCCCCAGATGGACGGCAAGGACACCTCTCCCATCGTGGCGGATGAGGATACCCTGCAGATCCACCTGAAGCCCTACTATGCCGCCATCGAGGTGAACGTGGGCTCCGTGATGCCCTACTACTCCGTGCCGCTGGCCCTGGACATGGAAAACAGCGCCATCGGTTCCAAGGCGGCCCTGCAGGACCTCCTGCGCGAGCAGATGGGCTTTGAGGGCATCATCCAGACCGACTGGGGCATGATCTGGGCCATTCAGGAAGGCCTGGGCACCATGACCGGCGAGGAAGTCTCCGATGAGAGAGCTATCATCATCGGCGTCACCGAGAGCCGTGTGGACGGCATCGGCGGCGAGTCCATCCGTCTGATCGACCAGATGGAGGAGATGACGGCCGACGGCAAGATCGATGAGGCCATCCTCACCGCCGCTGCCACCCGCATCGTGAAGGCCAAGTTCGAGCTGGGCGTGTTCGAGAATCCCTACTGCGACGTGGAGTATGCCGTGTCCTTCGTGGGCAATGAAGAGCATACCGCGCTGAACCTGGAAGCGGCCCGGAAGGCCATGACCCTGCTCAAGAACGACGGCGCGCTGCCCCTGACCCCCAACGCCGGCCAGACCATCCTGGTCTGCGGCCCCCGCGCCGGTGACATGGACTCCCTGGTGGGCGGCTGGTCCTCCTCCCAGGAAGGCCTGACCATCGCGGCTGCCGTGGCGGAATACGCCGGTGAAAACGACAAGGTCGTCTACATCTCCGACGACGTGGAAGCCATCGCCGAGGCCGCCAAGGAAGCGGACGTGGTCATCGTGTCCGTGGGCGAGCCCAGCTACCAGCATGATCCGCCGTGGGGTTATGCCACCCTCGAGATCACGCCCTCTCAGCAGGAGATCCTCGAGGCCGTGAAGGCCAACACCAGCGGCAAGATCATCACCGTGGTCACCGGCGGCCGGCCCTACATCCTGACCTGGTGCGACGAGAACACCGACGCCATCCTCGAGGCGTACTATCCCGGACAGCAGGGCGGCATCGCCATCGCGGAGACCCTGTTCGGCCTGAACAATCCCACCGGCAAGACCCCCATGCAGTTCCCCAGGGACATGGAGTCCGTCAACCGCCAGAGCGGCGACGTCTCCTTCGACCTGGAAAACCCGCTGTACGAGTACGGCTGGGGCTTGAGCTACGAGGAGTAAGCGAGACGAAAAAGAGCCCGCGCAGGCACGGGAAGCCGCGCCTGTGCGGGCTCTCTTGAGAGGGAGCGTTGCTCATGGGTACATTTCCAACGTTTTTTACCAACCTCTACAACATGACATTCAAGGACCGGGGCGGCTTCTGGGTCATCATCGGAGTCATCCTGATCATCGTCCTTGTGTACATGTTCTCACCGAAGCTGCGGAAGGCGCTGGGAAAGAAACACCATCTCCTGGTCATCATTCCCATCCTGCTGGTGGGCTTTGGCGTGTATTCGATCATTCATGCCAACCTGCCCGCGCCGGCGGCTGATCAGTCCGGGGAGCCGGCGGCTCACGACAGAACGTTCCAGGCCGCCAAGCCAGGCAAGAACAGCGTCGCGGTGGACTACTACCTTGACGTGACGGACCCGGAGACGGGCGAAGATCGCGTTGAGGAGTTCAAGAAAATCAAGGCGCTGGACATGCTGAGCGCGGACACTGAGCGCACGGAAGACTACAAAATCACCAGCAAGTCCGAGACCGCGGAAATCGTCTTCCACACGGACGGCACGTACTACTTCCACACGTTGGACGCCGACGGGGAAGCGTACGAGGACACGGGCAAGTATGTCTTTGAGGACAGCATCCTGACGCTTTACCGCGATCGGAAAGGGACGACAAAGGATGCCACAAGCTCGGATGTCTTCTGGCAGAACATGTCATCCTGGTTCGGGAAAAACCTTGCTTGGTTTATTCTCGGATGCGTGGCGATCCTGGCCCTCATCATGGCTTACGCGTTCAACAGCACGATCCGGGCTTTCCTGAGGAAGCACCCGCTGGTCTGGCTGATCATCCCCGCGTTCCTGCTGATCTATTTTGTCTACGTGGCCATCGGCTGGAACATCTGGGTGTCCGTCTCCGACTGGGAAGACGGCGCGATCCTCCCGAGCTACGGCTGGGGCGGCTTCGGCCAGTATGCGAAGATGTTCGACGAGACGAACGGTCCGGTCTTCTGGAACGCCGTCAAGAACACCCTGCTGCTCTTCACCATCATTCCCATTTGCCTGCTGCTGGGCCTGGGCATTGCCCTGGTCATGGACCACGGGCTGAGGGGCACCTCCGTGTTCCGGACGCTGATCCTGCTGCCCTTTGCGCTGTCTTTCGTCGTGACCGGCGTCATCTGGGTGCAGATGTACCGCGGCGACGGCGGCATCATCAAGAGCTTCTTTGCCATGTTCGGCGTGGATACAAGCGGAATCCTGTGGACGAACAGCGAACTGATCATGGTTTCGATCATGATCGTCATGGTCTGGCAGTTCTCGGGCTATGTGGCGGTGATCTTCCTTGCAGCCATCAAGAACGTGCCCACCAACATCATCAACGCGGCGAAGCTGGACGGCGCCTACATGCCCCGCGTGTACTGGAAGATCGTCATTCCCCAGCTGAAAGGCGCGCTGAGCAGCTGCATCACGATCCTGGCAATGTATGCCTTGCGATCCTTTGACCTGGTGTACGCGATGGTGGGCGACAAGTTTAATCCCGCACGAACCCTGCCGGTCCTGATGTACTATGAAGGCTTTACAGCTGACCATTACGCCTATGCCGCAGCGATTGGCTGCTTCCTGCTGGCGCTGGTTCTGCTGCTGATCCTGCCTCTGAACTACTTTACCAACAGGAGGAAGTGATGACATGCAGAAAGATATAAGCATTGAGCGCAGCAGAGAAGGCCAGGCGGCACAGACGGTACGGGTCAAACCCAAATGGCACATGATCGTGCTGAAGATCGTCTACTATCTGATCATGGTCCTCTTCCTCGTTTTCTACATGCTGCCTCTGTGGTCCATGGTGCTTGGATCATTCAAAACCAACGAGGAAATCCTGGCGACCTCACCCGTGGCATTCCCCCTGGACTGGACATTGAGCGGCTACTCGACGGTGTTGAGTGAACTGGGGCTTCCGCTGCTCAACAGCTTGATCATCACCGTCTTCGGCGCGGCCGGTTCCGTCTTCCTGGGTTCCATCTGTGCCTACGCGCTGGGCAAGTGGAAGTTCAAGCTGAACAATGTGTTCTATGTCATGCTGGTCGCCGCGACCTACCTGCCGTTCCAGGCCATCCTGATCCCCCTGATGCGGACCATGACGGACCTGAACCTCTACGACAATCTCTGGGGCCTGGTGCTGGCTCACTCCGTCTTCGGCATGGCCATGTGCACGATCATGATGCGCGGCTACTACATGGAAGTCCCGGACGCCCTGATCCGCCAGGCCATGGTGGACGGCAACGGCACCTGGCAGATCTACCGCAAAATCATCCTGCCCAACACCAAACTGGCTACGGTCACCACGTTCGTGTTCCAGTGCACGTCCATCTGGAATGAAATGCTGTTCGCCCTGATCCTGGCGGACCAGGATGCCAAAGCGGCAACCATCGGCCTGAACGCGTTCATGGGATCGAACAGCCAGGACATGAGCGCCTTGTTCGCGGGTTCCATGATCCTGGCCCTGCCGATGATGGTCATCTACATCTTCATGGGCAAGTACCTGATCAGCGGCCAGATGAGCGGCGCCGTGACGGCATCGTAAAGGCTGAAAGGAGAATGACGACAATGAAAGCATTCAAACGGATCGCTGCGCTGACACTGGCCGCGATGCTGGCGCTGGGCGTGCTGCCGGTTCTGGCGGAGGAAGCCCCGGTTCAGCCGGAGCTGGTGGCCAGAGTCAAGGACATCATCGAAGTGGACGGCCTGCAGTTCAAGGACCTGAACGACAACGGCGAGCTGGATCCCTATGAGGACTGGCGCCTGACCCCCGAGGAGCGGGCCGACAACCTCCTGTCCATGATGGATGCCAGCCAGATGGCGGCCCAGATGGTCCATCTGACCCTGGTCACCAAGAAGGACAGCTGGTTTACCAAGGACAACGTGGGCTTCGCCCTGGTGTATGAGTACATCTTCAACGTCGAAGAAGACGAAGAGGATGAGGACGAGGACGAAGAAGAGGCGGACGAGGACGCTCTGGAGATCACCGGCAGCGCCATGAACGCCGCCATTCTGACCAACGAGATCCAGGAACTCTCCGAGAGCTCCGACCTCGGTATCCCGGTGATCTTCTCCATGGACACCGAGGCTGGCGCGGCCTTCGTGAAGGACGCCACCTTCCTGCCGGACGAGATCAACCTGGGCGCCGCCAACGACAAGGAACTGACCGCCAAATACTATGAGGTGCTCAAGGAAGAACTCATGGCCATGGGCGTGCGCATGGCCCTGTCGCCGGACGCCGACCTGATCACCGATCCCCGCTGGGGCCGGAATCAGGAGTGCTACTCCGAGGACGTGGACGTGGTCAAGGAACTGATCGCTGTCGCCGTGGAGACCCTGCAGGAGGGCAGCGAACTGACGCCGGATTCCATCCTGGCCTGCGTCAAGCACTTCCCGGGCGCCGGTGCCCAGACCGGCGGCGTGGACGGCACACCCCTGACCATCTCCGAGGACACCATCGCGCTGCACCTGGCGGGCTTCCAGGCCGCCATCGAAGCGGGCGTGGCCGCCGTGATGCCCTACGGCTACTCCACCGTGCCCTACCTGGGCGGTGACGCCGTGGACAACTCCGCCGACCAGAGCGCCGCGGTCATGACCGACCTGCTCCGGGGCGAGCTGGGCTACACCGGCATCATCCAGACCGACTGGGGCCTCAACTTTGTTGGCGCCACCAATGCCGGCGCGGACATCCTGGGCGGCGCGGGCGTCCGCTCCACCCGCCAGCTGGTGGATGAGGTGGAGGAGGAACGGCTGGCCGACGCCTGCCGCAGGATCCTGATCGCCAAGTTCGAGCTGGGTCTGTTCGAGAATCCCTATGTGGATGAGAACGAGGCCGAAACTGTGATCGGCAGCGAGGCCCACAAGGCCGTGGCCAAGGAAGCCGCCGCCAGGTCCTTCACCCTGGTGAAGTACGAGAACGCCGTTTCCCTGGAGGGACAGCAGTTCATCGTGGCCGGCGAGCTGGCGGACAACGTGCGCTGCCTCAACAGCGGCTGGACCGCCAAGGAACCCACGGAGATCAAGGGAACCACCATTCTCGAAGCCCTGAAGGCCAAGGCGGGCGAAGAGAACGTGACCTACATCGCGACGGCTGAGGAAGTGCCTGCCGATTTGGCCGGCGTCACCGCCGTGGTGGTGGTGGGCGAGAAGAGCGGCACGCATGATCCCGCCTGGGGCGCTGCCAACCTGGAATTCCCGGACGATCAGCTCGCCCTGATCGGCGCGCTGGATGCCGCCGGCGCAAACGTCGTGGCCGTGGTGGTCATGAACCGCGCCTACGTGCTGACCCCGATCGAAGGGGCCGCGGACACCATCCTGCTGGTTTACCGTCCGGGCGTCACCTGCGGCGCGGAAGCGATCGCGGAGACCCTCTTCGGCGAGCATGCCATCACCGGCCGCCTGCCCTTCCAGATCCCCGCTTCCATGGAACAGGTGCTGAACCAGCGCGAGGATCTGCCCAAGGATCTTGAAAACCCGCTGTATGAATACGGCTTCGGCATCGACGCTGAAGGCTTCGGGAGGTAAGAAACATGGCTGCAATCTCCATCAAGGATATGTGCATCAGCTACAACAAAGGAAAAACCTTTGTGCTGGACCACCTGAACCTGGAAATTCAAGACGGAGAGTTCTGCGTGTTCCTGGGCCCTTCCGGCTGCGGTAAATCCACCGCCATGTACTCCATCGCGGGATTGCTGGAGCCCTATCAAGGACAGATCTACTTTGGCGATACCCTGATGACGGAAATGGAGAACGGAAAGAAGAAGACCTTCATTCCGCCTCAGGAGCGCAACATCGCCATGGTGTTCCAGGAATATGCCCTGTACCCCAACATGACGGTGCGGGAAAACATGGGCTTTGCACTGAAAACCAAGAAGGTGCCCAAGGACGAGATCGACAAGCTGGTGATGGAGCAGGCCGTGAAGCTGGAACTGACGGACCTGCTGGATCGCCGCATCGCGCAGCTCTCCGGCGGCCAGCGCCAGCGTGTGGCCCTTGGCCGTGCCCTGGTGCGTTCGCCCCAGGTGTTCCTGTTGGACGAGCCGCTGGGCAACCTGGACGCCAAGCTCCGCGATCAGGTGCGCTATGAGCTCAAGAAGATTCAGAAGGAACTGAACGTCACCACCATCTATGTTACCCATGACCAGACCGAGGCCATGACCATGGCGGATCACATCGTGCTGCTCAACGGCGGGCACATCATGCAGGAGGGCACGCCGAACGATCTGTACGAGCATCCGGCCAACAAATTCGTTGCGGGCTTCCTGGGCACGCCACAGATCAACATCTTCCGCTGCAACGTGGTCCTGGAGAACGGCAGCATGATCCTGGACGCGGACTCCTTCCGCCTGAACGCTCCGGACAGCGTGGTCGACTCCCTGAAGGACTACGTGGGCCGGCAGGTGGACCTGGGGATCCGGCCCTCCGACTTCGAGATGGCGCAGGAGGGTGTCAACAGCATCCCGGCCACTGTGGACTCCATCGAGCCCCTGGGCGACGCCTATCTCATCTACGTCCGTGTGGGCGAGAAAGTGGTGGTCTACAAGTACGCCGGCGAGCATGCGCCCGCGGAGAAGGACCTGCTCCTTTCACCCAACATGGCCAAGCTGCATCTCTTTGACTGCGAGACCGAGAAGCGGATCAACGCGTAAACCCGTTTTCCGGAGGAGGATTCATTCCTCCTCCGGGATGTCTTTTCCCCAGGGGCGGCGCGGTTCGCCTCTGGGGAAAGGACATTGAGGAGAGGAGAGATAATCATGGACGAAATGCGGATCCTGCTGAGCGCGCTGGAGGAAGTGCGGGACGACGTGGATTTTGCCGGGGAGAAGGCGCTGGTGGATGACGGCCTGATCGATTCCCTGGACCTGACCCAGATCATCGCCGCCCTGGACGAGGCCTTTGACGTGCACATTCCCGCCGGGGAGATAGAGCCGGAGAACTTCAACAGCGCCGAAGCCATGCTGGCCC
>JBGVCH010000110.1:0-8621 GCA_045226335.1 Christensenellales bacterium | reverse complement strand
CGTGGCCCCCTTGGAGGTGCTCACGTAGATCGTGCCCTGGCTGTAGTCGCCGGCATCCACCACGATGACCTTCGCGCCTTTGGCCTCGTACTCCGCCTTCAGCGCTGCCATGTAGGCGTAGCCTTCCACGGCGCCGTGCACGTCGTTGCTGTGCAGGATGATTGTCTTGCCGGAAAGTTCACCGACTTCGGTCGCTTCTTCAGAGGTTTCCTCGGAAGCTACCTCTTCAGCCGCTTCCTCGGAGGCGGCTTCGGCCGTCTCGACGAGGGCTTCTGCGGTTTCAGCTACGGGTTCCTCAACGGGGGCTTCTGCGGTCTCGACCACAGGCTCCTCAACCGGTGCTTCCGCGGTCTCGACAACGGGCTCCTCAACAGGGGCTTCTGTGGTCTCGATTGCAGGCTCCTCAACGGGGGCTTCCGCGGTCTCGGCCACAGGCTCTTCGACAGGAGTTTCGACGGAAGCAACATCGGCCGTCTCAACCTTCACTTCTTCGGACTCAGCGGTATCTTCGACAGTCTTCTGATCCGCTTCTACGGAAGCCGTGGCATCGGCCGCGATGAAGTCTTCGCCCTTCTCTTCGGACTCGGCAACCTCAACGGCCTCTTCGCTGCCATTCAGGAGGCCCTCGACGAGTTCCTTATTATCGGAAACTTCACTGATGGCTTCATCCTTGTGGTTTGCCGCTTCGACAGAGGCCACAGGCTCCACTGCTTCCTCAGAACCAGCTTCCTCAACTACAGGCGCCTCCTGTGATGCTTCAGCCACTTCAACAGGGGCTTCTGTGGATGTTACGGGTTCCACTGCTTCCTCAGAGGCGGCTTCGTCAATCGCAGGTGCCTCCTGTGACGCATCAGCCACTTCAGCGGGGACCTCTGCGCTATTGACAGGCTCTTCCGTCTCAACGGAGGTAACAGCCTCTTCCGATATAGTCTTTTCCACAGGCTTTTCTGTTGGAGCGACCGGCGTCGGGGAGACCGTCGGGGTTTCGGCGGGGGGTGTCGCAGTAATCGTGACATCTTCAACGCTGGCTTCCTCGCCGGGCTTGTTGTTGCAAGCCTGGATCACGAAGAAGAGCGCTGCCGCCAGCAGCACCAGTACGACTGCAAGCGCAGTCTTGTTTTTAAGCAGTTTTGACATCAGTGTTTCCTCCCTTTGCAGATTTCATGCCATAGGGTTAAACGTACAGAATGCATTATATGTAAAATCCGCACTCATTTCAATGCATGGTGCGGCCTTCGCAGCAATTTAAGCAATTGGAATCTGTTTTGAAAATGTTCTGTAACATTTGACAACGAACGCAAATCAGATATAATAGAATCTGTCATCAGAGAGGAGCTGTTCTTCCATGGAAAAGATCGGTGAGATCACAGCGGTCAGGGGAGATCTGCTGGAAATCACATTCTGCCGGCCGGCTGATTGCGGCCACTGCCACGCCTGCGAGGGCGGACAGAAGGAGACTGTGATCACGGTGAAGGGAATCGGGCGCGTGGGCGATTACGCCGCTGTCGAATTGCCTGCGAACACAGTGGTCAAGGCCACATTTCTCGCCTACTTCTTCCCCATTGTCGGTTTGCTGGGCGGGGCTTGGCTCGGCGATCTGCTCTCCGGTCATAACGCGCTTTGGTCAGCGGTCAGCGGAATCATATGCCTTCTCGCCACCTGGGCTATTATGGCGCTTACCGAGAAATACAGACTGAAGTCTGCAAAGTGGAAGCCCGTCCTCTCAAAAGTCTTTCCCCGGGAGTTGTATGAGGAAAAAGAGAAAGGAGAATCCTGATGGTTACTGAACTCAACACACAAACCTTCGACGCTTATCTTCAATCCGCGGACAAACCGGTGCTGGTGGATCTATGGGCTTCCTGGTGCGGCCCCTGCAAGATGCTCTCGCCTCTGGTGGATCAGCTGGCTGAGAAGATGAGCGGCAAACTCCTCGTCGCAAAGGTCAACGTCGACGAGTCTTCCGATCTCGCCATTCGCTTCGGCGTCAACGCCATTCCCGCACTGTTGCTGTTCAAAGACGGCGCCCTTGTGGACAGGAGCGTCGGCTATATCCCGATGGACCAGCTGGTCTCCTTCGTTCAGAAAGCAGTTTAAGAATCCGGTCTGTTTTAACACTTGCGTAAAGAATTTGGTTTGGCAATTGCCCTGATTTCAGGTTGAAATCTGGACATTTCGCCCGTGACAAAATGCACCCCCTGCCGCCGGCTTTGACTCCGGTAACAGGGGGTGTTTTGTCGCGCTGTTTGACTGTGGCTTACTTGGTAACGAGCTCCAGCGTATCCCGCGCGATCATGATCTCCTCGTTGGTGGGGATCACCAGGATCTTCACGGGACTGTCGTCGGTGGAGATGACGGCCTCAGTCGCATGACCGTCGGCGCAGGCCGCGTTCCGCGCGTGATCCAGCTTGGCTCCCAGCCAGCCCATGTTGCTCATGACCCGCTCCCGCAGAGCACCGTTGTTCTCACCGATGCCGGCGGTAAAGACGATCATGTCCACGCCGCCCATGGCGGCCGCGTAGGATCCGATGTACTTCTGAATGCCGTACACCAGCATATCCCGGGCCAGCATGGCGTCGCCGTCATAGTTGTCGGCCGCCGCGTCCACGTCGCGCATGTCGTTGGACTTTCCGCCGATGCCCAGGAGGCCGGACTGCTTATTCATCATGGTGAGGACTTCATCCACGGTCATGTTCTCGTTGTTGGCAATGAACTGCACCACGGCGGGGTCCAGCGTGCCGCAGCGGGTACCCATCAGCAGGCCGTCCAACGGCGTCAGGCCCATGGAGGTGTCCACACACTTGCCGTCCACCACCGCGGAGAGGCTGGAGCCGTTGCCCAGGTGGCAGATGATGATCCGCTGTCCCAGGGGGCTGATCCCCAGGTACTCGCACACCCGCTTGCTGACGTAGCGGTGGGACGTGCCGTGGAAGCCGTATTTCCGCACGCCGTATTGGGTGAAGTACTTCTTCGGCACGCCGTACATGTAGGCCTTGGGAGGCATGGTCTGGTGGAAGGCGGTGTCGAAGACGGCCACCTGAGGCGTCTCCGGCATAACCTTCTCGCAGGCCTCGATGCCCATGAGGTTGGCCGGATTGTGGAGCGGTCCCAGGGGGATGCACTCCCGGATGGCGTCCTTGACGGTCTCGTTTACGATCACGGAGGCGGAGAACTTGGTGCCGCCGTGCAGCACACGGTGGCCCACAGCGCCGATCTCCACCATGGAGCGGATGGCGCCCTTCTCCGGATCCTGCAGCGCTTTGAGCATCATCTGGGTGGCCTGCACATGGTCGTCGATCATGACGCCGCCGACCTCGTAGACCTTGCCGCCCACCGTCTGCTTCTGATGGCCGGGCTGGGGCATGCCGATGCGCTCCACCAGACCCTTGGCGATGACCTTCTCGTCCTCCATGTCGATCAGCTGATACTTCAGGGAGGAGGAACCGGCGTTGACAACCAGAATTTTCATGGGAATCGTCTCCTTTTCTTACTCTTCAGCGGATTCAGCAGCCTCAGCGGATTCGGCCTCCTCCACGGGGATGAACGTCAGGTTGAATTGCTTTGCGTGTTCCTCGGCCGCTGTGCCGGGCCACCCGTGAATGACCATGTTGTTGCCGATATTCGTATGGCCGCTCGTCGGTTCGCCTTCTTCGTTCAGATAGCCTGTCAAGAGGCCGATCTCCGTGACGCCGGCCGGAATGGTGATCTCCTTGACGCCGGAGAGGGCGAACGCCAGACTGCCAATAGTCCGCAGGCTCTCGGGAAGAATGACCTCGGTCAGATCCGCCACATCGTAGAACGCGTTCGTGTCGATGGATTCCACGCCGTCCGGAACGGTATAAGACGCTTCCTCATTCTTGTAGGTGTAGCGGATCAGCCGCTTGCCGTCCTTAGTGAAGAGCACGCCGCCGTCCTTGTCCGTCCGGAAGCCTTCGCATTCTTCGCTGACAATGAACTCGTACGGGCAATACATGGCCGTAAAATTGGGTTCCTGCAGTTCCTTCAGGGAATCCGGCAGGCTGATGGTGTACAGATTGTTGTCTCCCCAGAACACATGGGGTTCGATGATCTCAAGCCCTTCGTTCAGTTCCGCGTTCACCAGCCTGAAGCAGCTCTCGAAAGCGGCCTGGGTGAGCACCTTCAGCCCTGCGGGCAGGATGACCGAGACGAGCTCCGTGCAGCCTCCGAAGAGGTTATAGCCGATCTCCGTCACCGTGTCGGGGAACCGGACAACGCGCACGTCCGTCTCATAGAAAGCGCGGTCGCCAACGGCTGTCACCGGTTTTCCCTCGATCTCGGCGGGGATGCGGACATAGGCAGCCTCGCCCTTCCAGGCCTCAATGGTCACACCCTCGTCGTTCACGGTATACGTGAAATCCTCCGCTGAAGCTTCCTTCATGCTGGCCGGATAAAACGCCGTGAAGCTGTCGATCATGCCGGCTACGGTTTCGGTGTACTCCTGATCGTCCGGATCGGTCGGATACATGAAGAACCAGAGGTTCCCGCCGTCGGTGATCCAGACCATCTCAAAGCCCTGATCCACCATCTCAACGCGGGTCGCCTGAAGCCCGTAGAGATCGAACGTCTCCAGAATCTTGCTTTCCTCGGTGCTCTTGCCGTCCCAGACGACCGCGTGGCCTTCCTGAAGGAAACCCTGGAGCGGATGATTGGGTGTATTCATAACAATGACCTGATTCACCAGATCCAGTTCACATACGACCACCATGTGGAAGTAATCGCGAACGGCGATGCAGGTCGGGACACCGTAAGCCTCGCTGGCGTCCCCTCCGTTCCATTCGATGGGAACGTCGATCACAAACGAACCCGGGATATCGGGATCGTCGGGATAGACCGAGTAGCAGGTATAACCGGGGATCGAGCGGAAGCCCAGCTCCTGCGTCTCCTCGCCCAGCGCGGACAGCGCCGGGAAAAGCATGGTCAGGACCAGCACGAACGCGATCATTGTGCGTTTCAAGGATGGTTCTCTCCTTTCGCGGCGTGCCGTCAGCCCTGCGCGATCACGGCCACCGCCGCCACGGTGTTCACGATCTCGTTCACATCGCAGCCGCGGCTCAGGTCATTCACCGGCTTGGCCAGACCCTGGATGATGGGGCCGATGGCCTTGGCGCCCGCAAGGCGCTGCACCAGCTTGTAGCCGATGTTGCCCGCGCCCAGGTTGGGGAAGATCAGGACGTTGGGCTTCTTGCCCGCCACGGGAGAACCCGGCGCCTTCAGGTTGGCCACGGTCTCCACCAGCGCGGCGTCCGCCTGGAGCTCGCCGTCCAGCAGGATGTCGGGGGCCAGCTCATGAGCCTTGGCGGTGGCTTCCTGCACCAGGGTCACATGGTCGTGCTTCGCGCTGCCCTTGGTGGAGAAGGAGAGCATGGCGACCCTGGGTTCCGCCTGAAGCAGACTCTTGCAGGTGTTGGCCGTGGAGATGGCGATGGCCGCCAGCTCATCCGCGTTGGGGGCAATGTTCACGGCGCAGTCGCCGAAGAGCATCACGCCGTCATCGCCGTATTCCTTCGTGGGCAGTTCCATGATGAAGCAGGAGGACGCGGTGGAGATGCCGGGGGCCATCTTGATGATCTGCAGGGCGGGGCGCAGCACGTTGCCGGTGGAGTTGATGGCACCGGCCACCATGCCGTCAGCGTCGTCCATCTTCAGCATCATGGTGGCGAAATACAGGGGATTATTGTAGACCAGGTCCTTCGCCTGCTCGATGGTCATGCCCTTCTTCTGGCGGAGTTCACAGAGCTTCTCCGCGTAGGCTTCGCTCTTCTCCCAGGTTGCGGGATCGGCGATGGCCACGCCGGTCAGGTCGGTGCCGGTCCCGGCGGCCACCTTGGCGATCTCCTCAGGCTTGCCCACCAGGGTGATCTTCGCCAGTCCCTCCGCCACGATCTTCGCCGCGGCCTGGACCGTGCGGGGCTCGCTGCCCTCAGCCAGAACGATATGTTTCACGTTGGTCTTGGCCTTTTCCTTGATGCGGTCAATCACAGACATGGAAAATCCCTCCCGTTCATTCTGTTCGCGCAAAAAGCGTCGCCTTTATTATACAGGATTTTCCCGGGAAAGAAAAGGGTTTCCCGCAGAAAAATCGAATCTTCCAATCATCTGAGTCCGGGCGGAGGTGTCGGAAATGTGCGCGGTGGGCGTTGTGGCGGAATACAATCCCTTTCATCGGGGACACGCGTTTCATCTGGCGGAAGCAAAACGCCTGGCCGGCGCGGACATCGCCGTAGCGGTGATGTCGGGATCCTTCACCCAGCGGGGCGAGCCCGCCCTTTTCTCCACCCGCGACCGCGTCCGCATGGCGCTTGCGGCCGGGGCCGACGCGATCTTTCTGATGCCCGCCCTGTGGAGCGTCCGGGATGCCGAGCATTTTGCCCTGGGCGGCGTTTCGCTGCTGGACCGCCTCGGCTGCGACGCCATCTCCTTCGGGGTGGAGACGGACGATCTCCCTCTGCTGCGTTCCATCGCTGAGCTGCTGGAAGAGGAGCCGCCTGCCTTCAGAAAAGCGCTGAAGGAATTGCTTGACCGGGGGATTCGGTATCCCGCCGCCTCGGCGGAGGCCGCGGAACAGCTCTTTCCCGGCGCTTCGGCGGTCCTTCGGCAGCCCAACAACACGCTGGCTGTCTGTTACCTGCGCGCCCTGCAACGGCTTTCGTCCCGCATGACGCCCGTGCCGGTGCGGCGCGTGGGCGGCTATCACGACCAGCGGCTCGACCCGGCGGCGCCTTCATCCTCTGCCATCCGGCGCTTGCTGATTGCCGGAGAAACCGAAGAAGCTATGAAAGCCGTTCCTGATGCCTGCAGGCCCATCCTGCTGGAGGCTGTTCGTCAAGGCCGCATCCACACCCCGGACGCTCTGGACGCCGCGCTGTTGTATCGGCTGCTGACCATGAGCGACGCGGAATGGCAGGAAGTCCCCGGGCGATCGGAGGGCATTGAGAATCGCGTCCGTCTCGCGGCCGCGCGTTTCCCGTCACGGGACGCGATCCTCCGGGAAGCCGACACCCGGCGTTATCCGGAGGCCCGGCTCTCCCGGCTGCTGACCCATGCCCTGCTCCGGATCACTCAGGCGGATCTGGACGCGCAGGCCACACCGCCCGGCGCCGTGCCGCTGGGCCTGCTGGACAGGGCGTTGCCGTTCCTCAAAAGAGCAAGCGAAAACGGCCTTCCCGTGTATGGGAAGACCGCCGATTGGATCTCTCTGCCGGACCCGTGGGCCCGTGTGGAACAGCTGGCGGACGAACTCTGGTGGGTCGGCTGCGGTATGCCGCCGAACACGGCCCTTTGCCAGCCGGTCGTCCGTGTCATTGGATCGCCGCCGTCAGCGCGCTGAGGTCCAGGCCGCCGCAATCTCGGATCACGGCGTAAAGGTCGCCCAGCATCTTCTTTACGCCGCCCGGCACATCGCTCTCCGCGTTGAGAGGCAGCACCGGGTCGTGGACGGAGAGCCGGAGCAGGAACCAGCCGTTGTCCTTGCCGTCGCCCAGATCGAAGGAGACGCGCACGCCCTCCCGGTTGTCCGGCGCGATGTGCCAGCGTGGATCGGCATTGGCGTGGTCCAGCACCGCAGTAATGGCGTTCTGCCCCGCAGCGCGGAAATCCTCCGCCGGAATGGCCAGACGGATTTCAACGGACTCCGCGGGCTCCTGCAAGTCCGCGATGAGAGAGCCCAGGCTCCGGTTCTGCCGCTTCAGCTTCATGGCCTTCACAATCAGCACCGTCACCAGGTACATGCCGTCATCCAGGAAGTGGTTCTCCCGAAGGGCCGCGTGACCGCTGGTCTCAATGGCGAGGGGACAGGAGATCCCCTCCCCGTTCAGCCGGATCGCCTCGTCGATCACGTTGCGGTAGCCCCGCTTGAAGCGGTAATGTTCCCCGCCCCACTGACGGATGAACTTCGGCAGGCCGGAAGACGTGACAGAGTCCGTCACGATGGTCTGCCCGGGCTGCTCCTCCAGCAGGATCGCGCTCATCAGGGCGATGAGACGGTTGCGGTTGATTTCCCGCCCGTCCGCGTCCACCACCGCGGCCCGGTCGCAGTCCGCGTCAAAGATCACGCCCAGGTCCGCTCCGGCGTCGGTCACGGCCTTGGAGATGGACGCCATGGCCGCGGGGTCCTCCGGGTTGGGGCGGTGGTTCGGGAACATGCCGTCGGGCTCCAGGAACTGGCTGCCCTCCACCGAAGCCCCCAGGTCCGCCATCAGCTCCGCGTAGAAGCCGCCCGCGCCGTTGCCGGCGTCCACTGCCACGTGGAGGCCCTGCAGCGGTTTTTCCGCGTCTGTGTCCAGGCCCTTCCGGACTCGGTCCGCCAGCTGCCGCATGTAGGTGGGCAGGAAGGGCATCGGCCGTACGCATCCCATCTCCGCCGGGGGAACGGGCTGCGCCGTCCCGGCCAGGTCAATCAGCTTCTCGATCTCGCTGTGCTCCAGGCCGCCCTTCGCGGTGACAAACTTCAGGCCGTTGCGATCCCAGGGATGGTGGCTGGCGGTGATCATCACGGCGCCGTCCGGCTCAAAGCCCGGGGTCACGGTGGACATAAACATGGCCGGCGTGGTGCACATCCCATAGTCCTGCACGGAAGCGCCCGCCCGGGTCACGCCCTCGGCCAC
>JBGVCH010000109.1:0-9130 GCA_045226335.1 Christensenellales bacterium | reverse complement strand
GTTTGACCAGTTCGTCGCTCCGGCCCTCGCTCTCTGGTTTGATCCCGCAGGTCGGACAGGCCTCGCCGGTAAACTGCTTTCCGCATGTCTTGCAAATCATGCCTTCCCCTCCAAGGTCTGTTTTCCGTGGTTCGGGTCGCGTCAGTTTCTGTCGAAATACAGCCAGAAGTAGTCAGCGTTTGACCAATACGCGTTTTTGTTGGACACCGTGAAACGATAGGTCACGTCTTTTTCCAGACTTACGGTAAGCCTGAAGTCATAATCGCTGCCGTAATCATCCGCGGTGTCGATTCTGTTGTATGTGCGGCCATCATAGGCGTACACTTCCAGTCTGGTATCGGCACTTCCGCTTGTGAGGATGGTATATTTCCCGGCGATGTCCGGCGTGTGATAGAAATCTCTTGACGAGCCGCGTTTGAGATCAATCCTCGCATTATAGCCGGGATAAATAGAATTGCTCCTGTTCTTATCAATCTTACTCGTCTTCCCCGCATTCGCCACCACCACACCGATGCCGATGAGCAGCGCCGTGACCAGGATGCACAGCATGACAATGACACCGGCGCTCATCTTTTTGCCGCCGACCCGTTCGTAGGTGAAGCGGACGGTGGCGTGGGGCGTCAGGCCGGTCTTGCTGACGGACACGTTGTGCACACTCTCGGAAATCAGCTTGCAGCCGTTGATGCTCCGGGCGCGGATTTCCGTGGACCCTCCGTAGGGAACGTCCACCTTGCGGGAATCGATGGTGTTCCCCTTGGTGTCGACCTCCAGGACCAGGATCGTCTTGACGCCCTTTGAGGAGCCGCCGCCGGACGAGCCCTTGTCCGAATCGTTATTCTTTGGACCCTTTGGGCCCTTTGAGGGTTCCGGATTATCATGGGGCCTGGCGATGACCACCAGCGGCCTGGGGGGATAGCGGCCGCTCATGATCTGGGCCCCCAGCACCTGATCCACATCCCGGCAGGAGAGGCGCTGGTCCGGGTTTACGTCCAGCATTTTCATGATGGTCATCCGCAGGGCCAGGGGGAGGGAAGCGTCCAGGGTCACGCTCCCGCCCCGCAGGATACACTCACCCACGGTCTGGTCCGCGGGCTTGTCCGGCAGGCGGCCGCACCAGAAATAGTGCAGGATGATGCCCAGGGCGAAGATGTCGATGCGGTGGTCCAGGGTCACCTCTTCGCCCATGGACAGCCGATAGGCCTCCGGGGCAAAGTAGGCCGGGTCGCCGTGGACATCATCCGGCTTGCAGGGGGCGTCGTCCATGAAAAAGCTGCCGTCGAAGTCGATCAGGCGCAGGCGGCAGTTGCCCTCCTCGCTTTGCTCGATAACCACGTTCTCCGGCTTCATGTCGCTGTGGACGACGCCGGCGGCGTGGACGTTCATCAGGGCTTTGGTGAGGGTGCGCATGAGCACCAGGCGCTGCCATTCATTCAGGTGGCAGACATCCTTCGGCCGCACGTTGCCCGTGACGAACTCCGCGATGGTGCAGATGTGATACTGATAGTTCATGACCTCCACGGGCACCAGCAGCGCGCCGGAACTGTTCTGGGCGTTGAGGCACTCATAGAGCTTCTTCTTCTTTTCCAGGGCGTTGTGGAAGCGAAGGATCCGGGCCTTCATCTTCTTCTCCGGCAGCTCCACGTCGCTGCTGGGATAGACCGGGCTCTGGAATTTCTTGACAAAATAGTCCACCCCGTCCAGGGAGGCACGGCACCATTCCGCCGTGCCCGCGTTCTCCGTGGTGAACTCTGTCATCTGCTTGTAGCGGCCGATATTCTGCACCTGTATCACACCTGCATTTCGTCAAAGATCGTTCCTGTCCTGTATTTGCTCCACACCTGCTGAATGACCTTCTCCCGCTCCTCCGGGGAATCCGCCGCCTCAATCCGGTCGATGTAGCCCTTCACGGTGTTGTACCGGTGGGTCATGCCGCGCTTGAAGGCGTCGAAGGTCTCCCAGCCGTACATGGCGATGACGCAGGTGCTGTCGTCACCGGTCACCTTGACGACGGCGGATTTGAACCGGTTCTCAAACTCTCCCGGCGTGGCGCTGTTCATCAGGGCGTCCAGCAGCGTATACTCGAAGTGCATGGGGGTGGGCAGGTAGCCGAACATACCGTCCGTCGCGCACAGCACGACGCAGGGCTTTTCCAGCTTGACCTGCCGGTGCTTGACCTTGAATTCCCGGTCGGCGTTGATCATGTCGGAGAGCGGCGCGTTGTCCCGCAGGTTCTCCAGGGCGTCGGGATTGCCCCGGGTGTCGTCCCTGGTCAGCTGCACCAGCCCGTAGTCCTCCGTCATCAGGTAGACCCGGGAGTCCCCCACGTTGAGGGCCGTCAGCAGGATCAGATCCTCCTCCGCCTTGGTGATCAGGGCAATGGAGGCCGTGCAGGGGAAGGACTTCACCATGGAGCCTGAAACCCCCATGGGCGCGCAGAGATCCTTGATGGAGCACAGCTCATTGCGGATGAAAGCCCCGAAAGACCGGGCCAGGCCCTCCGGATCCCCGCAGTCCTCGGGTTTTACGCCGGCGAACCACTCCGGAAAGCGGCCCGCCGTCATCTGCGCCGCGACAAAAGCTCCCGAGGCATTGCTGAACTCGGGATACTTCCAGGCGCCGGCACCGCCGCAGCCATCGAAAACCGCGATGGTGTGGATGTCCGGCCGCCCGTTGTCAAAAGCAAACGTGTCCTCGCCCTTGTCCCCCAGGGGCTTGTGTTCGATCAGCATAATGCAGTCCAGATCGCTGATCAGGGTCTTGTCCTTCATCATATACCGTCCTCAGGCAGGTTTTTCTTCTGGCACCGTCCTCAGGCGGATCACACACTGTTCACGATGGCGTCCAGCATGGCCTGGTAAGAGACGTCCTCCAGACCGGTAGCGTCGGCCACGGGGTGGATGACCACGTTCTCCCAGGCGTTGGCGATGGTGTGCCAGAAGGACTTGTCCGGGGCGAAAAGCAGCAGCCGCTTGGCGCTGAAGTCCATCTCGCCCGGGAAGTCCTCGTCGCCCCACATCTCCGTCAGCTCGCCGAAGTCCGCCGGCATGCCCACCTTGGGGTAGTTGGGGTCCGACTTGCCGAAGCCCAGCTCATGGGCGGGGGCGTCGGTGAACAGGGCGATGATATGGCGCTTCTTCCAGCCCGTCCGGCACCAGTCGGAGCGGATGGCATAGGCCAGCGCCTCCAGGCCGTCCTCGGGAGCGTCGCCGCCGCCGGCGGGCCGCACCGCGTTGACAAACTCCTGATAGGTCTCCACCTCGTCGGGCATCTTCAGGAAGGAGGAGAGCAGCATGGGCTCCTCATCCGCCAGGTAGTCGCCGAACCAGACGACCCGGATCCGGAACTGTCCCACGTGCTTGCCCTTCTTCTCCAGGGAGTTCTTCACGTCGCTGTACAGGTTCAGCGCGTTGCTCTTCACGGTGTCCATGATGGGCCGCATGCTGCCGGTTTTGTCGATCACCAGGCAGACGTCCACGTCGTAGGAACCAAATTGTCCGTATTCACTCATGTCGGTGGTCCTCCTTTACACAGGTTCAGGTCCAGTTTCCGCCGCGGGACTTGACCATCAGGTCGTCGTCGGTCGGGGGCTTCATGCCGGCGGGGCGGGGAGGCGGCGGGGCGTGCTTCTTGGGCTCTGCCGCGTGCGGCGCCGCCGCCGTTCTGGGCTGGCCGCAGTTCAGGCAGAAGGCGTTGGATTCGTCGTTTTCGGCACCGCAGGACCTGCAGGTCCAGGTGGGCAGCGGAACCAGCGAACCCGGCGTCAGGAGATTGCCGCAGTTGGGGCAGTACTCCAGGGTGTCGTCATAGATCGTTGTGCCGCAGATTCGGCACTTGCTGGAGACAAAGCGGACCGCCGGAACGTCCGGAACAGCCGGCGCGGGCTCTTCCGCCGGAGCCGCCGGGACTTCCGTCACCAGCAGGGCGCCGCAGATGTCGCAGAAGCCCAGGCCCGGATTGGTCACGGCGTGGCCGTTGGGGCAGTAAAGAGCGGGTGCTTCTTCCTTCTTCAGCACCACCTTAGGCGCGGGCTCCGCCGCGGGATCGAATACCGGCTCTTCCGCGGGAACGAACGCGGGCTCCACCGCGGGAGCCGCTTCCGCAGCGGCCGCCACGCCCGCAAGGCTGTGTCCGCACAGCATGCAGAACGCGTCCGCGCTGTCCACCATGGAAAGACAGTTGGGGCATTGAATCAATCCAGCCATCGTGATACCTCCTGTTCCGAACAAACGCATCGCAGCCGTCAGACGGCATGTCGACACCACTTCATTTTCCGATTATACAGGAATTCGGCCTGACTTTCAAGCCCATTGCGACGATTTCTGCGATTTTCCGGATGGCGCAAACCGACCGAAAAACCGCCCACCCGGCGGGGTGAGCGGGATCGGGCCAAAGCCCGGACGTTTCAGGGGATCATTCCGCCACGGTATAGGGAATACCGTAGTATTTGGCGTACTCCTCGGCATAGCTGCCAGCGGGCACCACGAAGGAATAGCCTTCGCAGCCCTCAAACGCGGTGCTGTCAATGGACATCAGGCTGAAGGGCAGGGTGATCTTCTCCAGCGAGGTGCAGCCCTTGAAGGCATTCCGTCCGATGGTCTGAACGCCTTCCGCGATCTCCACGATCTTCAGGCCCGTCATGCCGGAGCACATATTGTCCGTTACATTGATGCTGGTCCGGATGGTCTGGAGCTTCTCGCAACCGTTGAAGGCGTCCCTGCCGATCTTCTCCAGGGAGGCGGGCAGGCGCAGCTTTTTCAGAGACACACAGCCATCAAACGCGCTGAAGCCGACGGTCTTGAAGCCGTCCGGCAGAATGGCTTCCTCCAGGCTCTCGCAGCCGTAGAACGCCAGACCGCCGATGCTTTCCAGTGCTGCCGGCAGATCGACCGTTTTCAGGCTGGTGCATCTGTAGAAGGCGGAGTCGCCGATCGCAGTGAAATCACTCGGGATGGCAACGTTCTCCAGCGCACTGCAGATGAAGAAGGCGTCGTCCCCGATGGCGAGACCGGTCCGCTCGGCCTCCGATCCGACGGCGCTCTCATAGAACGCAACCGTCACAAGCGACTTATTCCCGTAAAAAGCGTATTTCCCGATCTCGCAGACCGTGTCCGGCAGCAGCAGGGTCTGAATGGTCTCGTTGCTATAAAACGCCCGTTTGCCGATGATCCGCACACCGTCCGGAACAGTGTACTCCGTCTGATTAAAGGGCATGGAACCGTACCTGCACCACAGGATCGTCAGCAGCCTCTGATCCTCGACGGCGATCAGCGCGCGATCCTCCAGTTTGAGAGCCGTGTTGGTGTCAGAAAGGACAACCGTGTCCAGGTAATTGCAGGAACTGATCGGATTCTCGCCAAACACCGTCAGGCTGTCCGGGAGCGTCAGCCGCGTCATGCGCGCGAAATAGAACGCGTCCTCCTCCAGCGCCGTGATGCCCTCGGAAAGGGTGATGCTCTTGGCTTTGGTGCTGTCAAAGGCCTTGCTGCCGATGACGGTGACGGCCACACCGTCCAGCTCCGCGGGCACCGTGAGGAATTCATCATTGCCGTCATACTTGACGATCTTCGCCGTGCCGTCCTCCAGCAGCTCGTAGGTGTAGGATCCGCACACCAGCGGTTCCGGCGTTCCCTCGGTGGCCACAGCCTCCTCCGCAAACGCAGCCGCGGTGAGCATGCACAAAAGGATCAAAACCGCAATCAGAGACTTTTTCATGGCTGACAGTCCTTTCTCTCTCCGGCAGCTTCGGGAGCCGCCGATCACTGCGAACAGTATAACAAAAAAGCGAGGCTCGCGCAAGCGTTTTTCGCTTTTTGCCCGTTTCTCCCGCGACCCGCACCGCACAATCTCTTCCCCGACAGGCCAAAGCAAAAACCCTCCCCGAAGGGAGGGCTTCAGCCAATCGATCAGAACTTCAGCGGATTCACGCGGACCGCGGGGCCCATGGTGGCGCTCAGGTAGACCGAGCGGATGTAGGTGCCCTTGGCGGCGGCGGGCTTCGCCTTGATGATGGCCTCCATCAGGGTGGCCAGGTTCTCGTTCAGCTTTTCGACGCCGAAGGAAACCTTGCCGATGGGGCAGTGGATGATGGCCGTCTTGTCCAGACGATACTCCACTTTACCGGCTTTGATGTCGTGGACAGCCTTGGTGACGTCCATGGTGACGGTGCCGGACTTGGGGTTGGGCATGAGGCCCTTGGGGCCCAGGATGCGGCCGATGCGGCCGACCACGCCCATCATGTCGGGGGTGGCAACGCAGACATCGAACTCGAACCAGTTCTCCTGCTGGATCTTGGCGACCATATCCTCGGCGCCCACATAGTCCGCGCCGGCGGCCTGGGCTTCCTTGGCCTTCTCGCCCTTGGCGATGACCAGGACGCGGGTCACCTTGCCGGTGCCGTTGGGGAGCACCACCGCGCCGCGGACCTGCTGGTCGGCGTGACGGGGGTCGACGCCCAGACGGACGGACACCTCGACGGTCTCGTCAAACTTGGCCTTGCCGGTCTTGATGGCCAGTTCGCAGGCCTGATCCGGATCATACTGGGTCATGTTGTCGATCAGCTTCGCGCTCTCGACATACTTCTTGCCGTGCTTCATTCTTATTCCTCCCATGTGGTGATAACGGCGCTCTGTCCTCCCACATTCGTCTGATGATGGTTACTGTTCGACGGTGACACCCATGCTGCGGGCTGTACCGGCCACCATGGATTCGGCGGCCTCGATGCTCGCGGCGTTCAGGTCGGGCATCTTGATCTTCGCGATCTTGTTGACCTGCTCCTTGGTCAGCTGACCAACCTTGTCCTTGTTGGGACGGGCGGAAGCGGTCTCGATGCCCAGCTCCTTCTTGATCAGCACCGGCACCGGAGGCGTCTTGGTGATGAAGGTGAAGGAACGGTCAGAGTAGACAGTGATCACCACCGGGATGATCATGCCGACATCGTTCTTGGTGCGCTCGTTGAACTCCTTGCAGAAGCCGGGGATGTTCACGCCGTGCTGGCCGAGCGCGGGGCCGATGGGCGGAGCCGGGTTGGCCTTGCCCGCGGGAACCTGCAGCTTGATGAATGCAGCGACTTTCTTTGCCATGTTGATGGCACCTCCTAAACTTTGTGGTCATGCGGAAGCGTTTCGCTTCCTCCCACGTCCCTTCGCCTGAAAGGACTGTTGCTTCACCCCGAAGGGTGCGAAAGCCTGTGGCGGAAGGTGGGTCAGTCCACCTTCTGTACCTGATCCATGGGCAGCTCCACCAGCTGCTCGCGGCCGGCAAACATCATCACCTTCACCGTGACGGTGCCCAGGATCGGGTCGATGTCCTCCACCGGGACGATCAGGTTTTCCAGCGTGCCGGAGAGCACCCGGACATCCTGGCCGATGGCGATGTCTGTCTTGATCTCCGCGGGGGTCGGGTTGAGCATGCGCTCCACTTCCTCGTCGGACAGCGGGACCGGCTTGCTCTCGGGGCCCACAAAGCCCGTCACGCCGCGGGTGTTGCGCACCAGATACCAGCTCTCGGTGGTCCAGATCATCTGCACCATCACGTAGCCGGGATAGATCTTGCGCTGCACCTTGACGCGCTTGCCGTTGCGGATCTCCTCGACCTCTTCCATGGGAATCCGGATGTCCAGGATCAGCTTGGACATCTCCGGGCTGTTGTCCACGCTCTTGCGCAGGGTGTCGAGAACCTTGTTCTCATACCCCGAGTAGGTGTGGACCACATACCAGCAGAGCTTGCCGGCCTGCTCCTGCGGCACCATGGATTCCTGGGTTTTGTTGGTGTTGTCGCTCATGATTCTGCTCCTGAAATCATTGGGTAGGGAATCAGCGGGTGAACTTTGCGCCGCCTTCGACATCGGCACCGTTTTCGTCGACCTCAACCAGGCTGTCGGTTTCGGCGTCGTAACGAACGATGTAGTCCTTGTACTCCTCACTGTCAACCGTGAACGTGCCATTCTCGTTGAGCGTCCAGGTACCGTGGTCGTACTCCTTGCCGCCCATCGTGAAATTCCAAGTGCCATCTTCATTCGCGTTGATGATGCCACCGTTGAAATTCCACTCGCCTGTCAGCTGCTCGATGAGGGACTTCTCGCCGGCAACCTCTTCGGATTCCTTGGCGGCTTCCTCAGTTTCTTTGGCAGCCTCTTCGGTCTCCTTGGCGGCTTCCTCGGTCTCCTTGGCAGCCTCTTCGGTCTCCTTGGCGGCTTCCTCGGTTTCCTTGGCAACTTCTACGGTCTCTTCAGCCACAGCAGCTTCCTTGGATCCATCGGCGGTCTCGACGGCGGCTTCTTCTGTCTCCACGGGAGCCTCTGCGGTCTCTTCAGCCGCGGCTTCCTTGGTTTCCTCAGCAGTCTCTACGGGAGCTTCTTTGGTTTCCACGGGGACTTCTTTGGTCTCTGCGGGACCTTCGTTGGACTGATCGGCCTCATCGGACCCAGTCGTCACCGGCGGAACCGCGTCAGTCTCGCCGTTCAGATCGGTGACATTGGTGGTGTTGTTCTGCTTCGGGGCCAGGCTGTTCAGGCCGCGCACGACTTCCGTGGCGCCCAGGTTCAGCAGACCCACCAGAACGGACATGAACAGGATGAACAGCAGCACCAGCACGCTGTACCGGATCAGCTTCTGCTTGCTGGGCCAGGTGACGCGCTTGAGCTCGTTCGCCATGTTCTTGAAGGGCGTCGCGATCCGGCTGGGGAGCTTCTTGAACCAGGCGATCACTTTGTTTTCCCCGGCGTCCTGCTTGTTGTCCTGCCCCTTGACAGGCTTCTTCGTGTTCTGTTCCGAGGTTTTCTTCTCGTCAGCCATACTTTCACATCCTCACGCAGTTTTCACGGAGAATCACTTGGTTTCGCGATGAACCGTGTGCTTCTTGCAGAAGGGGCAGTACTTCTTCAGCTCAATGCGATCCGGGGTGTTCTTCTTGTTCTTCATGTTGTTGTAGTTGCGCTGTTTGCACTCCGTGCAAGCCAGACAGACCTTTTGACGAACAGCATTCGCCATGTTGGGACACCTCCTGCGCCTTTCTTCAGCCCGCCTCCCTCAGGGAGACGCGCGGGTGATTATTCGATGACCTTGGCCACGACGCCGGAACCCACGGTACGGCCGCCTTCACGGATGGCGAAGCGCAGGCCCTGCTCCATGGC
>JBGVCH010000108.1:0-30647 GCA_045226335.1 Christensenellales bacterium | reverse complement strand
CACCGGAGAGGAGCAGATTCTGGTCCCCGGCAGCCGGGTACAGTCCTCCACGGTCGAAATGGCCGATCTGAAGGCCCATTATGATGTGGCGGTCATCGACGAGTGCCAGATGGTGGCGGACCGGGACCGGGGCGGCGCCTGGACCGACGCGATCCTGGGCCTGTGCGCCGACGAGATCCACGCCTGCGCCTCCCCTGACGCCGAGGAGATCCTGACGCAGATGATCGCCGAGTGCGGGGACGAGATAAAGATCGTCCGGCACGAGCGGATGACGCCGCTGGTGGTGGAGAAGACCAGCTTCCGGTTCCCAGAGGCCATCCGTCCCGGGGACGCGCTGATCGTGTTCTCGAAATCCAGGGTCCACGCGGTGGCGGCCGAGCTCCGTCAGTTCGGCTTTCGGGTGTCGCTGATCTACGGCGCCCTGCCCCCGGACGTGCGCCGGGACCAGGCGGAGCGCTTCCGGGTGGGAGACACGGAGGTGGTGGTCTCCACCGACGCCATCGCCATGGGCATGAACCTGCCGGTCAAGCGGGTGGTGTTCCTGGAGTCCGAGAAATTCGACGGGGACATCACCCGGCCGCTGACGGACGCGGAGTTCAAGCAGATCGCCGGACGGGCGGGCCGGTTCGGGATCTACGACACGGGCTATGTGAACGCCTACGGCTTCCGCGGGCAGGTGGCCCGGGCGCTGAACAAGGCCCTGCCCCCCATCACGGAGGCGGTGATCCGCTTCCCCGGATCCCTGCTGGGCCTGCCGCTTCCCCTGACGGAGACGATCCGGCAGTGGATCGCCATGCAGGACAAGGGGTTCTTCTCCAAGGCGTCCAGCCAGCGGATGATGAACCTGGCCGCCATGATGGAGACGCAGAACACCGACAAGGAACTGCTCTACCGCTTCATCTGCATCCCCTTCGACGAGACCGAGCAGAACCTGCTGGAGCGCTGGCGGGCCATGTACCGGGCCGAGGCCCGGCATGAGCACGTGGACGTGCTGTCCGATCTCCCGGAGATGGTGGTTCCCGAGATATGCAAAACGCAGATGCTGGACGGCCTGGAGGCGGACTACCGGCTCTGCGACCTGTACTACAACTACGTGCGGCTCTTCTTCGAGGAGCCCGATCAAATCCTCGCGGAGATCCAACAGCGGAAAAACCTGATCTCCCGGGGCATCATTCACATCCTGTCCACCCAGCGGCTGCAGGAGAAGCGCTGCGCCGTGTGCAGCCGACGCCTGGCCTGGAACTGGCCGCACCGCATGTGCGATGACTGCTTTCAGCGGCAGACCTACAAGTATCGCGGATAAACCGGCGGGGGAGCGCTTCGGCCTCCTCCGTTTTTGCCGGGAACGATCCGCCCGGGCAGCTTCCAGGGATTTCCTGTGGAAAAATGCCGTGGTTTGTGGTATCATAGACGGCAGAGGGAATCATCGCGTTTCATCCGTGCGGAAGGAGGCTGATCCCGTTGCAGTTTCATCGAAGAACCCACAGAACACGGTCTGTTTTCATTGAACTTGAAAGGAGAATTCCCATGAGAAAGGCATTCGCGATCATCCTGTCCGTCGCTCTTCTGCTCACCTTCGCGGCCATGGCCGAGCCGGAGACGGCCGCCTACACCGAGGAGGTCGTCAGCATCCACACCGACCGCTATGACATTCCCGCGACGGTCTGCCTGCCCGCGGGCGAGGGCCCCTTCCCGGCGGTGGTGATGCTCCACGGCACCGGGTCCACCCGCGATGAGGCCGGCAACGGCTATGCCTACGCCGCGCCTGTTCTGGCGGAGAAGTACGGTCTGGCCACCATCCGCATCGACTTTCCCGGCAACGGCGACAGCACGGCCGACTACATGCTGTACACCTTCCACTCCGCCGTGGCGGACGCCAAGGCCGCGGCCGAGTACATGGCGTCCCTGGAGGTCATCGACGGCGAGAAGATCGGCGTGATGGGCTGGAGCCAGGGCGGCACGGACGCGCTGCTGGCCTGCGCCTGGGAGCCGGACACCTTCAAGTCCCTGGTGACCTGGGCCGGCGCGCCGGATATGATGCTGGACGGCTTCTTTGCTGAGGCGGACTATGAAGAAGCGAAGGCCAACGGCTTCTTCGTGATGGAGTTCGACTGGCGCGACAACCTGAACGTCAGTCTGGAGTGGTGCGACGACGTGGCCAACACCGACGTGCTGGAGGAGTTTGCCAAGGGGTACACCGGCCCGGTCCTGGCCATCCACGGCGCAGCCGACGACACGGTGGATCCGGAGTGGAGCAACATGATCGTGAGCGCCAGCGACAATGAGGCCAGCAAGGCCGTCTTCATCGACGGCATGGATCACACCTTCAACGTGTTTACCGGCGATCTGACGGAACTGTACATTGCGATCGACGCCACCGGCGAGTTCTTTGCCGAGACGCTGAAGTAATACGGTTCCTACTTTGGATGCTAAGTGTGGAAGAAGGGATTTCGCGGTCTGCGGACCGCGACCAGGGCTTGACCATCGCCCTGGACCTTCGGTTCCATGCCCTTGCCTGACTTGCAATTCGCAGCTGAGAACGGTATTAACCGAAACAGGGTTTTCCAACTCAAGGACGCGACAGAAAACAGGCGGCAGCGATCTGAACGCTGCCGCCCGCCTCATGAAGCGGTTTTCCGCCCCGCGGCGGAAGGCCGTTTATTTGATGATGGAAACCTTCTCTTCGACGCCGTTTCGCACGGAGGAGCCGGAGGTGCCGTCCACCGCTTCGCTCTCCCGGCCGATGAGCAGCACCGCCACCGCCGTGTAGGACGGGTCCACGCCGAGCTTCTCGCACAGAGCGTCATGGTTCTGGCTGTTCAGCTGCATGGTGGGGGAGGACACGATCTTGGCGCCGTAGCCCAGGGCCTTGGCCGCGATGAACATGTTCTGGCAGGCCAGGCCGCAGTCAAAGCTGGCGTTGGGGGAGGAGGTCTTTTCGTTCATGTAGATCACGATGGCCACTGGAGAGCTGCCCAGGGAGGCCTTCGCGCCGCCGCCGAAACCGGCACCGCCGGCGGGTGCTCCGCTGGGTGCGCCGCTGGAGGCGCCGAAGCCGTCATCGCTGCCGGGGGCGGGCATGCCGCTGGGGGCACCGCTGGATTCTCCGAAGCCTTCATCGCCTCCGGGGGCCGGCATGCCGGCGGGCGCGCCGCCGCCGAAGGAGCCGCCGCTCCCCGTGATCTCATCCATCACGTCCTGGTTCGTGATGGCCACGAGATACCAGGGCTGCGAATTGATGGCGCTGGTGGCGGACAGGCCCGCCTCCAGAATGGTGAGAAGATCCTCGTCGGACACGGCTTCATCCGTGAAGGACTGCGTCGTGCGGCTCCCGATGATCAGGTCCGTGGTGCCGTCCGCGCAGGCCACCCCGCACAGCAGACAGAGCAGCAGTGAAATCGCCAGCCACTTTGTTTTCATACTCCGTACCTCTTTTCTGTTTGATTGATGTTGCCATGTCCATGATCCCTCATGCCCCTGAAAACAGCATGACCGAAAAATGAACGCTGTGTGAAAACCGGGGCTTCCCCCGCTGTCCGGCGGAGGGAAGCCCCGGCCTCTGGTCTCTTGTTCAACGTATCCGGGACAGAGCCCGGGCGCATTTACTCGGCGGTGATGGTGGTGGTGAGGCCGTTCACGTCGATGGTGTGCTCACCGGCCTCCAGGGTGATCTCCATGGTGATGACGCGCCAGGCGCCTTCCGCCACGGTCACGAACTTCTCGGCCAGGACGGTTTCGCCATCCTTCACCTGCACGTTCACATGGCCCGCACCGCCGTCGTTGGTGACGACGAAGCTGATGGCGAAGGGCACGCCGGCCTTCTGGGTCTTGTTGAAGACGTTGATGGTGGTGGAGACGCGGCCGTTGTTCTCGGTGGTCACGGCCTCAGCGGTCTGTTCCACCGTCAGCAGGCTGAGCTTGATGTCCGCGGGCTTGGCATAGTTCATGCCGTACTCGCTGGTGTAGAGCACGTCGCCCAGGTTGCGGGGCATCTCGATCTCGGGGTTCTCCTTCGCCAGCATGGCCATGTAGAGCCTGGTGGCGGTGTCCACACCGATGTCGTTCTGGAGCTCGCCCCAGGAGACATAGCCGTCCATGGCCTCATAGGGAACCTCGAAGACCAGCTTGCCGCCGGGATCCTTCTCGCCGAAGAGCATCTCTGCGGTGATGGCGGGATCCACATAGCGGTAGAAGGAGCCGACGGAGGAGCCGTGGTCGGGGGTGTTGTTGTAGGTCTGGAGCAGCACGGCCGCGGCATCCTTCACTTGGGCGAAGTAGGGTTCGCCGGCGGCGCCGTTGCGGCCTACAGTACCCTCGAAGATCAGCACGACGGGCTTCGCGGCGTCGGCGGCGTCTTCAATCAAGTAGTCATAGACATCGTTGAAGGCAGTCACATGGACCAGGACAAGATCGGCTTCTTCCATGGTGTCCACGACAGTGGCCTTCTCCGCCAGGGCTGCTTTGTCGGCAGCCTCGATAGTGCCGTTGTTGGAGCCCACAAAGATCTTCGCGTCCGCTTTCAGGGGCAGGATGCCGTCATTCTTGAGCAGAACGGTGGACTTGACCATGACTTCCTGCTCCATGGCGATGATCTCGGGACGGCGATAGGTGTCGATGGTTTCGGTGGACAGCGGGATGGTTTGTTCGGCCTTGTAAGCGTCGGTGCCGATCAGTTCCAGCGCCTCTTCCCAATCCCTGTAAGGATTTTCGAACAGGCCATAGGCGAACTTGGTCTTCAGCACGCGGCTCACATGAATGTTCAGGTCTTCCTCGGTGACCAGGCCCTCAGTGACGGTCTGCACGACCACCTGAGGACGGGCGTGCATGAAGATGTCGACATAGGCTTCATCGGTCACGTCCGTGCCGGGTACGCCGATGGAGCAGGAGAACATATCCACGCCCGCGTTCAGGATCAGGGCGTAGCGCTCCACCAGGCTCAGGGTGGAAATGTCGGTGCCGTCGCGCAGGATGCCGGTCTTGGTCATCAGGCTGGTGTCGCCCAGCGGCCAGTCGAGGCATACCACGCCGTCATAGCCCAGCTCATTGCGGAGGATGTCATAGGTGTCCTTGTCCATGTAGCCCTGCACACCGGGGGTCACGCCAACGTTGTTGTTGGTCATGATGTACTGGGTGCCGGCGTCCACGACTGCCTGCCAGCCGATCTTCCAGGAGTCGATCAGGTCGGCGGGGGACTTGGCCTTCACATAGGCGTTGCGGCCGCCGCGGGCGATGAAGTGCTTGGAGTGGGACTGGAATCCATTGTCCTCATAGGCCTTGGTCTCGGTGCCGGCCATCAGCGCGATCTCACTGGGATTGTCGCCGTACCAGGAGCCGATCTCGTTGCCATAGCCGTGGAAGACCTGGTGATAGCCGATGGCCACGGATTCCTTGGCGTATTCGGAAACCAGGTTGTACAGGAGTTCAGGGTCATGGGTCACGCCGAGGGCGTAGTGGGGCATATCGATCATGCCGCCCCAGGTGTTGTAGCTGCGGTCGCCGGAGAAGGTGGCGGGGATGCCCAGGCGGGTATCTTCCGCGTAGCTCTGCAGGCGGTTGAAGATGTCGAGCTGATCCTTCGGCACGCCGGTCAGGGCAGCGATGAAGGTGTTGACATACATGGTCTGAATCTGATAGCGGGTGGAACGGTACACCTTGCCGTTCACTTCCACCGTCAGATTGTCGGGGTCATTGATCGCAGCGCTCTCCAGATCCACCACAGAGGCGCTGGCTGCGGCATCATTTCCGCCGGTGAAGCCAGCGATGTCCGCGTTGAAGTCGGTGACGGTGGAGCCGTTCTGGCCGGCGATGCAGGCGAAGAGCAGCAGTCCACCCTTCTCGTCCAGGGTCATTTGGGCTGTCAGGTCAGCCACGCGGTCTTCCACGGGCAGGCGCCAGTCCTCATAGGGATCCAGCTCGCCATTGCCGTTCATGTCCTTAAACCACTCGCCATCCACCTGGAAGAACTTGTCCGCGGAGGCGGCGGAGAGGCGGGGACGGTCGCCTTCGGCCTCAATGTAGAAGAAGCCCGAAGCGCTTTCCTTGATGGCGGATTCTTCCGCAAACGCGGGAAGGGAGAGACAACTCACCAGCAGACAGAGTACCAGAAGCAGGGACAGTTTCTTCACGGTGAACACTCCTTTCTCGTCAACACGGGCAAACACGGGCAGATGGCCCCGTGCTCTCGACTGTATTATAATCGACCGTAGGGCATCGGATTTCAAAGGAAGATGCACAAAAATCACCAAAATCAGGCCAAATAAGACAAAACAAGGAAAATCCAACACGATATTATGGAAAATCCGGCACACGGATCCGGTGTGCGGCGGCACTTCACGCCGCTGAAGAACGGGCTGTCCCTGCGGCGGTCTATTGAAAAACACGGCGGATATGGTACAATGCTGTCGGCAAAAAGGCCACGCCTGTGAACGGGGGCGTACACCGCGAATCCTCCGGAGGGGCCGGCCTGGACTTGTTGGGCGGCGTGTTCCCGATCGCGGACGTCACCATGCTCCGGAAAGAAATCATGCGGGCCGTAAAGGACGCTGGTACATGTGCGCGGCATAGCGGAAGAGAGGAAAAATGGATCACAAAGCGTTGCGCGGCAGCCTTCTGCTGCTGTTGGGCTCGGTCATCTGGGGCGCGGCGTTCGCCGCCCAGCGGGTCGGGATGGACCACGTCGGGCCCTTCACTTTCTCCGGGATCCGGATGCTGCTGGCCGGGCTGGTGATGATCCCGGTGTCGATGTTCTCCGGGAAAGGGCAGCAGGCGCCGGGGCGTCTGCAGATAAAAGGCGGCCTGATCTGCGGGCTGCTGCTGTTCGCCGCCACGTCCCTGCAGCAGGTGGGTCTTGTCTCCACGGACGCCGGCAAGGCGGGGTTCATTACCGCGCTGTACGTGGTGCTGGTTCCGGTGGCCGGATGGCTGATCCTGCGCAGGAACCCCGGCCGGGTCGTCTGGGCCGGCGTGCTCCTGGCGCTGGCGGCGCTGTACCTGCTGTGCGTCCCGCGGAACGGCTTCCGGATGGAGCCCGGGGACCTCTTCCTGCTGGGCTGCGCCATCTGTTTCACCGGGCAGATCCTGTGCGTGGACCACTTCGCGCCGAGGGTGAACGGCACAGCCCTGGCCCGGGACGAGTTCCTGGTGACCGGCGGGCTGAGCCTGCTCATCGCCCTCTGCACGGAGGAGATCCGCCTCGACGGCATCCGGGAGGCGGCGATTCCGATCCTGTACACGGGGCTCCTGTCCGGCGCGGTGGGGTATACGCTTCAAATCATCGGGCAGAAGCACGTCAACCCGACCCTGGCCTCCCTGATCATGTGCCTGGAGTCGGTCTTCGCCGTCCTGACGGGGGCGGTCCTGCTGGGGGAGCGCATGAACGGCCGGGAGATCGCCGGGTGTGTGCTGATGTTCGCGGCCGTGATCCTGGCCCAGCTGTCCCCTGTGATCGGGACGAAGCTTTCCCGGCGGGAAAAAGACAAACCGGAGGACGCGGCTCCGTGACATGAGGTTTCGGCCTGCGGTCACGCGGAGCGGAAAGGAGCGGAAACCGTGACGAAGAGCAGAAGAATGGCGATCGCCGTGATCCTGGTTTGCTGCGCGATAACGGCCGCCTTCCGGGCGGCGCTGCCCGCGGCCGGCGCCGAGGGGGAGACCTTCGGGGCGCTGATCCGCGAACCGGTGACCGAGCCGGACGACAGCCTGTCCACCGGCCTGCTGACGCGGTGGACCTGTGTCACCTTTGGCGCGTATCCCCAGACGGAGATCGTCGCGGCGCCCTCCGATGCGGTGGACGCCTACGCGGTGGGCGACGGGGATTTCCTGGTGGATCCGGACCTGTATGACCGGCTGGCCCATACCGCGTGGGAGGCGGACGAGACGGAGATCGACGGGACCCGCTACCGGCGGATCAGCCGGGACCAGACCGTGACCTGGGGCACGGACCGGGCGGGCCATTACCGCTGGGGCGATGAGGCTTGGCACTATTTCCGATATGACCCGATCCGCTGGCGCGTCATCGGCGTCGAGGAGGGGAAAGTGTGCCTGATGGCGGATCGGCTGCTGGACTGCCAGCCTTTCCACGCGCAGGACGGCCCCGTCTCGTGGGGAACGTCCACTGTCCGGAGCTGGCTGAACGGTTACGCGGGGGAGGAGAACGCCGCGGGGATCGACTGCCGGGGCACAGGCTTCCTGGATACCGCATTCTCGCCGTCGGAGCGGGAGGCAATCCTGACCACGGCGGTTCAAAACAGACCGAATTCCCGTTATCGCACCGACTGCGGAGAAGATACCAAAGACCGGATCTTCCTGCTCTCCGCTGAGGAAGTCTTCGAGTCTCAAACGGCCGCGCGCAACGGGTTCTATCCAAACAACGGCAAGGACGATCCGGCCAAGCGCTTCCGCTCCACCGTGTACGCGAAATGCCGGGGCGCCTGGTGGTCCTCGGTGAACGGGTATCTGGGGAACAGCTTCTGGTTCATGCGCACTAACGGCTACACCGCGGAAAGCGTCACCTATATCTGCGACTTCGGCTACATCTACCAGCGGGGCACAATCTGCACCTGTGAAGACGCCGGGATCCTGCCGGCCCTGTGGGTCGACCCGGACCGGGCGGCGCTGAGACCGGCCGGCACCGTGACCTCAAAGGACATTCAGGCGAACGCCTCCGCGGAGCCGGAGGAGAGCGGCCGGGGCAGGGAGTTGATCGCGAACCCCGTGGTCACCGCCTGTCCGGAAGCGCCGGACGGGAAGGAAGTCACCTATTCCATGGTCCGGTTCGGTTGCTACCCCCAAGCCGAGATCGTCCCGGAGGCCTCCGGAGCTTCCGCTGCCGGCATCGCGGACGCGGACCTGTACGCCGCGCTGAAGCGGGCCACCTGGGAGAACGACGAGTGTGAGGACGGCGGCAGGCGGTACCTGCGGGTCCGCTCCTCCGACGGCGCGTACCGGTACTTCGCCTGCGAGCCGATCCTCTGGCGCGTGCTGGAGGTCCGGGACGGGACGGCCCTGCTGCTGTCCGACGCCGCCGTCGACTGCGAGCCCTTCCAGCGGGACCTGGCGGAGGTCAGCTGGGAGAACTGCACCCTTCGGAGCTACCTGAACGGATATGACGCCGGGGCCAACGCCTCCGGGGATGACTATTCCGCCGCCGGCGCCAGCTTCCTGGACAGGGCCTTCTCCGGGGACGAGCAGGCCGCCATCCTGGCCTACCCGGTCCGCAACGAGGACAACTGGTACTTCGGCATGGATTCCGGGCATGAAACGGTGGACAAAGTCTTCATCCTGGCAGAATCGGAGCTGTTCATCCATGACAGTTCGCGCATCCACGGCTTCAGCCCCCGGGACGAGGTTCCCGACCGGGCCAGACAGTTCACGCCCACAGACTACGCGCTGTGGAAGGGCGTCTGGTGCGCCTCCGCCGGGGACGACGGCGCCGGGAATGTCTTCTGGATCACCCGCACCACCGGCTACACCCACGCCAACGTGGTCTATGTGGACGAGTCCGGCTATATGTACAACCGGGGGATCCTGGTCACCTGCGCCGACGCCGCGGTCATTCCGGCGCTGGTGCTGGACCTGAACTCGGACGCCTACGAGTATGCCGGCACCCGCACCGTCGGCGGACCGGAGGAAGCGGAAACCCCGGAGGAACTGCAAAACGCCGCCTGATGCTGCGGCGTTTTGACTGTCGGCGGCTTGGCGCGTGATGAGGGAAAACCGCACCGGCCGTCCTCAGAGCCCAAGTCCCTTGCTCAGGGTGACGATGAAGTCCTGGGCGTTGGTGATGATCCCGCGGGCCGCGAGGCTGCCGCGGTCCGTCAGCTTGTTGACGGTGAATTCGGAGATGTCCACGCAGTAGAAGTACACCTGCCGTACCGTTCCGTCGGGCATCACCCGGTAGGAGGGTGTCATATTGCCCGTGGCGATGGAGTGCAGGGTGGTGGCCATGCAGAGCACCGCGGTGGCGCCCCGCACCTGGTCCCGCATCCGGTCCTGGGCCTCGTACACGTTGCCGATGACCGGCGGGAGTGGGCCGTCGTCCCGGATGGAGCCGGCCAGCACATAGGGCACGCCGTACTTCTCGCAGCTGTAGATGATGCCGTTGTCGATCTTCTCCGCCTCGATGAACGTGGGGATGCTGCCGTGAAGCTTCACCTGATTGATGGTGGCTAGGTGGTTGTAGTGGCCGTTGGGCTGGCTCCGCTGGGTGTAGATGTTCTGGCCCAGGGCCGTCTGCATGTAGGCCGCCTCCAGGTCGTGGGTGGCCAGGGCGTTGCCCGCCAGCACCGCGTGGACATAGCCCGCCGCGATGAGCTTCGAGAAGGCGTTGCGGGCGTCGTAGTCGAAGGCGAAGGCAGGCCCCATCACCCAAACGATCTTGCCGTGGTCCCGATCGTGGCGCAGCACGTCGTACAGCTCGTCGTAATCCCGCGAAAAGGCGGTTTCCCGGGAGCGGTTCAGCCGGAAGGCAAAGGCGTCGGACGCGCCTTCCGCCTGCTCCTGGAAGCCGTTGGGGTGCACGTAAATGCCCTCCTCGCAGTGCTCCGTTCGGCCCACCGCCACCAGATCGCCCTTCTTCAGCAGGCGGAACTCCCGGACGGCGATCTTCCCGTCCTCATAGACGGGCACGCAGTCCATCCGGCTCTCCTCCGCCAGCAGCCACTGCCCGCCCACCCGGAAATACTCCGGGAAGATGCTCATGGCGTGAAAATTCGCCGGCGCCACCCCGTTGGCGGGGGCCTCGCGCAGCGCCACGTCCGGCGCGTTCACAAACATCTCCCGTGAGAAATCCGGCGGATTGTACTTTCTGAGGGCCCAAGCCATCTGTCATGCCTCCTCGAATGATGGAATTCATCAGTCTGTGGATTTCTCCGCGCATACGCGGATTCCTGCCGAAACGTCACCGGACCGGCAACGCCCGGCCGGTGATTTTCAGGGCTTCCCGGTCCAGCTGCCCGCCGGCGTAAACCATCTCGCCATTGATGAAAACCCGTTCGATGCCGAAAGCCTCGGACCGATCCGGCGTGGCGGCTTTGATGGCCCCCTCGTCGAACACCGTGAGGTCCGCGAAGTACCCTTCCTTCAGGTAGCCCCGCTCCCGGAGCATGTACCGGTCGGCGATGGCGCCGGTCATCCGGCGGACGGTGGCGGGCATGGTGTCGCCGGTCCCCCTCAGCGCGTCCCGAAGGAACTTCGGGTAGCAGTCGTAGATGGCGGGGTTCTGGACGCCGTGCTCCTCCACCCAGGCATCCGTCATGAACAGGCACAGCGGGTGGTGCTCAAACTCGGCGATGACCTCGGGCGTGGAGTAGGGGCCCATGTTGACGCGGCCTTTGAACCTGCTGAGTTCGCACAGCTTCAGGTAGGCCTTCAGGTCGCTGATGCCCTCCTCCTTCGCGATGTCGTGGACGCTCTTCCCCTCATACCGCTCATAGCCGGGGCCGATGTAAGCCACCTGGATGTCCGGGAAGTCGAAGCCCAGCAGCATGGCGGAGGCTTTGACCAGCGCCGCCAGCTTCAGGCGGGTGAGGGGCTTCTTCCGCTGGGCCGGGCTCATGCCCTGATACCAGGCCGGCAGGATGACCGTGATGACGGAGACCCCCAGGCACTCGTTGTAGATGTCGAACATGACGTCCACACCCTCCGACCGGAGCTGGTCCATCATCCGCAGCAGCTCTTCCTTCGCGCCGAAGGACTTCCTGCCCACAAAGATCGCGTGGGAGTACTGCAGTTTCAGGTTGGTGCCCTTTGCGATCTCCACCAGCTCATCGAAGGCCCGCAGCAGGTGGGAGCGCCCCAGCAGCTGGGGATAGGCCATGGACACCTTCGACTCGGCCCTGGGATGGACGGTCAGGGGCTTGTTGTACCGGACGCAGAGGGCGGCGACCTTTTTCAGCTCCTCCACGTCCGCGTACAGGCCGGGCTCGTACATGAGGCCCAGGGAAATGCCGGCCGCGCCTTGCTGAAGCGCCTTTTCCAGAATGGCCAGCATCTCCTTCTCTTCCCTGTCGGTCAGCTTCCGGTTCTCGTTCCCGCCCACGGCGGCCCGGGCGGAACAGTGCCCGGCCAGCACCGCCATGTTGCAGGGCATGCTGCGGTCCGTGGCCCGGAAGTATTCCTCCGCCGTGCCGTACTGCCCGCGGGTGTCCTCATAGCTGAAGAGCCCGCCGCCCAGCTTGTCCGCGTAGGGACATTCGCCCTCGAAGCCGATGGAGGACACGCCGCAGTTGCCGGTGACGAAGGTGGTGATCCCCTGCCGGATGAAGGGCTCAAAATAGGGGAGGGGATCGCGCTTGATGGCGAACCAGTCGTTGTGGGAATGGCCGTCGATGAAGCCGGAGGAGACAGACTTTCCCCCGAGGTCCAGGACGCGGTCCGCGGGGGCCTCGACGGACGCCGCCACCCGGGCGATCCGGTCGCCTTCGATCAGGATGTCGCCCATGAAGGGTTCGGCGCCGGTCCCATCATAGATCTTCGCGTTTCTGAGCAGCTGTCTCATGGTGTTTCACGCCTTTCTGCCAGGTACCGACAGTGTACCACAAATCGAAAAGCGGCGCAATCGCCGGATGCATGTTTTGGTGTGGCAAAAACCGCCGGGATGTGGTAAACTTGCTGCCGGAGACCAATCGGTAAAGTCCGGATGACAGGGCGGGTGATTTCCATGATCAGGATCCTCTTTATCTGCCACGGCAACATCTGCCGGTCCGTGGCGGCGGAGATGGTGATGCGGCAGATGATCGCGGAGGCGGGGCTGACGGGGCGCATCACCGTGGATTCGGCGGCCGCCACACGGGAGGAGATCGGCAACGGCATTTATCCGCCCATGCGGAAGGCGCTGGACCGGCAGGGCGTTCCCTGTGTGCCACACGCGGCGCGGCTGACCGTGCGGCAGGACTACGACCGCTATGACCGGATCATCGGCATGGATTGGGAGAACCTGGAGGATATGCGGTTCATCTACGGCGGCGATCCGGAGGGAAAGCTGTCCATGCTGGCCTCCTGGGCGGGGGAGGACCGGGAGATCGACGACCCGTGGTACACCCGGAACTTTGACGGCTGCCTGCGGGACATTATCCGCTGCTGTGAGGCGCTTCTGGCGGCGCTGCGGCGGACGGAAGGGGGGCGGTGATCTGAAAGGCGAAAAGCGGAATGCGGTCTGGCGGGTGATTCGCACCGCACTGCTGACGGCCTCTCTGCTGGTGCTGGCCGCGCTGTTCTACGTGACGGTGATCGTGATCCACCCCCGGGGAGACGGCGAGGGCGCGTCCGTGGAGGCACTGTCCCCGAGACCGTCGGCGCGGGTGACGGACGTGGCGGACCTGAACGGGCTGATCCGGGACTTCCCGACGCCGGTGCTGGCGGTGCAGCCCGCAGTCAGGATTGAGCTGACGGAAGGGGTGTGCGAGGACGCCGCCTATGAGAAAGGCATCGCCCGGGTGATGACGCTGCGCTATGCCCTCCCCGAGGGCGGGGAGATAACGGTGACCAGTGTCTATCCGCTGGAAGCCGTGGCGGTGCTGGGCACGGAGGGCTGGCACCTTCTCTCCGCAGACGTTCCGTCCATTGGCGGCATGCAGGGCATGGCCCTGCAAAAAGGAGCGTCCCTCCGCATGCTGTACGAAAACGGAGACACGCTCTATTCGGTGGAGGGAACGGAGACCGGATGGGAGACCCTGACGGCCGCCGTGGCGGTCATGCAGCTGTACCAGTGACACAAGAGCCGGGAGACCGGCTTTTTCCTTTACTCGAACTGCGCGGCGTACAGCTTGTAGTAGAAGCCTTTCCGGGCCATCAGGCTTTCATGGGTGCCATGCTCCACCACGTCGCCGTGGTCCAGCACCAGGATCAGGTCCGCGTTCCGAATGGTGGACAGGCGGTGGGCGATGACGAAACAGGTCTTGTCCCGCATCAGCTTCCGCATGGCCCGCTGGATTTGCCGCTCCGTGCCGGTGTCCACGTTGGAGGTGGCCTCGTCCAGGATCAGCATCCGGGCGTCGTAGAGCATGGCCCGGGCGATGGTCAGCAGCTGCTTCTGCCCCTTCGAAATGTTGCCGCCGTCCTCGCTGATCACGGTCTGGTAGCCCTGGGGGAGGCGCATGATGAAGGGGTGGATGTGGGCGGCCTTCGCGGCGGCCACCACCTCGTCCATGGTGGCGTCGGGCTTGCCGTAGGCGATGTTGTCGAAAATGGTGCCCCGGAAGAGCCAGGTGTCCTGCAGCACCATGGCATAGGCGCCCCGGAGGCTCTTCCGCGTGGCGTCCCGGATGTCGGTGCCGTCCACGGCGATGGCGCCTTCGTCCACGTCGTAAAAGCGCATCAGCAGGTTGATGATGGTGGTCTTGCCGGCGCCGGTGGGGCCCACGATGGCCACCAGCCGGCCGGCCGGGACGTCCAGGCTCAGGCCGTGGATGATGCGGCGGTCCGGCTCGTATCCGAAACGCACGTCCCGCATGGCCACATGGCCCCGGACCTGATCCAGCACCACCGCGTCCTCCCGGTCCGGGCGCTCCTCCTCCTCATCCAGGAGGGTGAAGACGCGCTCCGCGGCGGCCAGGGCGGAGAACAACTCGTTGATGATGTTGGCGATCTCGTTGATGGGGCCGGAGAACTTGCGGGAGTACAGGACGAAGGACGAGATGTGGTCGATGCCGATGCCGCGGTTCATGTAGAGGATGGACCCGAACAGGGCGATAAGGCTCAGGGTGATGTTGTTGATGAAGCCCATGGTGGGGCCGATGGTGACGCCGTAGCGGTCCGCCTCCCAGTAGGCCTCGGAGGCGTCGGTGTTGACCCGGTCGAAGCGCGCCTCCGCCTCGGTCTCATAGCTGTACGCCTGGATGGTCTTCTGGCCGGAGAGCATTTCCTCCACAAACCCGTTCATGGCGCCGTAGCATTTTGAGCGGCGGGCAAACCGGGGCTGGGTGATCTTCCGCATCCGGGAGGTGTAGAACACCGCGGCTGGAACGCTGAAGAGGGTCACCAGGGACAGCAGGGGCGAGATGGAAACCATCATGATCAGGGACCCGACCACCGTCACCGTGCTGGTGAGGATGGCCACCACGTCCGTGGACATGCAGGTGGAGATCACATCGATGTCGTAGTTGACCCGGCTGATGATGTCGCCGGCCTGGTGGCGGTCGAAATAGCCCACCGGCAGCAGCATCAGCTTGTCGAAGACCCGCTGGCGCAGGGAGCGGGCGAAGCGCTTGGATACGTTCACCATGAGGGTGTGGATCAGGATGGTCAGCAGGGAGGATGTCAGGTAGCAGATCAGCATCCGGCTGGCGTAGTACAGGACCTTGTCGAAATCCACCTTGCCCTTGCCCGCGGCGGCTTCCTTGATGGCGGAGCCGGCCAGCTTGGGCCCCAGCAGGGAGAGCAGGTTGGAGGTGACGCACAGCACCGCCACGATCAGGATCATCCAGCGGAAGGGACCCAGCAGGCCCAGCAGGCGGACCAGAGCGCCCCGGGTGTCCCTGGGCTTTTGCATCACGGTATCGCGTCTGGCCATCTCAGCCCACCTCCCCCATCTGCGTCTCGTAGATCTCGCGGTAGGCGGGGCAGGTCCGCAGGAGCTCCTCGTGCGTTCCCTGGCCGATGACGGCCCCCTCCTCCAGCACCAGGATGCGGTCCATGGAGAGGATGGAGGAGATCCGCTGGGCAATGACGATGGTGGTGCTGTCGGCATGGCGCTCCCGGATGGCCTTGCGCAGGGCTGCGTCCGTCCGGTAGTCCAGGGCGGAGGACGCGTCATCCAGCACCAGGATCTCGGGATTTGCCGCCAGCGCCCGGGCGATGAGCAGCCGCTGCTTCTGGCCGCCGGAGAAGTTGGCCCCGGCGATGACCGCACGATGATCGAAGCGGTCGTCGTATCCGTCGATGAACCCGGCGGCCATGGCGTCCTTCGCCGCGGCCTCCAGGGCTTGCTCGTCCACGTCCCGGCCGAAGACGATGTTCTCCCGGATGGTGTCCGCGAAGATCACGTCGTTCTGGAACACCACGCCGAAGCGGCTCCGCAGCTCCGCCCGGTCCATGGTACGGATGTCCCGCCCGTCCACGAACACGCGGCCCTCCTGGGGATCGTAGAAGCGCATCAGCAGGTTGATGATGCTGGTCTTGCCGCTGCCGGTGGCGCCGATGATGCCCAGACTGCCGCCCCGGGGGATGGCGAAGTCGATGTCCCGGAGGCATTTCTGCCGCTGCAGGCCGGCGAAGCGCAGGGCGTCCGCGCCGCCGTCCTCCTCCTCCGGCTCGTAGCTGAAGGTGACGTGGTCAAACACGATGAAGCCGTCCCGGCCCGCGGCGGGGGCTTCGGCTTCCGGGAGCCTCCGGAGGTCGTCCTCCGTCTCCACCACCGTCTGAATGCGCCGGGCCGAGGCGTTGGCTTTCGACAGCATCATGAAAACGCGGTTCAGGCCCATGACGCCCATGAGGATCATGTTGAAATAGGTCAGGAAGGCCAGGATCACGCCGGGCTGGGTGGCGCCGGCGTTGACCCGCTTCGCGCCGATGAAGACCACAAGCGTCAGGCCCACGTTCAGGAACAGCGTCACGATGGGCCCGGGCAGGGCCATGATGATGGCGGCTTTGATGTCCCGCCGGGCGGTCTCGTCGCTGGCTGCGGCGAAACGGCGGCGCTCGTGCTCCTCCCGGCTCAGGGCCTTCACCACCCGGATGCCGGTGATGTTCTCCCGCATGATCCGCACGATGCCGTCCATGCCCTTCTGCACCATGTCATAGAGAGGGATGCCCTTCATGGACACGAAGACCACCAGCACGATCATGATGGGGGCCATGACGCACAGGATGGCGGCCAGGCCCGTGTCCATGAACAGGGTGATGCCGATACCGCCCATGAGCATGATGGGCGCCCGGATGCCGATGGTCTGCACGGACTGGCTGAAGGACTGCACGTTGTAGGAGTCGGAGGTCATGCGGGAGATGAGGGAGGGCAGACCCACCGCGTCCATCTGGTTTCCGGACAGGGAGAGGCCGGCGTGGAACAGGTCCCGGCGGATCTTCCAGGTGGCCTCCCTGGCGGTCCGCACGGACATGCGGTTGGCGTTGACGTTCAGCAGGCGCACGCAAAAAGCCAGCGCCAGCATGACCGCGCCCCAGGCGATGACCTCGCCCAGATGCTCACGCGGCACGACTTCGTCGATCAGATGCTCCATTACATATGGAATCAGGAGCTCCAGCACGGTCCCGGCCAGCTTGATGCCCATCACGCCGGCCATGCGGAAGCGATACGGATGCAGATACTTCCACAAAAAGCGCATAATATCCCCGGGGCGGAACCGATGTCCCGCGCTGTCCTGCATCGGAATGTTTCAACAAGTCTGAATGTAGCACGCTTCCGGGGGAAATGCAAGCGCCGCACAGGAAAAGAACAGCCGACCGGGCAGGCGCATTTCATAAATTATTCACGATTTCTTTGTGCCGATCTCTTGACAAAGCGGGCGCCTGGTGATAAAGTATGACCGTGGTTAGCACTCAACCTCGTCGAGTGCTAACAAACCCGGAGAGGAGGGGAGCACATGGACATGGACGAGCGGAAAATGCGGATCCTGCAGGCCATCATCGATGACTACATCCTGACGGCCGTGCCGGTGGGCTCCCGGACCATCTCCAAGAAGTACGAGACCAGCCTCTCCTCCGCCACCATCCGCAACGAGATGAGCGACCTGGAGGAGCTGGGCTACCTGGCGCAGCCCCACATCAGCGCGGGCCGGATCCCTTCCGCCAAAGCGTATCGGCTGTATGTGGATCAGCTGCTGAAGAACGGCTGGATCCGGGACGAGTCAGACGACTCCCTCCGGACCTACTTCACCGGCCGGGTGCACCAGATGGAAAAGATCATCGACCAGGCGGCCCAGGTGCTGTCCACCCTGACTGGGTATACGGCCGTGGTGCTGGAGCCCGGCGGGCAGCAGCCCAGGATCGTCAACATCCAGCTGGTGGGCATTTCCCAGGACACGGCACTGGTGGTGCTGGTGACGGACGCGGGCCTGGTCCGGGACAACGTCATCCCCATCCCCCGGGGCATGGACGCGGACACCCTCTACGCCATCAGCCGCACCCTGACGGAGTCGCTGGCGGGCTGCACCCCGGCGCAGGCCTGCGAGCGCATCCCGGTGCTGATGGGCCGGATGCGGGAGAACACCGAACTGCTGCAGTCCCTGGGCGGCATCCTCACCCGGAACAGCGAGGAGCCCAACCACGGCCACGTGGGCGTGGGCGGCGTCAGCAACATGCTGACCTACCCGGAGTACAGCGACATGGAAAAGGCCCGGAACTTCCTGAGCCTGGTGGAGACCAGGGACAAGCTGGCGTCCATCATCGCCCAGCAGGGGGATGTGGCCTTCACGGTCCGCATCGGGCCGGAGAACGGCGTGCCGGAGATGAGCGACTGCTCCATCGTCACGGCCACCTACTCCACCCGCAGCGGGCGGCAGGGGACCATCGGGGTCATCGGCCCCACCCGGATGCAGTACAGCCGCGTGCTCAGCGTGCTGAGCAGCATGGGACAGCATCTGTCGGAGCTGTTCAGCGACGAGCGGTCCGGGAAATAACAGAGAAAGACGGAGAGACACCATGACAGAAGAAGAACGCAGCCCGGAGGAACTGCCGGAGGAGCAGGCGCCGGACAACGGGGAAGAGGGAAGCCTCTTCGAGCAGGTGGTGGCCGAGCAGAGCGCCGCGGAAGAACCCGCGGAGGATTTGGCCGAGGCGGAGGCCTGGGAACAGGCGCTGGCGGACGAGAACCCTCTGCAGGCGGAGCTGGACGCGGCGAAGGCCAAGACCGAGGAATACCTGGCCATGGCCCAGCGGGTCCAGGCGGATTTCGACAATTTCCGCCGCCGCAACGCCAATCTCCGGGCCGAGGCTTTCGCGGACGGACAGCGGGATGTGGCCACGGCCATGCTGAACGTGCTGGACAACCTGGAGCGGGCCCTGGCCTCCGCGGAGGAGGACAGCCCCCTGCGCAGCGGCATCGAGTTGACCCTGAAGCAGATGCTGGCGGTCTATGAGAAGCTGGGAGTCACCTGCATCGACCGGACGGGAGAGCCCTTCGACCCCAACCTGGAGAACGCGGTGCTACAGGGTACGCCCGAGGAGGGCGAGCCCGGCACGGTCTGCCAGGTGCTCCAGAAGGGATACCAGATGGACGGACACGTCCTGCGCCACGCCATGGTCAAGGTCGTGGCTGAAGCTTGACGGATCAGGCGCAAGCCTTTTCCACATAAATGGGAGAACTACGGTTGACAGACAGATAGAAGGAGGAAATGAACATGAGCAAGATTATCGGCATCGACCTGGGTACCACCAACAGCTGCGTCGCCGTGATGGAAGGCGGCCAGCCGGTCGTCATCGCCAACGCGGAAGGCAGCCGCACCACGCCCTCCGTCGTGGCTTTCACCAAGGACGGCGAGCGCCTTGTGGGCCAGGTGGCCAAACGCCAGGCCGTCACCAACCCCGACCGCACCATCATCTCCATCAAGCGGGAGATGGGCACCACCTTCAGGAAGAGCATTGACGGCCGGGACTACACCCCCCAGGACATCAGCGCCATGATCCTGACCAAGATGAAGGAGACAGCGGAAGCCTACCTGGGCGAGAAGGTCACCGAGGCGGTCATCACCGTGCCGGCTTACTTCAACGACAGCCAGCGCCAGGCCACCAAGGACGCCGGCCGCATCGCCGGTCTGGACGTGAAGCGGATCATCAACGAGCCCACTGCCGCGTCTCTGGCCTACGGTCTGGACAAGGAAGGCAGCCAGAAGATCCTGGTGTACGACCTGGGCGGCGGCACCTTCGACGTGTCCATCCTGGACATCGGCGACGGCGTCTTCGAAGTGCTGTCCACCAACGGCAACACCCGTCTGGGCGGCGACGACTTCGACCAGCGCGTCATCGACTACATCGCGGACACCTTCCTGAAGGAGAACGGCATCGACCTGCGGAAGGACCGCATCGCGGCCCAGCGGCTGAAGGAAGCCGCCGAGAAGGCCAAGATCGAGCTGTCCGGCACCAACACCGCGGCCATCAACCTGCCCTTCATCACCGCGGACGCCACCGGCCCCAAGCACGTGGACATGACCCTGACCCGCGCCCGCTTCGACGAGCTGACCCGGGACCTGGTGGAAGCCACGGTGGAGCCCATGCGCAAGGCCCTGGCGGACGCCAACCTGACCTATGCCCAGATCGACAAGGTCATCCTGGTGGGCGGCTCCACGAGGATTCCCGCCGTGCAGGACACCGTGAAGCGCATCACCGGCAAGGAGCCCTTCAAGGGCATCAACCCGGACGAGTGCGTGGCCATCGGCGCGGCCATCCAGGGCGGCGTGCTGGGCGGCGAGGTCAAGGACGTGTTGCTGCTGGACGTCACACCGCTGTCCCTGGGCCTTGAGACGGAAGGCCACATCTTCACCCGCCTCATCGACCGCAACACCACCATCCCCTGCGAGAAGAGCCAGGTGTTCTCCACCGCGGCGGACGGCCAGACCAGCGTGGAAATCAACGTCCTGCAGGGCGAGCGCCAGATGGCCTACGACAACAAGAGCCTGGGCCGCTTCCAGCTGACCAACATCGCCCCCGCGCCCCGCGGCGTGCCGCAGATCGAGGTCACCTTCTCCATCGACTCCAACGGCATCGTGCACGTGACGGCCAAGGACAAGGCCACCGGCAACGCCCAGGACATCACCATCACCGCTTCCACCAACCTCTCCGAGGAGGAGATCAACCAGCGCGTCAAGGAAGCCGAGCAGTACGCGGAGCAGGACAAGAAGCGCAAGGAAGAGGTGGAGATCCAGAATCAGGCGGAGAGCCTGGTCTATGAGACCGAGAAGCAGCTCCGGGAGAACGGCGACAAGTTCTCCGCGGAGGACAAGGCCACGCTGGAGAGCGAGCTGGAGGCCTTCAAGAAGGTCCGGGAGAGCGGCGACGCGGCCAGGATCAAGAGCGCCATGGACGGCTTCACCCAGAAGGTGTACGCCATCTTCGGCAAGCTCTATCAGCAGCAGGGCGGCGCGGCTCCCGACATGGGCGGCCAGCCCTACGGCGGCGTGAACCCGGACGGCACCGTCAACGGTGAGGGCGAGGTCCACTGATCCGCGTGATTCCCGCGGGGTGGCGAGCCCCGCGGGAATTTTGCAGCACACCGGAGCCCGCAAGCTTCGGCCTGCGGGTTTTGTGAGGTGATACCATGGCAGACGCCAACAAGAGAGATTATTACGAGGTGCTGGGCGTAAGCAAGAACGCCACGGCGGATGAGATCAAGAAGGCCTTCCGCAAGAAGGCCATGGAGTGCCATCCGGACCAGCACCCCGGGGACAAGGACGCGGAAGCGCGCTTCAAGGAACTGAACGAGGCCAACGAGGTGCTGTCCGATCCGGACAAGCGGGCGCGGTACGACCAGTTCGGCTTCAACGACCCCATGTCCGGCATGGGCGGCGGGAACCCCTTCGCGGGCGGCGGCTTCGGCTTCGGCATGGACGACATCCTGAACAGCTTCTTCGGCGGCATGGGCGGCGGCAGCCGCAGGGCCGGCCCGGTGGCGGGCAACGACCTGCATTACGAGCTGCGCGTGACTTTCGAGGAGGCCGCGGACGGCTGCTCCAGGACCTTTGACTTCTACCGGACGGAGACCTGCGATGTCTGCGGCGGAAACGGCGCCAAGCCCGGCACCAGCCCCGTCACCTGCTCCATGTGCAACGGCTCGGGCCAGATCCGGCAGTCCGGCGGTTTCATGTCCGTGACCCGCACCTGCCCCAACTGCCGCGGCACCGGCAAGATGGTGACGGACCGCTGCCCCGGCTGCGGCGGCAGCGGCACGAAGCGCGTCAAGCGGACGGCCACCGTCAAGGTGCCCGCGGGCATCGACAACGGCCAGACCGTGGTGCTCAGCGGCCAGGGAGATCACGGCCTCCGGGGCGGCCCCAGCGGCGACCTGTTCGTCACGGTGATGGTGAAGGAACACAAACTGTTCGCCAGAGAGGGCAGCAACCTGTACCTGGAATTCCCCATCAGCTTCACCCAGGCGGCGCTGGGCGGCGAGGTGGACGTGCCGACGCTCCACAGCTCCGTGCGATACAAGATCCCAGAGGGGACCCAGACCGGCACGGAATTCCGCATCAAGGGCCAGGGTATTCCCCGCCTGAACAGCAGCAGCAAAGGCGACCTGATCTTCCGCGTCCGGGTGGAGACCCCCAGACGCCTGAACGACAAGCAGAAAGAACTGCTGCGCCAGCTGGAGGAATCCGCCACCGGCCGGGAGTATGCCGCCAAGAAGAGTTTCATGGACAAGATCAAAAGCGCGTTCAACTGATCCGCTGTTTTTCCGGACCGGCCTTCATCGGGCCGGTTTTTTTGTTTTTTCGGCCTGTCCGTGGTTGCTTATCCGAAAAACCTGTGATATACTGAAATCGGTTGACGATGAGATTCACCGACAGGGTTCATGATGTTAGTGTCGGAAGGGGGACTTTTTCCTGTGTTTGGAAAGCGTTTGTTTCCTGGCGGGATCCACCCGCACGAGGGCAAAAACGGCAAGGCCGTGAACGGGCTGAATCCCATTCGGGAGCTGCCGGCCCCCAAGCGGGTGGTGATTCCCATGGCCCAGCACGGCGGCGCGCCGGCCAAAATCGTGGTCAAAAAGGGCGACCACGTGCTGATGGGGCAGGTCATCGGCGAGGCGGGCGGCTTTGTCTCCGCGCCGGTGCACGCCTCTGTCTCGGGCGCGGTGGCGGACATCATCAGCCAGCTGATGTTCAACGGCTCCGAATGTCAGGCCGTGGTCATCGAGAACGATTTCCTGGATGAATGGAAGCTGCTGGACCTGCCCTGGCAGGACGCCACGCCCACCGCGGACGAACTGCGCCAGGTCATCCGGGATGCCGGCATCGTGGGCATGGGCGGCGCCACGTTCCCGACGCCGGTCAAGCTCACCGTCGGCAAGGACAAGAAGTTTGAGAAGCTGATTGTCAACGGCGCGGAGTGCGAGCCCTACCTGACGGCGGACCACCGGCTGATGGTGGAGCAGGCGGACGGCATCATCGACGCGGTGGAACTGGTGAAGGACGCCTTCGACGTGCCGGAAGCCATCATCGGCGTGGAGGAGAACAAGCCGGACGCCATCGCCGCGCTGCGGTCGGCCATCGGCAGCCGGGAAGGGATCCGGGTCCAGGGCCTGCCGGTGCGCTATCCCCAGGGCGGTGAGAAACAGCTGATCTACGCCCTGACCAAGCGGGTGGTCCCCGCAGGCGGTCTGCCCATCGACGCGGGCTGCGTGGTGCTGAACGCCGGCACCTGCTTTGCCATCCACGAGGCCGTGCGGGAGCGCAAGCCGCTGGTCCGCAGGGTGACCACCGTGGGCGGCCTGGTGCGGGAGCCCGGGAATTTCATGGTGCGCATCGGCACACCGGTCCGCAATCTGATCAAAGCCTGCGGCGGGACCCTGCCGCAGACCCGCACCCTCATTTCCGGCGGCCCCATGATGGGAACGGCCTTCCAGGACATCGACATCCCGGTCACCAAGGGGTGCAGCGGGATCCTGGCCCTGGGCGACGAGGCCATCGACCCGGAGGAGGGCCCCTGCATCCGCTGCGGGCGGTGCATGCGGGCCTGCCCCATGAAGCTGCAGCCGGTGCTGATGGATCACTACATCCGCGCCGAGCGGTTTGACGAGGCCGACAGGGTGGGCGTGATGAACTGCATCGAGTGCGGCGCCTGCACCTTCGTCTGCCCGGCCAAGCGGCTGCTGACCCAGTCCTTCCGGGCGGGCAAGCGCATCGTCAACATCCGCAGGCGCCAGCAGAAAGCGCGGGAAGACGCCGAGAAAGCAGCCCTGGCTGCGAAAGCGGCTGACGGGCAGCAGAGCGGAAAGGAGGCGTGAGGCATGCAGATCAAGAACATTTCCATCACCCCATCGCCCCATGTGCGGTCCAGCGTGACCACCCGCCGGCTGATGCAGGAGGTCTGCATTGCCCTGGCACCCGCCGGCATCGCCTCAATCATCTTCTTTGGCCCCTCCGCGGCCATGATCATCGCGGTCTCCGTCATCACCTGCGTGCTGGCTGAGCTTCTGTACCAGAAGGCCATGGGCAAGAAGTCGACGGTGGGGGACTGGAGCGCCGTGGTGACGGGCCTGCTTCTGGCCTATAACATCCCCGCCGGCGCGCCGCTGTGGATCCCCATCGTGGGCGGCATCATCGCCATCGTCATCGTCAAGCAGCTCTTCGGCGGCATCGGGTCCAACTTCATGAACCCGGCGCTGACGGCCCGGGCCGTGCTCTTTGTCTCCTGGGGAAGCATCATGGGCGCCTACCCCGAGACCCGCTTCATGACGGACGGCGTCGTGAACCTGGACGCCATCTCCACCGCGACGCCCCTGGCGCAGCTGGGCAAGCTGAAGGAAGGGGTTGCGGCGATGGCGCTCCCCAAGGAAAGCCTGATGGATCTCTTCCTGGGCAACTGCGCCGGCGTTCTCGGCGAGACCTGCAAGGTGGCCCTGATCCTGGGCGGCGTCTACCTGATCATCCGCAAGGTCATCGACTGGAAGATCCCCGTAGCCATGATCGGCACCGTGGCGGTCCTGTACCTGCTGACCACCGGCTTCAACTTTCAGATCACCGCCTGTGAGCTGCTCTCCGGCGGCCTGATGCTGGGCGCCTTCTTCATGGCGACGGACTACTGCACATCCCCCCAGACCAACAAAGGCCGGGTGATCTTCGGCGTGGGCTGCGGCCTGGTGATGTTTGTCATCCGGGCCTACGCCAACTATCCCGAGGGCTGCTCCTTTGCGATCCTGTTCATGAACGTCTGCACGCCGCTGATCGACCGCTGGACCACGCCGAAGTACTTCGGGGAGGTGAAAAAGCATGGCTGATGGCAAGAAAACCGCATCCGGCACTTTCCTCAACGGTCTCTTCACCGAGAACCCGACCTTCACCCTGATGCTGGGCATGTGCCCCACCCTGGGCGTGACCACCGCCGCCTCCAACGGCATCGGCATGGGCCTGGCCACCACCTTTGTTCTGGTCTTCTCCAACCTGTTCATCTCCCTGCTGAGAAAGATCATTCCGGACAAGGTGCGCATCCCGGCCTATATCGTCATCATCGCCTCCTTCGTGACCATGGTGGACCTGTTCCTGCAGGCTTACCTGCCGGACCTGAGCAAATCCCTGGGTTCCTACATCCCGTTGATCGTGGTGAACTGCATCATCTTTGCCCGGGCGGAGTCCTTCGCGGCCAAGAACAGCCCGGCGCTGGCCCTGGCGGACGGCCTCGGCATGGGCCTGGGCTTCACCTGCTCCATCACGCTGCTGAGCATCGTCCGCGAGCTCTTCGGCTCCGGCACCATCTTCGGCGCGCAGATCATGCCCGCGGCTTACCAGCCCATGGACATCATGAACAAGGTGCCCGGCGGCTTCATCACCCTGGGCCTGATGATGATCCTGGTCAACGCCATCAAGAAAGCTATCAGCAAACGGCGTGAAGCCCGGAAGGAGGCGCTTGCATGAGTACCTTCCTCGCGATCCTCGTTGCCCAGATCCTGGTCAACAACTATGTCATGTGCCAGTTCTACGGCATCTGCCCCTTCCTGGGGGTGTCCAAGAAAGTGGACACCGCCGTGGGCATGGGCCTGGCGGTGACCTTCGTCATCACCCTGGCGTCCTTCATCACCTGGATGGTGCAGCATTTCATCCTGGTTCCCCTGAGCCTGCAGTATATGCAGACCATCGCCTTCATCCTGGTGATCGCGGTGCTGGTGCAGGTGGTGGAGAACGCACTGAAAAAGCTGTCCCCCTCCCTGTACCAGGCGCTGGGCGTGTACCTGCCCCTCATTACCACCAACTGCGTGGTGCTGGCCGTGGCCCAGAACAACATCAAGGAAGACCTGGGCCTGCTGGGGGCCACCTTCACCGGCTTCTGCGCCGCCCTGGGCTTCACCCTGGCGCTGGTGCTGCTGGCCGGCATCCGGGAGCGGATGGAACAGTCCAACATGCCCAAGTGGATGCAGGGCTTTCCCGGCGCTCTGATCATGTCGGGTCTCATGGCCGTGGCCTTCATGGGCTTTGCCGGCCTGAAGATCTGAGGACAGGAGGAGAGAGAAGTGAAGAATAAGCTGATCGGCCTCCTGCTGGCGGTCCTGCTGACCGTGATCCTGCTCCCCGTGCTGGCGGAAACGGCGGAGGGCGCGGCTGTGAGCGCGGCGTCCGTGGAAGCTGTGGCGGAGGAATCCACCGGGAAGGCCGTGCTAAAGGCCGTGCTGGTGCTGGGCGGCCTCGGCATCGCCTTCGGCCTCCTGCTGACCTGGGTCGCGAAGGTTTTCGCCATCCCGAAGAATCCCATCCGCGATGCGGTGCGGGAAGCGCTCCCTGGCGCGAACTGCGGCGGCTGCGGCTACCCCGGCTGTGACGGCTGCGCGGATGCCATTGCGTCGGGCCGCGCGGCGGTGACGGCTTGCCCCGTGGGCGGCTCCGACGCGGCCAAAAAGATCGGCGAGATCATGGGCGTCAGCGTCAGCGACGAGGAGCGCAAGGTGGCCACCGTGATCTGCCAGGGCGGTACGGACCGCTGCCGCGTGAAGTTTGACTACCACGGCATCATGGACTGCAACGCCGCGGCCATCATCCAGGATGGCTACAAGGCATGCCAGTACGCCTGCCTGGGTTTGGGCAACTGCGAGCGCGTCTGCGCCTTCGATGCCATCCACATCGATCCATCCACCAGGATCGCCGTGGTGGACCCCAAGAAGTGCCAGTCCTGCGGCAAGTGCATCGACGAGTGTCCCCGCAAGGTGCTGCAGCTGCGGCCCGAAACCCAGCTGGTCAATATGCGCTGCCGCAACCCCGAGATGGGCAAGACGGTCTCCCAGAAGTGCTCCGCCGGCTGCATCGGCTGCGAGCGCTGTGCCAAGGCCTGCAAGTTCGGGGCCATCACCATGGTGGGCCACCTGCCCGTGATCGACCACGCCAAGTGCCGTGAGTGCATGGTCTGCGCGGAGGTCTGCCCCAGCGGCGCCATGAAGGCCCTCTTCGAGGACCGGCGGGTGGCGGAGATCGACCAGGAGAAGTGCGTGGGCTGTACCATGTGCAAGCGCAACTGCCAGTTCGGCGCCATCGAGGGCGAGCTGAAGCAGAAGCACCAGGTCAATGATGCCTGCACCGGCTGCGGGGTCTGCGCGGAGAAGTGCCCCAAGAAGTGCATCACCGTCAAACCCCGGGAAAAGGCCCGGGATCCCAGGGTAGCCGTCAAGCCGGAGGTCCAGGCGGCAAAGCCCAAGCCCGCGGAAGAGACGGCCGCGAAGTAACACAAACGAAAAGGCGCTGCGCCTGTCCGTTCTCACGGATTCGCGCAGCGCTTTTGCGTCGGGTGGGGTCAGCTGTCCGCGCCGGTCTCCCAGGCGTGGTAGCCGGTTTCCTCCGGCAGGATCTCCGCCTTGCCGTCGGTCTGCCGGATCAGGGCTTCCTCGACGGCGGGCCGGTCCGACACGCGGACCAGGAGGGAAAAGGTGACGGCGGAGGTGAATTCCACGTTCCGGACCTGAACCGGCTGGTGCTTCAGCATGTGCTGGACCCGGTCCCACAGCGGGTAGGCCACCTCGCAAAGCAGGGTGACGCTCTCCTCCATGACCACGATCCGCGCCGCCTCCAGGCCGATGGAACAGGCGTGGCTGTACGCCCGGACCAGGCCGCCCGCCCCCAGCAGGATGCCGCCGAAGTAACGGGTCACCACCGCGCAGCAGTTGCAGACCGCCTTCTTCTTGATGACCTCCATCATGGGCAGGCCGGCCGTGCCCCCGGGTTCGCCGTCGTCGGAGTAGCGCATCACGCCCATGTTCTGTCCCAGGGTGTAGGCGTAGCAGTTGTGGGTGGCGTCCCGGTGTTTTTTCCGGATGCTCTCCAGAAAGGCCAGGGCCTCCGCCTCGGTGGAAACCGGCGACGCGTAGCCGATGAAGCGGCTCTTGTTCACCGTGAATTCCGCCGAGGCGGGTGCCAGCAGGGTGCGGTAGGCGCTCATTTCAGCACCAGGCGCATGTAGGATTTCTTGCCCTTGCGGATCAGCAGGCCGTCCGGCCCGATCCGGTCCGCCGCGAGGACGGCATTCACGTCGGTGATCTTGTCTTCGCCCACCAGCACGGCCCCGGCCTGGACCTGCTGACGGGCGTCGCTGCGGCTCTTGCACAGGCCGCACAGGGCCAGGATGCTGGTGACGCGGCCGTCTTCCGCCAGCTGCTGACCGGTGAGCTCGAAGGTGGGCACCCCGGCGCCGCTGCCGCCGGAGGCGAACAGGGACAGCGCGGCGTCGGCGGCCTTCTTCGCCTCCTCCTCGCCGTGGACCAGCTTGGTGACCTCGAAGGCCAGGACCTTCTTGGCCTCGTTGATCTCCGCGCCTTCCAGGGCGCCCAGGCGGTTGACCTCGTCCATGGGCAGGAAGGTGAGCAGACCCAGACACTTCTTCACGTCCGCGTCGTCCACGTTCCGCCAGTACTGGTAGAAGTTGTAGGGGGAGCACTTGTCGGCGTCCAGCCAGAGAGCGCCGGCCTCGGTCTTGCCCATCTTGCGGCCGTCGTGGGTCAGCAGCAGCTGGAAGGTGCAGGCGAAGGCCCGCTCCCGGTCCTTGCGGCGGATCAGGTCCGCGCCGTGCATCATGTTGGACCACTGGTCGTTGCCGCCCATCTGCAGCCGGCAGCCGTAGCGGTGGAACAGCTCCAGGAAGTCATAGCTCTGCAGGAGCATGTAGGTGAATTCCAGGAAGGACAGGCCGTTGTCCGTGGCCATGCGGGCCTTGTAGGCGTCGGCGGTCAGCATCTCGTTGACGGAGAACAGGGAGCCGATGTCCCGCATGAAGTCGATGTAGTTCAGGTTCCGGAGCCAGTCGCCGTTGTCCACGATGATGGCCTGGCCCTCGCTGAAGTCCAGGAAGCGGGCCATCTGCTTCTTGATGCAGGCCACGTTCCGGTCGATGACTTCCGTGGTCATCATCTTTCGCATATCGGTCTTGCCGGAGGGATCGCCGATCATGGCAGTGCCGCCGCCCATCAGGGCGATGGGCTTGTGGCCGGCGCGCTGCATGTGGGCCATGGCCATGATGGGGATGTAGTGGCCGATGTGCAGGGAATCCGCGGTGGGGTCGAAGCCCACGTAGAAGGTGGTGGGCTCCTTCAGCTGCTCGTACAGTTCGTCCTCAAAGGTCATCTGGGCGATGAAGCCCCGTTCTTTCAGCGTGTCAAGAATGTGCGGCATTTTTCTCTTCCTTTCCTTGTTGTTACAGGATATCGGGTCAGCGCATCTCTTCCTCCAGCAGGGTCCGCAGGGCGGTCATGCCGGTGTGGATCTGGTCCGGGGTGCTGTTGGAGAAGTTCAGGCGCAGGGTGTTTTTGTGTCCGCCCAGGGCGTAGAAGTTGGTGCCGGGAACAAAGGCAAACTTGCGGGCGATGGCCTTCTGCAGCAGGGCCTGGGCGTCGATGCCCTCCGGCAGCTCCACCCAGATGAACAGGCCGCCCTGGGGCCGGGTGAAGGTCACGCCGACGGGGAAGGCCTCCAGTTCTTTCAGCATGGCGCCGCACTGCACGGCGTAGTCCTTGCGGATCTGTCGGATGTGGTCCGGGAGCAGGCCCTCCCGCATGTACCGGTCCACGATGGCCTGGGTCAGGTTGGCGGTGTGGACGTCGGTGCTCTGCTTGCCCATGGTGCACTTGCGGATGATGTCCGCGTCGCCGGCCATATAGCCCACCCGCAGGCCGGGGGAGATGATCTTGGAGAAGGAGCCCAGGAAGACCACCCAGCCATCCCTGTCAAAGGACTTGATGGACGGGAGGTCTTCCCCCGTATATCGCAGGTCGCGGTAGGGGTCGTCCTCCGCCACCACCACGCCGTACCTTGCGGCCAGGGCGGCGATCTGCGGACGCCGGTCGGCGGCCAGGGTCTTGCCGGTGGGGTTCTGGAAGGTGGGGATGACGTAGAGCATCTTGGGGTGATGCTCCTTCATGGCGGCTTCCAGCGCCTCCATGATCAGGCCGTCGTCGTCGCTCTCCACGGGCACCAGCTTGGCCTGGTAGAACTTCATGCACTGCAGGTTGCCCAGGAAGGAGGGGTTTTCCACCAGTACCGCGTCGCCGGGGTCCAGCATGGCCTTGCAGAGCAGGTCCATGCCCTGGGTGGAGCCGGTGGTGGGAAGCACGGCGGGCACCGGGCAGCCCAGCATTCCTTCGACGTAGGGCTTCAGGGTCTCCAGAAACGGGGGGAAGCCCTCCGTGGCGCCGTACTGCAGGATGCGCTTGCCGTCCTCCCGCAGCACCTGCTCCGCGATGCGGGCGGCTTCCTGATCCGGCAGGGCGGCGGGGGAGGGGTTGCCGCCGGCGAAGGAGATCATGTCGGGCTGCGCGATGAGCTTGAAGATCTCACGGATGGCGCTGCCGGTGATGCCGTCGAAACGGTGGGCAAACCGGATGTTCTCTGGCATGAAGGGACACCTCCTGAAACAAAATAACCCGGAACAGCCATGCTGTCCGGGAAGGTGACAATGTCACGGTACCACTTCCGCTTTCGCCCGCGAAGGGCCTTTGCAGGGATCCATCAATCCCTTAGCGCTGTAACCGGCGCGCCGGATGCCGCCTACTCAGCCGTGGCCTTCAGCGGATGGCTCGG
>JBGVCH010000107.1:0-46896 GCA_045226335.1 Christensenellales bacterium | reverse complement strand
ATGTTCATCAGGATGCCGGTGGCGATCAGCATCAGGTAGGGGATGCCGATCCAGATGTTGATCATGATGATGGTCACCCGGGCCCAGCTGGAATCGGTCCAGAAGGGCAGTGCGCCGCTGATCCAGTCCCAGCGCTGCAGGGTCGTGTTGATGAGGCCGTCCGGGGCGAACATCTTGGAGACATAGAGCAGGGACACGAACTGCGGAATGGCGATGGTCATGACCAGGATGGTGCGCCAGACCTTCTTGAGCCGGATGCCCTTCTTGTTGATCATGATGGCCACCAGCATGCCCAGGAAGTAGTTCAGGAAGGTGGCGAAGATGGCCCAGACCAGCGTCCAGATCAGCACGCTGACGAAGGTGGAGCCCATGCCGCCGGTGACCTGATCCGCCCGGACCCAGTTGCTGGTGCCGTTGGTCTGCGCCTGCCATGTGTAGCGCACGGCGTTGGAGGAACTGACCTTCAGGGCGCCGGACTGACGGGTCAGCACCAGGATCGTGCCGGGGCCGTTGGCCGCGGGCTCGTCCCACGGGATGTCCCAGGCGAAGGACCATTTGCCCAGCTTCTTCAGCTTTCCGTTGAGCTCCGCGTGCCACTTGCCGAAGGCCAGCAGATCTTCCTCAAAGGCGTTGAATTCCTCGTCGTTCATCTGCTCAAGCTGCTTGGTGCCGCTTTTGCTGCCAAGGAAGTCGACGGCCTTTTTGGCGGTTTCCGCCATGGCCTCACAGCCGTAGCCGTCCTCGATGCCGTTGGCCTTCAACTGCGCGTCCAGGATCGGCAGCTGTGTGCTCAGCAGCTTGAGATCGGTCAGGTATGTGGAGAGGCGATTGATGTACGCGGTCCGGTCCGCCTGGTGCTGTGTCCTTTCCTCCTCGGTGAGCTTTTCCGTCTCTTCGGCGGTCAGCACGTCAAGCCCGGAGGCGGGGATCCAGTCCAGGTTCATGCCGGTCCAGTCCAGGTAGGACAGGGTGACCGGGTCGGAGTACACGTGGTGCGGCTCGTTGTATTCCGCCAGCTTGCCGTCCACGGACTTGAGTTCCGCGTCGATGGCCGCCAGTTCCTCACAGAAGGCTTTCAGCTCCACGCTGCTCATGCGGTCGAGGGTGCCGCTGGTCAGGCGGCCGGCCGCGACTTTGACGCGCTCCGCCAGGGCCGGACTGCCGAAACCGTCCGGGATGCCCTGCCTGACCAGCGCGGTGTTCAGGTCCGTCAGCTGCTTGCCGAGGGTGTTAAAGTTCTGCTGATATCCCGCCAGGCGGCTGATGAGGGAAGCCTTCGCCTCGCTGGTCATGGCGTCGGGGTCGGCGTCCGCCAGCGACGAGAGGCTCATCTGCGGCCACTCCGGGACGTCCACATAGGCTTCGTCCATGGCCCGGGCCCGGAGCTGCAGGCCCTCGAAGTCCTTGGTCATGTCAAAGGACAGGGTGTCGGAGTCGATGCCGTCCATGGAGTGGGTGGTCAGCATCTCGTAGAAGTTGTCCCAGCCCACCCAGGTGAACAGGTTGCTGGGGTGCTGGTGGTTCTTGTCAAAGTTTGTGAAGGCCACCAGGATCATGAAGAAGATCGGCAGGATGGTGAAGATCGTGACGCCGGCGGTGGGAAGGGCCAGCAGGGTCTTGTGGAACTGCTCGTCGGCCATGGCCCGCAGGTCGTCCCGGGTGGTCTTGATCTTATGTCCGCCGCGCTCCAGATCGTCGTTGACCTTGTTCTGCTTGATGTTGATATACCAGGTGTAGATGAAAGCCAGGATAAAGAACAGCGTCAGCACACCGTACAGCAGGATCTGGAAGGAGTTGTCGCCGTAGGTGGTCACGCGGTTGGCCTTCATGGTCCGGATGGTGCCCAGGGTGGAGAGCTTCCCGATATAGTAGAAGCCGGAGGTGAACATGTACACGAAGAACGCGATTTCAAACAGCAGGAACAGCAGGCCCCGCAGCCACTGTTTCCGCGCGAAGGAGCCGAAGCCCATGATCACGCAGGACACCCGGGTTTTCCAGGAGCCGGTGGCGATGGCCAGGAACGTGTTCTTGAAAAAGCGCACGATGCCCAGGATCACCTTGTTCCAGATCAGCTTGCCCAGCTTCTTGATGCCGTTCCAGATGTGGATCGGGATGTTGTGGAGCGACCGGCCGAGGCGGAACAGCCACTTTCCGATCCAGGGCATCCGCAGGTAATCCAGCTGGGAATAGGGCTGGCCCAGCAGGCTGCATTTGAAGGCGTGCAGCCAGGAGCGGACTCCGCAGCCGCCCCCGCCTTCGGCGTTTTTCTCAGCGCTTTGCGCTTTGTCTTTGACGAGCTGGAGCTTTTTCAGCTGAGCCTCCCGCTCCTTGCGCTCAAACTCGGAGGGATCGATCAGATAATGGCTCTCGCCGAAGGCCAGCATCGGCCAGAAGACGAAGGGCAGGAAGAACATGCCCACGCCGAAGAGGTCTTTCTTGTCAAAGACTTCCGCCATGTTGGTGCAGACGATGGCCGAGGTCACCAGCATACTGGCGGTGAAGGGCAGCAGGCTCAGGATCAGCCGGCCCTTCAGGGTGAATCTCGGGTCCACGATGAAATAAAGCAGGAATCCCAGGGCCAGGAACGCCGCGCTGACAAAGGCGCCGGTGACCGGAGCCTTCGTGGCTGTGATGCGGGCCGTGGTGATGGAGTTCTTGCCGGGAATCAGCGCGTCAATGCCATTTTGCCCGGCTTTTTCAAAGATAAAGATCAGGGACACTCCGACCGCGATGAGGCTCAACCCGCACCACGCGATCAGAATGATCGCCGCCAGGGACATATTCCCACCCCCCAGATTTCGCTGGATGTATCCGACTGGTCTTAATGAAGGAGCCGGGGACAAGCGCGCTTGCCCCCGGCTCAGAGGCTCGGAGATGTGATTACTTGTTCAGGTAGGTGGCGCAGGTCTGCTCGAACTGCTGCATGACACCCAGCAGGGCAGCGTCGTCCATGCCGTCATACTTGTGCGCAATCACGTCATCGCCCAGAGCGGTGGCCAGAGACCAGTAGTCGCCGGGATACTGACCCTGCGGCGCGCAGAAGGCCAGCTGAGCGGCCAAAGCGGACAGGGCGACGTCGGCCTGCACGGCCTCGTTCTGCTGAGCGACCAGGTTGGAGGGGCCCCAGCCAACCGCGTTGTAGCGGTCCAGCTGAACCTGCTCGGAGGTCAGGAAGGCAGCCAGCGCGTCGCAGGCAGCCAGCTTGTCGCCGTCCACCTGGGGCTTGACACCCAGCATCTTGAAGCCGCCGAAACCGCCCATCTGGAAGCCGTCCACGGTGGGGAGCTTCGCAGCCGCATAGCCCGCGCCGAAGAGCGCCTTGGCGGCGTCGGAGTCCCAGGTGCCGGACACGACCGCGGCCGCGTTGGTGGCGTTGGAGACGGAAGAGCCGTTGACGAAGGCGGGATGGTTCGCGACCTTGATCATGGCCTTCAGGGCGCGGACGCCGGCGTCGGAGGCATAAGAGGAGTTCATGGCCACCAGGCTGCCGGAATCATCGGTGTCGAAGGTCAGCTCGCAGCCGGCGCCGAAGAAGAACGCGGTCTGATACCAACCGGAGTTGATCTCGAAGTACACGCTCTTGCCGGCGGCCTGCGCCTGATCCAGGACGCCTTCCAGGGTGCTGGGATCGGTGATGACCGTGCTGTCATAGTAGAGGAAGTAGCCGTTGTCGCTGGTCATGGGATAGGCGTACATGGTGTCGCCCAGCTTGACAGCGCCCACGGAACCGGCGTCGTTCTCTTCCTCAACGACGGCGGCATTGCCCTCTTCCACTTCTTCCAGGGCACCGGCGGCCACAAGGCGGGCCAGCTGGTCCTGCGCGAAGCCGAAGATGTCGGCGCCGGACTCAACGTCCGTGATCATGTTGCCGGCCGCGTCGCCTTCGCCCACGGGCTGCACGATCGCGGTGATGCCGGCGTACTCGGGATACGCGGCCTTGAATTCCTCGATCTTCGCTTCGGTGAAGGACACCGTGTTCTCCGCGACCCAGATCTTAATCTCGCCGCTGTAACCGTCGGCGAAGGCCAGGGGCGCAAGGGACAGGATCATGGCCAGGGTCATGACCAGAGCGAGAAGCTTTTTCATGTAGGGTTCCTCCTTTTCATTATGCGCGGCTGAGCCGCTTATTCTCAGGCGGATCCACCGCCGAAGAAACAGGGTGACGGATCACAGGTGAAAAGCAGACCGCCGAAAAACAGGATTGGCTATTTGACTTGTTTTCTCCCAGATCGTCCATGCTGATTGTATCACAAGCTTTCGGAATTGTCTACACCCTGAAGCAAAAAAATCCGCGCTTCTTTCGCCTCAATGATTGCAAATTCGTTACAAAAAGATGATCGCAGTGTTGACACTTTTTGCGATTTGATTTACAATGAGAGTTGGACGATTCGCGGGTGACCGCTTGACTGAGGATTGGGAGGCGTTTCTATGCGCAAGAACTGGATCCGGCGGGTGACGGGCGTGCTGCTGGCAACGCTGCTGGCTTTCGCTTTGGCGGCTGCGCTGGCGGCCGAGAAGTTCCCCTACACCACCACGACCACGGACAAGGTCAACCTTCGCCGCAGCGCGTCGAGCACCGCCGTGGTGCTGGCCAGGGTCCCCAAGGGCGAGAGCGTCACGGTCACCGGCAAATCCGGCAACTATTACAAGGTGACCTACGGCAGCCACACCGGCTACATCCTGAAGACCTACCTGGTTCCGTATGAGGAGACGGCGGACGCCAAAGCCACGCCGGAAGTGGTCTACGGCTACCCGTACCAGACCACGGTGAACGCCAAGGTCAACCTGCGGGAGTCCAACTCCCAGGTCAGCAAGGTGATCCGGGCCGTGCCCAGCGGGGCCTCCGTGACGGTCCTGGGGGAGACCGGGAAATACGCGTACATGCAGTACGGCTCCGACGTGGGCTACGCCCGCAAGGAGTACGTCAATATGAAGACCGTGGTGAAGCCGACGGCGGTGCCCACCGCCACGCCCACGCCGGTGCCCGGCTCGAACGGGGTCGGATACGTCACCCTGCAGCGGGGCGTCGAGGGCGACGCGGTCGTGGCCCTGCAGAGCGCCCTGGCGGAACTGGGCTACCTGAACGAAGCCCAGATCGACGGCCGGTACAGCGACCTGACGGTCAGTGCGGTGATGTCCTTTCAGTTGAGAAACGGATATCCGCAGACAGGCGTCGCGGATCCCAACCTGCAGGCTTTCATTTATAGCGGCAAGCCTCTGAGCACGGCCGGCGTCAAGACGAAGGTCAAGACCCTGGCGCCCATCGACGGCGTGACCATCCAGTCCGGGAACAAGGGCGCCCTGGTGGGGACCCTGCAGGCCCGGCTTCAGGAGCTTGGCTACTACAGCGGCGGTATCACCAAAGTCTGCGACGCCAACACCGTGAAGGCCATCAAGGCCTTCCAGAGCGCCAACGGGCTGAAGGCGGACGGCGTCGCCGGCACCCAGACCCAGGCGCTGCTCTTCAGCGGCGGGGCCGTGTCCAACGGCGCCACCGCCACCCCCGCGCCCACGCCGACACCTACCCCCGCGCCTACCTTCCAGGTGCCCACGGGCAATGTGGGGAACGGCTCCTCCGGCGAGAATGCCCGGCTGGTGCAGCAGCGGCTGAAGGACCTGGGCTACTACACCGGCAAGGTGGACGGCAAGTTCGGCAGCGGCTCCGTGGCCGCGCTGAAGCGCTTCCAGAGCAACAACGGGCTGAAGGCGGACGGCGTGGCGGGCGCGAGCACCTACGCGGTGCTGTTCTCCTGGCAGGCCCTGGCGGCCTCCGAGACCCCGACCCCGGCCGTGGTGGTGACCCCCACCCCGACTCCGGTGCCGGTGACGCCGACCCCCACCCCCGCGGAGATCACCAAGGAGAACACCGTCACCGTCAAGCTGGGCGTGACCGGCGACGCGGTGCTTCGGCTGCAGGAGCGGCTGACCCTGCTGGGCTACTATCAGGCGACCCTGGACGGGGTGTGCAAGGCGGACGACGTGGCGGCCATCAAGACCTTCCAGAAGGCCAACGGCCTGACGGTGGACGGCGTGGCCGGGTACGCGACCCAGGTGAAGCTCTATTCCCAGAGCGCGGTGATGTACTCCGGCGCCATCGCGGCGGGCACGGTGAGCGCCGCCACGACCCTGCGCATCGGCAGCAAGGGCAACGACGTGACCCTGCTGCAGCAGCGGCTGATCGAACTGGGCTACTACACCGGCAAGGCGACCGGGACCTATGACATCACCACCTCCAACGCGGTCATCGCCTTCCAGAAGGCCAACAGCCTGAGCCGGGACGGCGTGGCCGGCGCCAAGACCCTGACAAAGCTTTATTCCGGCACGGCTGTCAAGGCGTCCGCCGCGGCGACGCCCACGCCCACGCCCAAGGCCACGGCCACTCCGGCGCCCGCGGCCTCCGCCGCCACCGCCGCGCCGGCTGCCGCGTTGAACACCGGCACCACTCTGAAGCTGGGGGACAACGGCACGGCGGTCAAGCAGCTGCAGCAGCGGCTCATCGACCTGGGCTACCTCACCGGCAAAGCGGACGGCAAGTTCGGCCCCGCCACCTTCGCGGCGCTGAAGGCCTTCCAGAAGAGCAACAAGCTGTCGCAGGACGGCATTGCGGGCCCCAAGACCCTGAAGGCGCTGGAGTCCACGGCGGCGGTGGCCGCCAACGGCTCGGCCCTGCCCACCCCCACGCCCACCCCGGTCCCCAAGGCGCCGGCCAACGTGAAGCCCAGCGCGTCCCAGGTGATCTACGCCAACTGGTATGACAAGGTGAAGGCCCTGGCGAAGAAGTACCAGTACGCCACGGTGTACGACTATCAGACCGGCCTGAGCTGGCAGGTGCATATGTTCTCCTTCGGCGCCCACGCGGACGCCGAGCCGCTGACCGCCACGGACACCGCCAAAATGCTGCAGGCCTTCGGCGGCAACACCTGGAATCCCCGGGCCGTGTGGGTGGTGCTGGGCAACGGCGAGGTCTACATGGCCTCCACCCACTCCATGCCCCATGAGGTCCAGCACATCACCAACAACAACTTTGCGGGCCACCTGTGCATCCATTTCCCCAGAACGGCCGCCCAGGTCGCCTCCATCGGACCTTACGCCACCAGCCATCAGACCACCATCGACGAGGGCTGGAAGGTGACCCAGAACATGAAATAACGCCTCGATCCATGACGGGAGCTGCCGGTTCCGGCGGCTCCTTTTGCGCGGCGAAAAACCGATCATCCTGATCAAATCTTGCACTGAAGCGGGTTTTTTTACAAAAGGCTCTTCCATACGGGGGGGCAATCGGTTATAATACAGGTGACAACCGACAGGAAAGAAGAGAATACGTTGGCGAAAGAGCGCGTTGGCATTATGGGGGGGACGTTTAACCCCATCCACAGGGGACACGTGATCATGGCGCAGGCGGCGATGGAGGCCGTTTCGCTGGACCGCGTGATCTTTCTGCCGGACGGACAGCCGCCCCACAAGACCGGCATCGCCCCGGCGGAAGACCGCTGGCGGATGGTCTGCCTCGCGCTGAACGGCACGAAACGCCTGGAGCCCAGCCGGATGGAGCTGGACCGGGAGGGCACGACCTACACTTATGACACGCTGATCCGCCTCCGGGACAAGCTCCCCAAGGCCAGCCTCTTTTACATCATCGGCGCGGACACCTTGATGCAGCTGAAGAACTGGTACCGGCCCAACGACGTGCTGAAGCTGTGCACCTTCCTGGTCTGTCCGCGCAACGGTGGGCCGAAGCCGGCGGAGATGCTGGAGGAGCAGAGGCGTCTGACCGCGGCCGGCGGGAAGATCGTGCTGCTGGGAATGGAGACGGTGGATGTCTCCTCCACGGAGATCCGGGAAGCGCTGTCCCACGGGAAGCCGGCGCCGATGCTGGAACCGACGGTGGAGGCCTACGCCGCCACCTGCGGGCTGTACGGTCCGCCCCGGGTGCCCGGCGCGGCGGAGTGGCTGAAGCAGCTGTACGGGGACCTGACCTTCAAGCGCTTCGTCCACACCCTGGGCGTGGCGTACAGCGCCAGGGAACTGGCCACGATCCACGGCCTGGACGCCGGGCGGGCGGAGGTTGCCGCGCTGCTGCACGACTGCGCCAAGTGCATGCCGCTGAGCGACATGCAGTGGATCGCCTACGAGAACCAGCTGACGGCAGACAAGGCTATCCTGAGCAGCGGCGCGCTGCTCCACGCCATCGTGGGGCGCTGGGTGGCGGAACAGGTCTACGGCGTCCGGGATCCGGAGGTCCTGCAGGCCATCGAGAACCACACCACCGGCGCGCCGGGCATGTCCCCGCTGGACATGGCGGTGTTCCTGGCGGACAAGATCGAGCCGGGGCGGGAGCCGTACCCGCAGCTGGAAAAGCTTCGGGAGACGGCGAGAGTCTCTCTGGTTGAGGCCATGATCCTTTCCATGGAGAGCACGGCCGGCTATGTCCAGAAGGGCAACCGGCAGATCCATCCCCGCTCCGCGAAGACCCTGGCCTGGCTGAACGAACAGAACGGAAAAACCGGCGGAAGCGAATCCGCCCGCAAAGCATAATATTCTATGGAAAGGAAGCTGCCTATGCAGGAAAACGCGCTGGTGCAAAAGGTTGCCTCGCTGCTGTGGGAACGGAAGGCGCAGAACATTGTGGCACTGGACGTCCGGGGCCTGACGGTCCTGTGCGACACCATGATCATCGCGTCCGGCCGCAACGCCAACCAGGTGAAGGCTCTGTACGATGACGTGGACGAGCTGATGGCCAAGGAGGGCATCACCCTCCGGCGGTCGGAGGGCTCCGCGGAGGGCCGGTGGATCGTCATGGACTACTCCACCATCCTCATCCACATCTTCCATCAGGACGAACGCGCCTATTACAACCTGGAACGGCTGTGGGAGGACGGCACCAACCGCATCGAGCTGCCCTTTGACCAGACGGCTGAAGAGTGACGGAACAACCGCATAACCGCGCCGCCGGAGACCAGCGGACAATGGCGGCGTTTTGGTCGTTTTGGCTTTTCGTCTTTTTCGCGCGATGCTTGCGCCGATCCGTCGAATGGGCTATAATAGGCGTTGCTGACAAAGAAAGGGGGGGACGGCGTGCAGGGAGAACCCATCTGGATCCTTACGGGGCCCACGGCTTCCGGCAAGACGGCCATCTCCCTTGACCTGGCGGAGCGGCACGGCTGTGAGATCGTCTGCATGGACTCCATGCAGATCTACCGCGGCATGGACATCGGCACGGCCAAGCCCACGGCGGAGGAACAGGCCCGGGCGCCCCATCACATGCTGGACATCGTCGATCCCGGGGACAGTTACAGCGTGGCTCAGTGGGTGGAGGACGCCTGCGCCTGCATCCGGGCAATCCGGGCCCGGGGAAGGCGCGCCCTGCTGGTGGGCGGCACGGGCTTCTATCTGCGGGCCCTGCGGCATCCCATGGCCATGGGCAGCGTGCCGGCGGTGCCGGAGATCCGGGAAGCGCTGGAGGCCGTCGCCGCGGAACCGGAGGGCAGGGAGACCCTTCACCGGCAGCTTGAGGCGGTGGATCCGGCCACCGCGGCCCGGCTCCACGTCCACGACGTGCGCCGGGTGATCCGGGCCCTGGAGGTCTGGCGGAGCACGGGGATCCCCTTCTCGCGACAGCCCCAGATCGAGGCGGAGCCGCCGTTCCCCAGCCGTTGCGCGGCGCTGACCATGCCGAGGGAGACGCTCTACGCCCGCATCGACCTGCGGGTGGAGCGGATGCTGGAGGCGGGGCTCGCGGACGAGGTGCGCCGCCTGCTGGACAGCGGCGTGCCGGAGGACTGCCAGAGCATGAAGGGCCTGGGATACAAGGAACTTATTCCGTACATCCGGGGAGAAATCTCCCTGGAAGAGGCGAAAGCCGCCATTCAGCAGGGCTCTCGGCGCTATGCCAAGCGGCAGCTCACCTGGCTGCGGGCGGAGAAAGACGTGCTTTGGACGGAGAATGCGGACGCCGTTGAGGCGTTCTTTACGGAAGGGCGGACGGACGGATATGAACGCGGCTGAACGGATCGCGCGGGCCGAGGAAGAGCTCGCGCCGAGATTCAAAGAGATCGATGACAGGGAAGTCCGGCTCACCCGGAAGGTGCTGGACGCCTTCCGGAATCACGGGGTGGCCCTGCGGCACTTCGCTCCCAGCACGGGCTACGGCTATGACGACGCCGGCCGGGATACCCTGGCGGAGATCACGGCGGACCTCTTCGGCACCGAAGCGGCGATCCTGCGGCCGCAAATCGCCAGCGGCACCGCGGCCCTGTCCGCGACGCTCTTCGGGCTGACCCTGCCGGGGGATCACATCGTGTCGGCCACCGGCGCGCCGTATGACACCCTGCGCTCCGTCATCGGGACCGATCCGGATGCGGCGGCGCCGGGCTCCCTCCGGGAGCACGGGGTCAGCTACACGGAGGTGCCCCTAACGGCGGACGGCGCCATTGACGTGGAAGCCGTCGAAAAAGCCATCCGGCCGGAGACGACCCTGGTCATCGCCCAGCGCAGCCGGGGTTATGCCTGGCGGCCGTCCCTGATGCCGGAGGCCTTCGCGCCGCTGGCTGAGATGATCCACGCGCGGCATCCGGGCGTCCTGCTGATGGTGGACAACTGCTACGGCGAGTTCGTCCGAGACACGGAACCCAGCCACCACGGGGCGGACGTGGTGGTGGGCAGCCTCATCAAGAACATGGGCGGCGGCATCGCGCCCACCGGCGGGTACATGGCGGGCACGAAAGCGGCCATGGAGCGCATCGCCTGGCATCTCACCGCCCCTGGCATCGGCCTGGAGGTGGGCAGTTACGCCGCCAGCTGGCGGCCCTTCTACCAGGGGCTGTTCATGGCGCCCCACACCGTGGCCCAGGCGCTGAAGACCGCGATCCTGGCGGCCCGGATCTTCGAGAACCTGGGCCTGCGGACCACGCCCCCCACCGCGGAGCCCCGGGCGGACATCATCCAGGCCATCGCCTTCGACGAGCCGGACCGGCTGGTGCGCTTCTGCCAGGGCATCCAGATGGCCTCCCCGGTGGACGCCATGGCCCTGCCGGAGCCCTGGGACATGCCGGGCTACGACGACCCGGTGGTCATGGCGGCCGGGACCTTCGTGGCCGGCGCCTCCATCGAACTCAGCGCCGACGGCCCCATGCGGCCGCCCTACACCGCCTACATGCAGGGCGGGCTGACCTACGCCCACGGACGGCTGGCCACGGAGATGGCCCTGGAGCACATGGCGGCGGGCGGCGCCATCGCGCTGTGACAACCCTTTGTCAACCTTCGCGATCTCTGCCTCATACGCTTGACAAACCGGAATGCCCTTTCTATAATAATCTACGGATTGAGCAGTCCCGCGGGGCTGACAAAAGGAGGATGTATATGGACGTTCGTGAACTCGAGGCGGTCGCCAGACAAGTGCGTCGGGACATCATCGTGATGACCAACAAGGCCGGCGCGGGCCATCCCGGCGGTTCCCTGTCCGCCACGGACGCGCTGGTGGCGCTGTACTTTGACGTGATGAAGGGCGTAGATCCCAAGGACGACAAGAACCCCAACCGCGACCGCTTTGTCCTTTCAAAGGGCCACGCGGCGCCCGGCCTCTACGGCACCCTGTGCGAACGGGGCTTCTTCGGCCGGGAGGAGTTTGACAAATTCCGTCAGCTCCACGGCATCCTGCAGGGTCATCCGGACACCAAGAAGTGCCCGGGCGTGGACGCCTCCACCGGCTCCCTGGGCCAGGGCATCTCCATCGCGGTGGGCATGGCGCTGGGCGCGAAGCACACCGGCAACCCCTGCCACGTCTACACCATGATCGGCGACGGCGAGAGCGACGAGGGCCTGGTGTGGGAGGCCTCCATGGCCGCGGCCCACTACAAGCTGGACAACCTCACCGTCATCCTGGACCACAACGGCATGCAGATCGACGGCACCAACGACCAGGTCATGTCCCTGGGGGACGTGAAGGCCAAGTTTGCGGCCTTCGGCTATGACATCATCGAAGTCGCGGACGGGAACGACATGCAGCAGGTGCTGGATGCCCTGCACGCGCCGGCCTGCCCCGGCAAGCCCCGGCTGATCCTCCTGCAGACGCTGAAGGGCAAGGGCGTCTCCTTCATGGAGGGCCAGGTGGGCTGGCACGGCAAGGCCCCGAACGCCGAACAGACCGCGCAGGCGCTGAAAGAACTGGAGGGCTGAAACATGAGCAAGATCAATCTCGTGCCCACGGGCGAAAAAGAAGCCATCCGCGTCTCCTATGGCAAGGCCCTGGTGGAACTGGGCAAGGAAAACGACAAGGTGGTCGTGCTGGACGCCGACCTGGCCGCCGCCACCATGACCGGCACCTTCAAGAAAGAATTCCCGGAGCGCTTCTATGACTGCGGCATCGCCGAGGCCAACATGGTGGATATGGCGGCCGGCATGTCCACCATGGGGCTGGTCCCCTTCTGCTCCACCTTTGCCGTGTTCGCGGGCCGCAGCTATGACCAGATCCGCAACGGCATCTGCTATCCCAAATTCAACGTGAAGTTCGGCTTCTCTCACGCCGGCATCACCCTGGGCGAGGACGGCGGCTCCCACATGGCCATCGAGGACCTGGCCCTGATGCGGGTGCTGCCCGGCATGACGGTCTTCGCCCCCAGCGACGCCAACGAGACCCGGCAGTGCGTGAAGGCCGCCGCCGAGATCAACGGCCCCGTCTACATCCGCACCGCCCGCCTGCCCTCCCCGGTCTACGAGGAGCGGCCCTTCACCGTGGGCAAAGGCCAGGTGCTGAAGGAAGGCAAGGACTGCGTCATCTTCACCTGCGGCATCATGCTGGAGCACTGCGCCAACGCGGTCAACGCCCTGGAGGAGCAGGGGATCGACGCGGCGCTGGTGACCTTCCCGACCATCAAGCCCTTCGACAAGGAGCTGGCCCTGGAGTGGGCGCTGAAGACCGGCCGTGTGTACACCGTGGAAGAGCACAGCGTCATCGGCGGCCTGGGCGACGCGGTGGCGGACGCTATCTGCGGCAAGGGCTGCTTCACCTTCAAGAAGATCGGCATCAACGACGAGTTCGGCCAGAGCGGCAAACCGGCGGACCTGCTGGTGGAATACGGCCTGACCGGCGCGCAGATCGCGGAGAAGATCCGCAACAGCTGAGACAAGACACAGCCGGCATCCAGTCACCGCTGGGTGCCGGTTTTTGAGGAGAGACGGGCGTGATCACCTTTATCGTCAATCCGACAGCGGGCACGGGGCTGGCGGCGGAAACCGGGAAGCTGCTGATGGAAGCGGCGCGGGAGAAGGGCCTGGAGGCGAGCTTTGTTCGGACGGAGCGGCCGGGACATGCCACGGAACTGGCACGGCAGGCTGCCGCGTCCGGCGCGGAGACCGTGGTCTCCGTGGGCGGCGACGGCACGGGGCTGGAGATCGCCCAGGGCCTGGCGGGGACCTCCGCCACCTTCGGCATCATTCCCTCCGGCACGGGCAACGACCTGATCAAGACCCTGGGCGTCCCGAAAAAGCCGCTGGAAGCCCTGGACTTCCTGCTGTCCCATCCGGCCCGGCCCCTGGACATGGGCGCCATCAACGGCAAGCCCTTCCTCAACGTGTGCGGCACGGGCTTCGACGTGGCGGTGCTGGACCAGACGGAGCGCTACAAGAAGCACTTCCGGGGGCTGCTGCCCTACATGCTGGGCCTGATCCGGGCCATTTTCGGCAACAAACCGATCCATGTCACCATCGAGAAGGAGACCGGGGAGACCAAAGAGGTCGACATCCTGATCTGCACCGTGGCCAACGGCCGCTACATCGGCGGCGGCATCCCCATCTGTCCCGCGGCGGATCCGGGGGACGGGATGCTGGATCTGATGACGGTGGACAGCGTGCCCCGCCGGAAAATCCCGCTGTACCTGCCCGGCCTGATGCGGGGGAAGATCCTGGGCTTCAGGATCACCCGCCACGAGTTGTGCCGCAGGGTGCGGATCGCGTCGGCGGGCATGCGGGTGCAGATCGACGGCGAGATCGTCTCCATGGACGAGGCGGTCTTCGAGGTGCGGCCCGGAGCGCTGATGGTGCACTACTGACGGGAGGAGAGACCGATGACAGAGGCGAGCTTCAGCGGACAGCTGGATGAGACCCAGCGGCAGATCGAACGCATGAACCTGACCAACCTCCGCAGCCGCCGGATCGTGGCGCTGGGGGAGGCGGCCTTCGCCCTGTGGAAGGCGGGCACGCCCCTGCCGGACGGGCTGGTGGGGATCCTGCGGGAGCTTATGGCCGTCGAGGCCAGACTGGCGGAGATCGCACCGGCCCCGGCGGAAGCGCCGGAAGCGGAGGGACCCGTCGCCGTCCCGGTGCTGGAGGGCGTTCCCTCCGCGGAGACAGCGGAACCGGTGCGGACGGAGCGGCCGGAACTGGAAGCCCCCGCGGCGCCGGTGCCCCAGATGCCGGACACGCCGGTGCCTACCATGACCTCCGTGCCGCGGCGGGTGGGGGTCCCCACGGACCATCCCATCGGCGCGCAGCCGGTGCCCTCCATGCTTCAGGAGGTGGAGGCCAGCACCGCCGCGGAGGCCCGCCGGGCGGTGTCCGCCGCCGTGGACCAGGTGCGGGAAGGCGCTGCCGCGGCCGGGAAGAAAGTATACCAATCCATCGACGAGATCCTCGGCGAGATGCTGAAAAGCAAATGATCCAATGGGATCGGACGAAAAAACGGTCGGGAGCGCATGGCCCCGGCCGTTTTCAAGTTGTCACCGGTCAAACGTCAGATAGGCGCCTTTCATGGGGGAAGCGGCGTGCTCGCTGAACAGCCGCAGTACCCCGCCGCGGTAACGCGGAGGCACCGGCTTCCATGCGGCGCGCCGTTCCGCCAGCACCCGGTCGATCTCTTCGGGCGTCTTCCGCCGGCCCGCGATGCCCACGATGTCCAGCCGGCGGGCGGAGATGTCGATCCCGATCAGGTCCCCGGCCTCCACCAGGGCGATGGGGCCGCCGTCGGAGGCCTCCGGGCTGCAATGGCCGATGACCGGCCCGGTGGAGGCGCCGGAGAAGCGGCCGTCGGTGATCAGGGCGATGCTCCGCCCCAGCTCCCGGTCGGAGCTGATGGCCTCGCTGGTGTAGAACATCTCCGGCATGCCGCTGGCTCTGGGCCCCTCATAGCGGATGAAGACGGCGTCCCCCGGCTCCACCTCGTGCCGGAGCACGGCGGAAAGGCAGGCCTCCTCGCTGTCAAAGGGCCGGGCCTTCAGGACGGCGCGGAACATCTCCTTCGGGCAAGCGGTGTGCTTGATCACCGCGCCTTCCGGGGCCAGATTGCCGTAGAGGACGGCCACGCTGCCGCCGGTACCCAGGGGCCTGTCCCAGGGGCGGACGATGTCCTCCCGGGTCAGGCTGAGGCCGCGGCACCGGTTGACTTCCGCCAGCGCCCTGCCGCACTCCGCGTAGTAGCCGCCGGTCTTCAGGTCATCCAGATTTTCGCCCAGGGTCTTTCCGGTGACGGTCATGGCGTCCAGGTGCAGCAGGGGCCGCAGCTCCTCCATCACGGCGGGCACGCCGCCGGCACAGTGGAAGAACTCCGCGGGCCAGCGCCCGGCGGGCCTCAGGTCCAGCAGCCAGTTCACCTTCCGGTGAAGCCGGTCAAAGGCGGAGGCTTCCAGCGGGACGCCGAATTCGTGGGCGATGGCGGGCAGGTGCAGCAGGCAGTTGGTGCTGCCGGAGATGGCTGCGTGTACCAGGATGGCGTTCTCAAAGCTGTCGGCGGTCACGATGTCCCGGGGCCGGACGCCCTGCAGGGCGAGGCCGACGGCGGTTTCTCCCGTGCGGCGGGCCATGCGCGCCAGCTCCGGGCCGGCGGCGGGGAGCAGCGCGCTTCCGGGCAGGGCCAGGCCCAGGGCTTCCGCCATGATCTGCATGGTGGAGGCGGTGCCGATGAAGCTGCAGGCGCCGCAGCCGGGGCAGGCGTTCTCCTTGGCCCAGCGCAGTTCCGCCTCGCCGATCTCGCCCCGCTCGTACTTAGCGCTGTACATGCCCAGCTGCTCCAGGGTCAGCAGGTCGGGCCCGGCGCTCATGGTGCCGCCGGGGAGGACCGCGCCGGGGATGTTGTTCCGCCCCATGGCCATCAGCACCGCCGGCAGGCCCTTGTCGCAGGAGGAGAGGTACACCGCGCCGTCAAAGGGTGTGGCGGCGGCGTGGATCTCCATCATGTCGCAGATGATCTCGCGGCTCACCAGGCTGAAGTTGATCCCGTCGGTGCCCTGGCTCTCGCCGTCGCAGATGTCCGTGCAGCAGTACCGCGCGCCAAAGCCGCCGGCCTGCCGGATCCCCTCCCGGACGGCCTCGGTCAGCCGGTCCAGGTGACAGCTGCCGGGGTGGCTGTCCCCGAAGGTGCTCTCGATGAGGATCTGGGGTTTTTCCAGATCCTCCGCGCGCCAGCCGGTGCCCAGCCGCAGGGGGTCCATCTCCGGGGCCAGGGCGCGCATCCGCTGGCTGACGAGGGCAGGCTTGTCGGGCTTCATGGCGGTCCCTCCTCCGGTGGGTTCAGCAGCGGACGATTTCGACCCCCTCCAGGGCTTCCCGGATCAGGGCTTCGCTGTCCAGGGCGGCCTCGCCCTCGGCCACCTTGTCCATCTTCGGATGGGTGGCGGGGTGCCGGGGAGTGAAGACGGTGCAGCAGTCCTCGTAGGGCAGCTCGGAGGTGGCCAGGGTGCCGATCTTCCGCGCCACGGCGATGATCTCGCTCTTGTCGAAGCCGATGAGGGGACGGAAGACCGGCAGCTCCACGGTGCTGTCCGTGACCTGGAGGGCTTCCATGGTCTGGCTGGCTACCTGCCCCAGGGACTCGCCGGTGATGAGGGACTGCGCCTTCTCCGACCGGGCGATGCGCTCAGTGATGCGCATCATGTACCGCCGCATGATGAGGGTGGTGTAATCCTCCGGGCATTTCTCGTGGATCTCCATCTGGATGTGGGTGAAGGGCACGACGAAAACCTTGATGCCGCCGCAGTAGCCGCCCACGATCCTCGCCAGGTCCAGCACCTTTTCCTTGGCCCGGTCGGAGGTGTAGGGGAAGGAGTGGAAGTGGACGGCGATCAGCTGCACGCCCCGCTTGGCGATCATCCAGCCGGCCACCGGGGAGTCGATGCCGCCGGAGAGCAGCAGGGCGGACTTGCCGCCGGTGCCCACGGGCATGCCGCCCACCGCCGGGATCACCCGGACGTAGAGATAGGCCTTGTCGCGGATCTCCACGTTCAGCACATGGTCCGGGCTGTGAAGGTCCACCCTCAGGCCGGGGTTGGCCCTCAGCACGGCGCCGCCCACCTCGGCGTTGATTCGGGGCGAGTCGAGGAAGTAGCGCTTGTCGCTGCGGCGGGCCGACACCTTGAAGCTGCCGGTCAGGCCGGCGCACAGCTCCGCCGCCCGGGCGCAGACCGCGTCGAAGTCGTCCTTCTCCATCTCCAGCGCCGGGCAGACGCTGTGGACGCCGAAGACCTTCGCGGCCTGCTCCATGCAGGCATCCCGGTCGGAGAAGCCCGTGATGAAGATCCGGCCGTCCTGCAGCCAGACCTCGCCGCCCAGCGGCTTGACCGCCTTGCGGACGTTCTTCACCAGGGCGCGCATGAAGAAGGGCCGGTTGAGACCCTTCAGAAACACTTCGCCGTAGCGGACCAGAATCAGTTCACGTTCCATATTACTGTTCACTCCGTTGCCTTCGGGATGGGCGGAAGCTCCGCCAGGGACGCGCCGTTGACGGGTTTGCAGAGGATGTGCCGGAGACAGCCGCCGTATTTTTCTTTGGTGGTGAGGATGGTGTAGCCCGCCTTCACGGCGCTGCGGAGGCTGGCCGGGTTGTCGGGGGAGATGGTGGTCATCAGCCAGCGGTACGCGGTGCCGGCGAGCTGTTCCTCCGCGAAGAGGAACATGCGGTATTCCAGCCCGTGGCCCCGGTGCTCCGGCAGCACCGCGGCGACGTCCATGAGGGCGACCCGCATCAGATCGTCCCCGGCCAGGCCAATGTCATAGCCCAGGTTTTCCTCGTCCGCCCCGGGGAGGCAGACGATCATGATGCCGGCCAGCTCCCCCGAAGGGGCGATGGCGGAGATGCCGAAGCCCTTCGGGCCGGTCCTCTCCCGAACCCAGTCGGGGCCCAGGTCGTCGACGGAGAAGATGTCCTTGTTGTCCAGTCCCCGCCACACGCGCATCATGAGCTCATAGAACGCGTCCGCCTTGGACGGCTCCGCGACGCGAAAGGTGTATCCGTCGTCTCTCTGCCGGGTCATGTCATCGCCTCACGTATTTCGACAGCAGCGCGTACTGCTTCGCCGCGCACGCTGCCGCGTAATCCACCATGGCTTCGTCGGTGTCGGCGCCCAGGCTGAAGCGCAGGGCGCAGTCCGCCAGCTGCGGGGCCAGGCCCATGGCGGACAGGACGGGGGAGAGCTTCTGCTTATGGCTGGCGCAGGCGGACCCGGCGCTGACGTAGACGCCGTCGCCCTCCAGGGCGAAGAGCATGGTCTGGGAGCGCACGGGGGGCAGGCTGACGTTGAGGATGTGCGGCGCGCTGGCCACGCTGTCCGGAAGGGGGCCGTTCAGCACGGCGGCGGGGATGGCGGCCTTGATGTTTTCCCACAGCCGCCGCTTGAGGCCGGCCATGCGGGCGGGGGCCTCCGCCGGGTAGGCCGCCACCGCCGCCGCCAGGGCTTCGATGCCGGGGGTGTTCTCCGTGCCGGACCGCAGGCCGCCCTCCTGCCCGCCGCCGAACACGGTGGGGGCCAGCTTGTGGTCCTTCCGGATGATGAGCCCGCCGATGCCCTTGACGGCGTGGATCTTGTGGCCGCTGAAGGCGTAGGTCTGGATCCCCAGCCGGTTGAAGGCCAGCGGCACCCGCAGATAGCCCTGCACGCCGTCCACGTGGATGGCGGCGCCGGGACAGAGCCGGTCCCGCAGGGCGGCGATGGCCTGCAGGGGCTGGACGGCGCCCACCTCGTTGTTGACCTGCATGACGCAGATCAGCCGCACGTCGTCCGAAAGCTGAGCCTCCAGCTTCTCCGTGTCGCAGACGCCGGCGCGGTCCACGGCGATGGTCCCGGACCGGAAGCCCAGGCGCTCCGCCTCCTGCATGCAGGCGGACACCGCCGGGTGCTCCGACTGCAGAAAAAGCACCCGCCCGGGCTGCCGGACGGTGCGAAGGGTGCCGAGGATCGCCAGGTTGTCCGCCTCGGTGCCGCTGCCGGTGAAGATCAGCCGCTGCCCCTGGGCGCCGGAGGCGGCCAGGCAGAGGCCCCTGACCCGTTCCATGCGCTTCTGGGCTTCCAGCGCGGGCCTGTACAGGGCGGAGGGGTTGTGCCAGCCCGTCCGCATGGCGCGCTCCACCGCCTCCGCAGCCTCCGGGCATGGACGGGAGGTGGCGCTGTTGTCGAGATATGCTTCCATTCAGTGCCTCATTGCTGGTAAACGCCGTGGGGGAGATACTTTTTGATCAGGTCCACCAGCTCCGCGCTGGGCTCGAACACGATGATCCGGCGGTTGCCGTCCTTCTGGAAACAGAAGTAGTGCAGGTTGCCGTCCCGGTTCAGGAACCAGCGGGTCTGCTGGACGTTCTGCATGGTGATGAAGCGCTTGAAGGACTCGCCGTTCACCGGTCCGAAGGCGTCCACGGTCCGGACGTTCAGGGAGCCCAGGGTCTTGCGCTTCTTGTTGTTGAACACCTGGGCGAAGTCCAGGGAGCCGTTGGTGAAAGTGTACTCGTACTCCATCCGCAGCCGGTCGTGGTACATCCAGGTCAGGACGCCGATGCCGCCGAACACCACCAGCTCCAGGAACCAGTACAGCCAGCCTCCGGTCCGGGCCACGTAGGTGAGGGAACCGAACAGGTAGATGCCATAGACGCCGCAGATGATCAGAACAAGCCAGGAGACCCAGTAGGTGAACTCGTCCAGGCCGCGCTTCCGCTTGATGACAACCTCTTCGTGGAAATGATCCATATGACCTCCGGGCCGCTGCGGCGGCGGCGGTGCGGGCGCGGACGGAAGCCGCAGATTTTTCCGTCCTGCCTGTTTTGTCCTGTCAGTTGGTCCGGGCCGTCAGCTGGTCGGCCAGTGCGGTGAAGAAGGACACATCCCGGTCCAGCCCGGAAATGGCTTCCTTTGCCCGCTGCGCCGCCTCGGCGGCGTCGGCCCGGGTGCCGTCGACGCCCCGGACCGCCACCCAGGTGAGCTTGCCGTGAGCGGCGTCGATGCCGGTCTTTTTCCCCAGCAGCTGCGTGTCTCCCGTCACGTCCAGCAGGTCGTCCACCATCTGGAAGGCCAGGCCCAGCTGCTGCCCGTAGGCCACGGCGCACTCCAGCTCCTGGGGCTTGGCGCAGGCCAGGCGGAAGCCCGCCTCCATGGGGGCGGTGAGGAGATCAGCAGTCTTGTGAAGGTGGATGTATCGCACCTTCTCCTCTGTGGGCTCGGTGCCCTCCTCCGTCACGTCCACGGTTTGTCCGGCCACCATGCCCGTAACGCCGCAGCGCCGGGCGATGGCCAGGGCCGCTTCCGTGCCCCGGAGGCTGTCCATCCGGGAGGCCTCCCGCAGCATCAGCTCCATGGCGGCGCTGAGCAGACCGTCACCGGCCAGGATGGCGGTGGCCTCTCCGAAGGCTTTGTGGCTGGAGGGCCGCCCCCGGCGCAGGTCATCGTCGTCCATGGCGGGGAGATCGTCGTGGATCAGGCTGTAGGTGTGAATCATCTCCAGCGCGCTGGCGAAGGGGAGCGCCTCCTCCACGGAGCCGCCCATCAGGTCGCAGGCGGCCAGCAGCAGCACCGGCCTAAGCCGCTTGCCCCCGGCTTCCAGCGAATAGCGCATGGCCTCCAGCAGCCGCTGCGGGATGCCGCCCAGGCTGTCCAGCCGGGGGATCAGATCGCCCTCCGCCAGGGCCAGGTATTCGGCGTAGGTCCTCATGCTTCCTCCTCCAGCGGCTCCTCCCGCAGGGTGCCGTCCGGCTGTTCCCGCAGGATGCTCAGCCGCTGCCGCGCGGCCTGCAGGTCTTTCTCCATGGCGTTCAGGCAGCGGATCCCTTCCTCATAGTCCTTGAGGGTTTCCTCCAGGGGAGCCGCGCCGGACTCCATCCGGGCGATGAGGGCTTCCACCTTCGCCAGGCGGTCCTCGAAGCTCAGGACTTCGGGCTTTTCCTTCTTCGCGGCCATGTCAGGCCTCCTCTCTGCGGACCGGCACGGCGCCGTCCGCGAAACGCAGCAGCATATGTTCCGGCGCCTGGGCGGCCCGGGTGACGGGTTTGTCGCCGTCCATGACCAGGGCGTACCCGCGGCTCAGCACCTTCAGGGGGCTCAGGGCTTCCAGCTGTTTTCTCCTTTGGGCCGCCAGCTGATCCAGCGCGGTCAGTCGGGCGTCCGCGGCCTGGTCAAAGCGCAGCCAGGCCATCCGGACATCCCCCTCCGCGGCGGTCAGGGCGTTCTCCGCGGCCCGGTCCAGCCTGGCCTTCATGCCGGCCATCCGCTGCCGCTGCTGCTCCAGCCGGGCGTCCGGTGCCAGTTGCTGCAGCCGCCGGTAGAGCCCGGACACGGCCAGGGCGCGCGTCTGCAGGGATGCCTCGGCGGCCTGCCGGAGGCGCTCCCGGATCATGGCCAGGGCGGCCAGGGCGTCCTCCCGGTCCGGCACGGCCAGCTCCGCCGCGTTGGAGGGCGTGGCGGCCCGGCGGTCGGCGGCGAAGTCCGCGATGGTGAAGTCCGTCTCGTGCCCCACGGCGGAGATCACCGGGATGGGGCAGGCCGCGATGGCCCGGGCGACGGCTTCCTCGTTGAAGCACCAGAGATCCTCCATGGACCCGCCGCCGCGGCCCACGATCAGCAGATCCACTTCCGGCAGCGCGGCGGCCCGGCGGATCCCGGCCACCACGGTTGGTGCGGCGTCTGCGCCCTGCACCCGGCAGGGTACCAGCACCAGGGCCACGCCGGGGTCCCGCTCACCGGCGATGCGGTGGATGTCGTGCCACACCGCGCCTTCCCCGGAGGTGACCACGGCGATGCGCCGGGGCCGCGGGGGCAGGGGACGCTTCCGGCTCTCGTCGAACAGGCCCTCCGCCCGGAGCTTTTCCTTCAGGGCCTCGAAGCGCTGCCACAGGAGTCCCGCGCCCTCCGGCCGGATGGCGTCCGCGATGAACTGGAACCGGCCTTCCTGGGCGTACAGCCCGGCGTTCCCGTGCAGGACCACCTGGTCCCCGTTGCGGGGGACAAAGCTGCTCCGGGCGTAAGCGTCCCGGAACATGACGCAGGAGAGCTTCGCGCCCTCGTCCTTCAGCGTGAAATACCACGCCTTGGGATAGGCTGAAAAGCCGCTGATCTCGCCCCGCAGCCGCAGGTTCTGCAGCACCCGGTCCGAGCGCAGGGCCCGGGACACGTAGGCGTTGAGCTGGCTGACGCTGAGGACGGCGCCGTATGCCTCGCTCATGCGCGCTTCTCCGCGGCTTCCAGCGTGTTCTCCAGCAGCATGGCGATGGTCATGGGCCCGACGCCGCCGGGCACGGGGGTCAGCCATCCGGCCACCTCGGAGACCTCGTCATAGGCCACGTCGCCGGTGACCTTGCCGTCCACCCGGTTGATGCCCACGTCCAGCACCGCCGCGCTGGGCTTCACCATGTCCGCTCGGATCAGGCCGGCTTTGCCCACGGCAGACACCAGTACGTCCGCCCGGCGGGTCACCGCGGCCAGGTCCCGGGTGCGGCTGTGGCACACCGTGACGGTGCAGCCGGCCTGCAGCAGCAGCAGCGCCATGGGCTTGCCCACGATGTTGGAGCGGCCCACCACCACGGCCTCCAGCCCGTCCAGGGCCAGGCCCGTGCCCCGGAGCAGCCGCATGACCCCCTTGGGGGTGCAGGGCACGACGGTGGGCTCTCCGGCCAGCAGTTTGCCGGCGTTCACCGGGTGAAAGCCGTCCACGTCCTTCTCCGGCCGGATGGCCTTCAGGGCACTGCGCTCGTCCAGGTGGCGGGGGAGGGGCAGCTGCACCAGGATGCCGTCGATGGCGGGGTCCCGGTTCAGCCGGTCGATCTCCGCCTCCAGCTGCGCCTGGGTGGCGTCCCCGGGCAGGCGGACGGTTTCGCTGTGCATGCCGGCCTTCTCGCAGGCGATGCCCTTGTTGCGGACATAGATCTCGCTGGCGGGGTCGTCCCCCACCAGGATCACCGCCAGGCCGGGGGTCACGCCCCGGGTTTTCAGTTCGGCGGTTTTCCGGGCGATCTCCTCCCGGATTGCCAGGGCGGTGGCTTTTCCGTCGATTCGGACTGCGGACATGGCGGTCAGCTCCTTTGTTTGTCGTTGTCATTGGATCAGGCGGACAGGCGCCGCAGTTTTTCCGCCCCGATGAGGGCTGCGCCCACGGCGTTGTCCCCGGAATACTCCGGCCGGCCGAAGTGAACGCCGAAGGCCGGATCCGCCTTGCGCAGCCGCTGGGTGAGCAGCTCCCGGAGCAGCCGGGACGAGGCGACGCCTCCGAAGACCAGCACCTGCCGGATGCCGGTGGCCTCCGCGCCGCTCAGGATCAGCCGGGCGGTGCTCCGGGCCAGAAAGTCGAAGACTTCCCGTGCGATGTCATTGGGGGACAGAGCCTGATCCCGGATCCAGCGCTGCACCTGGCTTTCCGCGCCGGAGAGGTGGATGCCCCGGGCGGCCTTGTCCATGCTCACCGGCAGCCGGGCGGCGGATTGCCCTTCCAGCGCCAGGGCCTCCAGCTGGGGCCCGCTGGGGAAGGACAGTCCCAGGGCCACGCCGGTGCGGTCCACCAGCTGCCCCGCATGAAGGTCCAGCGTTCCGCCCAGCAGGGTCAGGTCCTCGCCCCGCATGCTGAGGATCTCGGTGGTGCCGCCGGAGAGGTGCACGGCCAGGTAATCCCCGGCCTCCAGCCCGCTGTCCAGCCTGGCCGCCGCCAAATGGCCCCGCTGATGGGTTGACGTAAAGGAAGGGACGCCCAGCATCGCCGCCAACGCGCGGGCCTGAGCATCCCCAACCTGAAAGACGGGCATATAGGACTGCGGATCGTCCCGCGGCGTGCGGGAGGCGCAGACGGCGGCGATCTCCATGCCGCCCATGGCCCGATGGAGCTCCTCCATCAACTCCGGCAGCTGGCGGATATGGGCGAAGACGGCTTCGCTCTGCCTGAGGCCCCGGCTCCCGGCGGGAACCGGCAGCAGCCTGCGGCAGGAGGCGATCACCTCGTCCTCCGTCGTCACGGCCGCGCAGGACGTGGTGTAGCAGCTGGTGTCGATCCCCACGCAGACCTGTGTCATCTGGCCTTTTCCTCTTCCCGCAGGATGGTTCCCAGCACGCCGTTGATGAAACGGCCGCTGCTCTCGCCGGAGTAGCAGTTGGCCAGCTCCACGGCCTCGTTGATCACCACAGCACCGGGGGTGTCCTTCTCGTTGAGCAGTTCCCACACCGCCAGCCGCAGGATGGACAGGTCCACCCGGGCCATGCGCTCCACGGTCCAGTTCTTGCTGGCGGCGTTGATCCGGGCGTCCAGCAGGTCCAGGTCCCGCATCACGCCGCTGACCGCGCGCTCCAGCCAGGCCCGGTCCGCCAGGCTGGGATCCTTCTCCGAGACGGCGCGGGTCTTCTCGTCCCGCAGTTCGTCGTAGACCATCCGCAGGGACTCCTCGCCGCCTTCTCCGCCGGCGCAGGTCTCAAAAATCAGCTGCATCGCCGCGACGCGGGCTGTTGTTCTTGCCATGTGATCGATCTCCTGTATCCTGGGTCAGTCCTTGGGCGGGAAAAACTTGCCGATGAAGCGCTTGACGGCGCCCTGCTTGTCGTCGACGGAGAACAGGAAAACGCCCAGCAGCGCCATGGCCGTGATAAACAGCGTTTTCAGGAAACCGATCAGCATGCAGAGGCAGGCGAAAAGGATGCCCGCGATGGCGCCGGCAAACGCGCGGCGGTTTCTGCGCGCGAAAGCCATGAACTCGTCCAGCAGCGAGTCGGACTGCTTTTTGGTTTCCGGCTCCTTCGGCGGCTGCGCGGGTTCTTCGACGGCGATCAGTTCTTCCTTCTGAAGCAGGTCTTCCTCATCCGTCATACGGACTCCTCCATCTCTCAAAGTGTCGCGTTACTGATCGGAGACAGCGGACTTCGCCGCTTCTTCGGGCGGCGTCAGCTTCGCGTGCTGGGCGGCGGCGTTCAGGGCGCTGTTTTCCTTCTCGAAGCTGACGCCCTGTACGTGAACGTCCACCCGGGCCACGTGCAGGCCGGTCATGGACTCCAGTGAACGGCGGACGTTCTCCTGCACTTCCATGGCCACCTTCTGGATGGGCCGGCCGTATTCGATCAGCAGGAACACGTCGCAGCTCACGTCCTCCGCGTTGACTTCCACGCGGATCCCGCGGGTGACGTTCTTGTTCTTGCCGCTCATCTTCGAGCCGCCCTGGTTGCTCATGCCGGCGACGCCTTCCACATCGTTCACGGCCATGCCCGCGATGGTGGCGATCACTTCGTTCGCGTATGTTATGGATGAAGCCGGCTCTTCCACGGGGTCGACTGTCTTGAGCTGATTGTCTTTTTTGCTGGCCATAACGGGTACCTCCTGTGCGGGTTGATCGCGTCATTCAAGCCGGCTGCCCGGCTCCGCATATTATAGCAGATATTCCCTCAATTCGCAACCTTCATCTGCCGTTTTCGGTTTTTCAACTGTTTTATGCATCCGGCACGCAGATTATACACAAATGATGCATAAAATTCGTGCATGATGCAAAAAAACACGGAAAATTTGCAAAATCCCCTTGACATTCATGCAATGTGGTTGTATAGTGCCCTTGAAATTCTGCAGGAGGTGCTGACCCGTGAAGAGCAAGGAAGAGATCAAAAAGATCGTGCTGGCCTATTCCGGCGGTCTGGATACATCCATCATCATCCCGTGGCTGAAGGAGAACTACAACGGCGCGGAGGTCATCGCGGTCTCCGGCAACGTGGGCCAGGCGGATGAGCTGGAGGGCCTGGAGGAGAAGGCCCTGGCCACGGGCGCGTCGAAGCTGTACGTGCTGGACCTGACGGACGATTACGTGGAGAACTACATCATCCCCACCATGCAGGCGGGGGCGGTGTACGAGGACTACCTGCTGGGCACCAGCACGGCGCGGCCCTGCATCGCCAAGGGCCTGGTGGACGTGGCCCTGAAGGAAGGCGCCGACGCCATCTGCCACGGCTGCACCGGCAAGGGCAACGACCAGGTGCGGTTCGAGCTGGCCATCAAGCACTTCGCCCCCAATATGACGGTCATCGCCCCCTGGCGGATCTGGGACATCAAGAGCCGCGACGAGGAGATCGACTACGCCGAGGCCCATCACATCCCGCTGAAGATCAACCGGGAGACCAACTATTCCAAGGACAAGAACCTGTGGCACCTGAGCCACGAGGGCCTGGACCTGGAGGACACCGGCAACGAGCCCCTGTACGAGAAGCCCGGCTTCCTGGAGATGGGCGTCTCCCCGATGCAGGCCCCGGACAAGCCCACCTATGTGGAGATCGAGTTCGAGAAGGGCGTGCCGGTGGCGCTGGACGGCGAGAAGATGAGCCCGAAGAACGTCATCCTGAAGCTCAACGAACTGGGCGGTGCCAACGGCATCGGCCTGCTGGACATCGTGGAGAACCGGCTGGTGGGCATGAAGTGCCGCGGCGTCTATGAGACCCCCGGCGGCACCGTCCTCTACGCGGCCCACAAGGCGCTGGAGACCGTCACCCTGGACAAGATGACCGCCCACGAGAAGGAGCGGCTCTCCGTGACCTTCGCGGAGCTGGTGTACAACGGCCAGTGGTTCACCCCCCTGCGGGAAGCCCTGACGGCTTTTGTGGACAAGACGCAGGAGCATGTCACCGGCAAGGTGCGGCTCAAGCTGTACAAGGGCAACATCATCAAGGCCGGCATCTGGAGCCCCTGGAGCCTCTACTCCGAGGACATCGCCACCTTCGGCGCCAGCGATTACGACCAGAAGGATTCCGCCGGGTTCATCAACCTCTACGGACTGCCCATCAAGGTCCAGGCCAACGTGAACGCGGCCAACCAAAAGTGATTCCGCGGCTTTGCCGCTGAATACTCCAAGATCATAGGAAGATATTTGAGGAGGAAAACCATCATGAAGAACAAGAAGGTCCTTGCTGCCATCATCGCCATCGTCGTGCTGGCCGTCGCCGCCATCATCATCATTCCCAAGCTCTCTCCGAAGACCAACAAGCTGGTCATGGGTACCAGCCCGGACTTCCCGCCCTATGAGTCCATGAATGGCACTGAGTATGTGGGCATTGAGATCGACATTATGAAGAAGGTTGCCGAAAAGCTGGGTTACGAGCTGGAAATCCAACCCGTAGACTTCGACTCCGTGCTTCCCGGCGTTCAGACCGGCACCTATGACATTGGCGTTTCCGGCTTCACCGTGACGGAAGAGCGCAAGAAGAACGTCCTCTTCTCCGATGTGTACTACATCGAAGGGATTGCCATCGTGGTCAAGGAAGGCAGCGACATCAAGGGCGTTGCGGATTTGGAGGGCAAGAAGGTCGCCGTTCAGAGCGGCACCACCGCTGAGAGCCTCTGCACCGAGAACGGGTATAAACTCAGTTCCTTCAAGAACAACGTCGAGGCTGAGCAGGCTCTGGCCACCGGCACGGTGGACGCATGGGTCATCGACAAGGGTGTTGGCATGCGGATGATCGCCGCGTACAACGCGGAGAATGCGGCTAACCAGCTGGTCATGCTGTCCGAAGCCATCACCGAGGAGCCCTATGCCTTCGCGTTCAAGCTGGGCAACACGGAGCTGGCCAACAAGGTCAACGGCGTGATCCAGGAGCTCATCACCTCCGGCGAGATGGAAAAGATCTTCGCCAGCAACGGGATCGAAGGCTACATCGCCCCGATCCAGTAACAGCTCACCAGGTGACCAATCGAGAGCTGCGGCTGAAACAATCCGCAGCTTCTTCTTCTTTGACGGGAGTGAACGGGCGGCGTGATTGACTTCTTCACCAACTGGTTTTCCAAACTGCATCAGACGTTCATTGAGAGCGGCCTGCTGCACCTGATCCCGGAAGGTCTGCTGAACACGTTTATTATCAGCATCGGCGCACTGGTGATCGGTGTGGCGATCGGTACACTGATCGCCGTGGTCAAGTATTTCGCGGAGGGCAACCCCTCCCTCCGGTGGGCTGATAAGCTCTGCAACCTGTATACCACCGTGATTCGCGGTATTCCCGTCATGGTGCTTTTGATGGTCCTTGTGTTCGCGGTGTTCACGGGAACGCGTCAGCCGCTGCTGGTCTGCATCCTGGGCTTCGGCATTAACTCGGGCGCCTATGTGGCTGAAATCATCCGGAGCGGCATCAATTCGGTGGACGTCGGCCAGATGGAAGCGGGCCGCAGCCTTGGCATGAACAAGGTCCAGACCATGCAGTACGTGATCCTGCCCCAGGCCGTGCGCGTTATCATCCCCGCCATCGGCAACGAGATGATCGCTCTGATCAAGGAGACTTCTGTGGCCGGCTATGTGGGCGTGTTTGATCTGACAGGCCGTGGCAACCAGATCAAGAACATCACCTACGACTTCGTGAACCCTTACCTGATGGTGGCAGTGATCTATCTGATCATTGTGCTGGTGTTGACGAAGCTGCTCAGACTGCTGGAGAGGAGGCTGAACCGTGACAAACGCTGATTTTGATCAGGCCTTCTCCAAACAGGCACCGGAAGCGTGGATGCAGGCGCCGGAAGACGGGTCTGACGTGCTGATCCGGGTGTCGGACCTGCGGAAGTCCTTTGGCGAGATGGAAGTTCTCCGAGGGATCGACTGCGACATCCACCGGGGCGACGTTATCTGCATCATCGGACCCTCCGGCTCTGGAAAATCAACTTTCCTTCGATGCCTCAATATGCTGGAGCAGCCCTCCGGCGGGCATATCTTCTTTGAGGGGAACGATCTGACCGCAAAGGGGATCGATCTGAACCTTCACAGGCAGAAGATGGGCATGGTGTTTCAGCAGTTCAATCTGTTTCCCCACATGACTGTGCTCCGGAACATGACCTGTGCCCCAATGCTGCTGCGGGAAATTCCAAAGGAGGCGGCGGAGGAGAAGGCGCTGGCGTTGCTGGAGCGGGTCGGCCTGCGGGATCGCGCCGACGCCTACCCGGCCCAGCTCTCCGGCGGCCAGAAGCAGCGGGTGGCCATTGTCCGGGCCCTGTGCATGGAGCCGGATGTCATGCTCTTCGACGAGCCCACCTCCGCCCTGGACCCCGAGATGGTGGGGGAGGTGCTGGACGTGATGAAGAAGCTGGCTCTGGCCGGCATGACCATGGTGGTGGTGACCCACGAGATGGGGTTTGCCCGGGAAGTGGCCAACCGCGTGCTGTTCCTGGATGAAGGCGTCATCATGGAGGAAGGGGAGCCCCACGACCTGTTCAACAACCCCAGGTGCGAGCGCCTCCGCTCGTTCCTGTCCAAAGTTCTGTGAGGAGGATACCGAGATGAACCTGAAAGGACGTTCCTTCCTGACCCTGCTGGACTTCACGCCCGAGGAGATCGACGGCCTGCTGAACCTGGCGGCCTCCCTGAAGGAGAAAAAGAAGAAGGGGATCCCGCACCGCCTCTGCGAGGGGAAAAACGTGGCCCTGATCTTTGAGAAGACTTCCACCCGCACCCGCTGCGCCTTCGAGGTGGCCGCGGCGGACCTTGGGATGCACCCGGTGTACCTGGACCCCAAGAGCAGCCAGATCGGCAAGAAGGAGTCCATCCCGGACACGGCCCGGGTGCTGGGCCGCATGTTTGACGGCATCGAGTACCGGGGCTTCGGGCAGGAGATCGTGGACGCGCTGGCGGCGTACAGCGGCGTGCCGGTCTGGAACGGCCTGACCAACGAGTATCACCCCACCCAGATCCTGGCGGACTTCCTCACCGTCCGCGAGCACTTCGGCGGCCTGAAGGGGAAGAAACTGGTGTACTTCGGCGACGCCCGCTACAACATGGGGGACTCGCTGATGGTGGGCTGCGCGAAGATGGGCATGCACTTTGTGGCCTGCGCGCCGGAGAAGTATTTCCCCAACCCGGAGCTGACGGAAAAATGCCGGGCCATCGCTGCGCAGACCGGGGCGACCCTGGCCTTTGAGACGGACCCCATGAAGGCGGCGGAGGGCGCGGACGTCTTCTACACGGACGTGTGGGTGTCCATGGGCGAGCCCGACGAGGTCTGGGCGGAGCGCATCGCGGACCTGACGCCCTACCGGGTCACCAGGGCGCTGACGGACGCCGCCGGGCCCCAGGTGCGGTTCATGCACTGCCTGCCGGCCTTCCATGACCTGAAGACCGTCATCGGCCGGGAGATCTACGAGAAGTTCGGCATCGACTGCATGGAGGTCTCCGACGAGGTGTTCGAGGGTCCGCAGTCCATCGTCTTCGACGAGGCGGAAAACCGGATGCACACCATCAAGGCCGTCATGGCGGCCACCCTGGCGGACCTGTGAGGCGGGAGAGCGGCATGATCCGGACAATGACCATTGAGGACTATGACCAGGTCCGGGCCCTGTGGATGACCATCAAGGGCTTCGGCATCCGCAGCCTGGACGATTCCCGGGCGGGGGTGGAGAAGTTCCTGAAGCGCAATCCCACCACCAGCGTGGTGGCCATTGAGGACGGCAGGGTGGTGGGGGCGATCCTGTGCGGCCACGACGGGCGCCGGGGCTGCCTGTATCACGTCTGCGTGGCGGAGGCTTACCGCCGCCGGGGCATCGGCCGGGCCATGGTGGTCCACTGCATGAACGCCCTGCGGGCGGAGGAGATCAACAAGGTCTCCCTCATCGCCTTCTCCGTCAACGACGTGGGCAACGCCTTCTGGAACGACATTGGCTGGACCCGCCGGCTGGACCTGAACTACTACGACTTTACCCTGAATGAGAAGAACATCACGGCGTTCAACCGCTGATACTTATCCCAATCAAGAATCACAGATCAAGCAACGGTATGCAACCGAAGGTCCAGGGCGAACGGAAAGCCCTGGTCGAGGCCCGCAGGCCTCGAAATCCCTTTGTTTTCATCCGGCGGTCTTAACACGAGACAGTATGAGAAGAAGAACAGCATTCAACCGCTGAAGACAAGGCGCTCAGCCGATGAGGAGAAAGGCATGGAAGAACAGCGTTATATCCGGGAAATCGACGGCGGTGTGACGGCGCCTGAGGGCTTCTATGCCGCGTCCCACGCCGCGGGCATCAAGTACCGGGGCCGGGAGGACATGGCCCTGGTGTACAGCGACCGGCCCTGCGTCTGCGCGGGCACCTTCACCAGCAACGTGGTCAAGGCCGCGCCGGTGGTGTGGGATATGCGCATCGTGGCGGGCTGCGGTTCCGTGCGGGCGGCGGTGATCAACTCCGGCATCGCCAACGCCGCCACCGGCGAGCCCGGCATGCGCATCTGCCGGGAGACGGCGGCCGCCCTGGCGAAGGAGTACGGCGGATCGCCAGAGGAAGTGCTGGTGGCGTCCACGGGCGTCATCGGCATGCAGATCGACGTGGACCGGATCACCGCCGGCTGCCTTTCGCTGTTCGGGAAGAAGGCGCGGGGCATGGAGGCGGACGAAGCCGCGGCCCGGGCCATCATGACCACCGACACCCACCGCAAGATGATCGCCTCGGCGGTGGAACTCACGGACGGGACCACGGTCCGCCTCGGCGCGATGACGAAGGGCTCCGGCATGATCCACCCCAATATGTGCACCATGCTGGGCTTTGTCACCACGGACGCCGCCATCGAAAAGGACCTGCTGCGGAAAGCCGTCCGCGCGGCCGTGGAGGATAGCTTCAACATGATCTCCGTGGACGGGGATACCTCCACCAACGACACCTATGTCATCCTGGCCAACGGCGCGGCGGGCAACGCCGTGATCGCGGAGGAGGGGGAGGACTTCCGCCGCTTCTCGGAGGCGTTGATGATGATCAGCAAAAATCTGGCCCGGCAGATGGCCGGGGACGGGGAAGGCGCCACCGCGCTGTTCGAGTGCAAGGTCATCGGCGCCGACACCGTGGCCAACGCAAAAAAACTGGCCAAATCCGTCATCGGATCCAGCCTTTGCAAGGCGGCCATCTACGGCCATGACTCCAATTTCGGCCGCATCCTGTGCGCCCTGGGCTACTCGGGGGTGCAGTTCGACCCGGACCGGGTGGACCTGTGGTACGAGAGCGCGGAGGGCCGCATGATGATCGTCCGGAACGGCATGGGCACGGGCTATGACGAGCAGGAGGCCACGAAGCTGCTGTCCGCGCCGGAGGTCACCGTTATCGCGGACATGCACATGGGCACCGCGGAGGCCACGGCCTGGGGCTGCGACCTGAGCTATGACTACGTGAAAATCAACGCGGATTACCGGTCCTGATCCTTGATGTCACAACGGGGGCTGCGGCCCCTTTTGTCGTGCGGAAAATCAACCCAGCAGCGCCGTTCCCGCCAGGGCGCCGGTCATGGCGGCCTCCAGCAGCAGCGGGACGTGGTCGTAAATGATCAGGGACGGGGGCAGCAGTTCCGGCTTCAGCCCCTGCAGGAGCATCAGCACGGTCAGCAGGGCGGCCGGCACCCACAGGAGCCGGGCAAAGGGGACCCTGCGCCGGGTCGCGCCGCCCGTCAGGGGCAGCAGGGACAGCGCCAGACCGCACAAAAGCCCGAAGACCGCCTCGCCCCAGAAGCCCAGGGATACCATAGCGCTGTGCCCCAGCAGCAGTCCGCCCAATAGCAGCAGCGGCAGGGCCATGACCATCAGTTTGCGGAGAAACACGGCTCACACCCCCGATCCCGCATCGCGCTGCCAGCGCCCGGAAGCGCCGCAGGGCAGCACGCCCCCGGCCGTCACCGGCAGGCAGAGCTCCTGCGCGTCTGTCACGCCGCCGTGCTTTTCCTGCACGCAGCGGCCGATGAGATTGCTCAGCACGCTGGCCTGGAAGCCCGTGGTGTAGCTGTTGATGAGGAAGAACAGCGGATCGTCGCCGAGCACGGCGGCACAGGTCTCCACCAGGCCGAAGAGTTCGTTCTCCAGCTTCCACACCTCGCCGGACGGGCCGCGGCCGTAGCTGGGGGGATCCATCAGGATGCCGTCGTAGCGGCTGCCGCGGCGGATCTCCCGCTGCACAAAGCGCAGGGCGTCCTCCACGATGAAGCGAAAGCGCTCCTCCGGCAGGCCGGACAGGGCGCGGTTCTCCTTGGCCCACTGCACCATGCCCTTGGCGGCGTCCACATGGGTGACATGCGCTCCCGCCGCGGCGCAGGCCAGGGTGGCCCCGCCGGTGTAGGCGAAGAGGTTCAGCACCCGCACATTTTCCCGGTCGCTCTCCCGGATCAGCCGGTCCATCCAAAGCCAGTTGGCAGCCTGCTCCGGGAACAGCCCCGTGTGCTTGAAGCCCGTGGGCCGCACCCAGAAGCGCAGCCCGCCGTGCCGGATCTGCCACTGCTCCGGCAGATCCGCTTTGAACTCCCAGCTGCCGCCGCCGCGCTCCGAGCGGTGGTACACCGCCTGGGCCTTCTGCCACCAGTCGGGCCGCTGCTTCGGCCAGATGGTCTGAGGGTCGGGCCGCCGCAGGATCACGTCGCCCCAGCGCTCCAGCTTCTCGCCGTCGCCGGTGTCCAGCACCTCATAGTCTTCCCAGGTATCGCACAGAAACATCAGGCATCGTCCTCCGAAGCATCCCATCTCGTCAGAATATCGCTGTGAAGGCCAATGAGCCGGTCCGCCACGTCCAGGGCGTACAGCCGGTCCACGCCGTCCAGGGCCGGGTCGCACTCAATACACTCGCGAAGGGCTTCCCGGTCTCCGGTGGCGGCCCGTGCGGCCAGCCGGTTGGCGGCGTCGATGTCCAGGCACAGGTCCGCCAGGGCGCCGGGCAGGGGGATCCCCTCCGGCTGTTCCTCGCCGCTGCGCAGGGTCAGGGGCGCCTCGATCACCGCGTCCCTAGGCAGGTTGGCCACGGCTTTTTCGACGTTCACCCGCACAGTAGCTTCCATTTTTAGATTGCCGCGGTTCAGCAGGGCCAGGGCCAGCCGGACGGGCCGGGCAGAGGGCGCGTCCGCCAGCAGCAGCAGCTGGGCCGCCTGGCCTTCCGGGTCGGACAGCCCTTTGTCCGCCGCGGTGTTCATTCGGAGGATGCGCTGCTTCCGCTGTTCCACGGGCTCCGCGAGCCGGGGATCCGGGTCGGGCATGTAGTCCTCCTGGGCCGCCATGAGGGAGGCGTGATCCGGTGCGGAGCCCACGGCCACGGCCCCCAGCAGGTCCAGCCAGCGCCGGGCCAGGCGGCCGCACCGTCCCTCCGCGCACCGGGTCTCCAGCTCCGGCAGGAGGGAGAGGCCCGTCTTCCGGTCCCGCAGGGCGGTGAGAAAGGTGAAGTTGGGCAGGCCGGCGGCGGCGGCTTCCACGTCCTCGGGTTTCACCCCCAGCACGCCGCAGAGCCACGCCAGACCGCCGGGCCCTTTGCGCCAGCCCTCCGTCAGGCCAAAGCAGCGGAATCCCTGCCCCTGAAACAGGGCGGTGGTCCGGGCCACGGGCGTCCCCAGGGTGATGACCACCGCCCCGGGGCATTTTTCTTTCATCTCCTCGCAGAGGTCCAGAATGGCCTCGCCCTGGCGCAGGGTGTGCGTCAGGCCTCCCAGGCCGCCCAGCACCCGGGCCTGGTCGCTGAGGCCGGGGTCGTCCTCCGTCATGCCGGAGAGGGCCTCCCGGTCCATGCGGAAGCGGCTGGCGGCCATGGGGTCGCCGGCGTAGATCACCGCGTCGGCGCCGGCCAGGGCTGCCCCGCGGTCCGCGGTCACCGTGACGCGGCCGCGGCCGGCTTTCTTCGTCACGGCGTCGCCGTAGCGCTGCAGAAGGTCCCGCATGGCTTCGTTTTTCTCCTGCAGCGCCACCTCCGCGTCGGCGCGGTGGGCGAACAGCAGATCCGCCAGCAGGGAGGGAAGCAGGGCCGGGATGTCCCGGCCGATGAGGGTGAGCTTCATTCAGAGGCCTCCGATTCTTCCGCGGCCAGGGCCGCACGCGCGTTCACCAGCATCAGCTTGATGCGGTTTTCCTGGTTCACCGGGGATGCGCCCGGGTCGTAGTCCACCGCCACGATGTTCATGTCCGGGTAGCGCTCCTTGATGGGTTTCATCATGCCCTTGCCGCAGATGTGGTTGGGCAGGCAGCCGAAGGGTTGGGCACAGACGATGTTTTTGCAGCCGCTGCGGCCCAGCTCCAGCATTTCCGCCGTCAGCAGCCAGCCCTCGCCCATCTTGACGGCGGGGGAGATGAACTCCTCCGCCAGGGACGTGATCTCCTCGAAGGGCGTCCAGGGCCGGAAATGCCCCTCCTCCTTCATCATGCGGATCATGCTGTGCTTCAGCCCGCACAGCAGGCGGTAAGCTCCCCGCATGGCCAGCCAGGAGACCGTTCCGGTGCCGTACAGCCGGTGGGACACCAGCACGTTGTACACGCAGTACAGCAGGAAATCCAGCAGGCCGGGCATGTTGACCTCGGCGCCCTCCCGCATCAGCAGCTCCTCCAGGCGGTTGTTGGCCAGGGGCGAGTATTTCACGTAGATCTCGCCCACGATCCCCACCTGGACCTTTTTTTCGCTCCGGCGGGGGATGGAGGCGAAATCCGCCAGGATCTCCCGGTACCAGCGCTTCATCCGGGGGTAGAACATGTGGCCGCCGCTGCCCAGACCCTCCGTCAGCCGCGTCATCCAGCGGTCGATCATCCGCTGGCAGGACCCGGGCTCCGTCTCGTAGGGCAGCACCTGGTTTTTGAGGCTCATCAGCAGGTCGCCGAAGAGCACCGCGTAGGACAGGGAGCGGATGATGGGCAGAGTCAGCCGGAAACCGGGATGCTTCTCCAGGGACACAAAGCTGAAGGAGATCACCGGCACATGGGCCAGGTTTGCCCGCTTCAGGGCCTTGCGGATCAGGGAGATGTAGTTGGAGGCCCGGCAGCCGCCGCCGGTCTGGAACATCACCAGGGCGGTGCGGTCCGGGTCGTAGCGGCCCGACTGCAGGGCGTGGATGAACTGACCGATGACGCACAGGGCGGGGTAGCAGGCGTCGTTGTGGGTGTATTTCAGGCCGGTTTCGATGACCTCGGGTCCGCTGTCCTTGAGGATCTCCATGCGGTAGCCCCAGGTGCGGAACACCTTGGCCACCAGCTCGAAGTGCATGGGGAGCATGTTGGGGGCGAGGATGGTGTGGGTGGCCTTCATCTCTTTGGTGAAGGGCACATAGCCGGGGTCCTGCATCAGCCCTCACCCCTTTCCGCCGCCTCCAGGGCGCCCAGCAGGCTCCGCAGGCGGATCCGGACCGCGCCCAGGTTGGTGATTTCGTCGATCTTCAGCTGGGTATAGTGCTTCCCGCTGCGCTCCAGGATGTCCCGCACCTCGTCGGTGGTGATGGCGTCGATGCCGCAGCCGAAGGACACCAGCTGCACCAGCTCCACGTCCGGGTTGACGGCGGCAAAGGCGGCGGCGCGGTACAGCCGGGCGTGGAAGGTCCATTGGTCCAGCACCTTCACGTACTGGACGGGGGCCAGGTGCGCCACGCTGTCCTCCGTCACCACGGCAAAGCCCAGGGAGCCCGCCAGCCGGTCGATGCCGTGGCCGATCTCCGGGTCCGCGTGATAGGGGCGGCCCGCCAGGACCATGATGCGGCGGCCCGCGGCCCGGGCCTCCCGCAGCACCCGCTCGCCCTCCCGGTGCAGGGCCTCCACATAAACGTGGTAGGCGTCCAGACCGGCCTGGGCCGCCCGGCGGAGCTCTTTGTCCGTGACGTCGGGAGCCAGCTTTCTCACACATTCCCGCAGGCCCCGGGCGATGCGCCGGGCGTTGTCCAGCACCAGGAAGGGCTCCATGAAATTGGCCTGCTTCAGCTGGGGCAGGTTGCCCTTCAGGGTCTCGCCGTAGTAGGCCACCAGGGGGCAGTTGTAGTGGTTGCTGGCGGCCTTCTCGTCCACGTTGTAGCTCAGGCCGGGATAGAAGATGTTGGTGACGCCCGCGTCCAGCAGCTCCAGCACATGGCCGTGCATGATCTTGGCGGGGTAGCAGGCGGTGTCTGAGGGGATGGTCAGCTGGCCCCGCTCGTACGTCTTACGCGTGGACAGGCCGCTGAGACGCACCTCAAAGCCCAGCTCCGTAAAGAGCCTGTGCCACAGGGGCGCCAGCTCGTACATGCCCAGGGCCATGGGGAGGCCGATTTTTCCCCTTGGGCCGTCCTTGGGCCGAAGGCTGGAGAGAAAATCCCGCTTCCACTGCTGGATGTCGGGCAGGGATTCGCTCTCCCGAAGGCCGGCGCCCTTCTCGCAGCGGTTGCCGGAGACATAGCGTTCACCGCCGGCGAAACGGTTGACGGTGAGATGACAGGCGTTGGCGCATCCCTTGCAGACGGCGGAGGCCGCGCTGTGGGTGAAGGCGTCCAGTTCCTCGGCGGACAGCAGGCGGCTCTCCCGCAGGGACATGCAGTGGAGGGCCGCGCCGTACGCCCCCATGAGGCCGGCCACCCGGGGCCGGATGACCTCCGCGCCGATCTCCATCTCAAAGGCCCGGAGCACCGCGTCGGACAGGAAGGTCCCGCCCTGAACCACGATGTGGCGGCCCAGCTCCTCCGGCCGGTTGGCCCGGATCACCTTGTAAAGGGCATTCTTCACCACGCTGACGGACAAGCCGGCGGAGATGTCCGCCACCAGGGCACCGTCCTTCTGGGCCTGCTTGACGGAGGAGTTCATGAACACCGTGCAGCGGGAACCCAGATTCACCGGGGCCGCGCTCATCAGGCCCAGCTGGGCGAACTCCGCAACCCCGTATCCCGCGCTGGTGGCGAAGGTGGCGATGAAGGACCCGCAACCCGAGGAACAGGCCTCGTTGAGCATGATGGAGTCGATGGCGCCGTTGCGGATCCGGAAGCACTTGATGTCCTGACCGCCGATGTCCAGGATGAAGTCCACGTCGGGCCGGAAATGCTTCGCGGCGGTGTAGTGGGCGATGGTCTCCACCACCCCCTGATCCACCCGGAAGGCGTGCCGGATCAGGTCCTCGCCGTAGCCCGTCACCGCGCTGCCGCGGATGCGGATCCGGTCTCCGCAGAGCTTCCGGAGCGTCACCAGCTGTTCCCGGATCACGGACACGGGGTTGCCCCGGTTGGGGCTGTAATAGCTGTGAAGGATGGAGGCGTCCTCCGCCACCAGCACCAGCTTGGTGGTGGTGGAGCCGCAGTCGATGCCCAGCCAGGCGTCGCCGCTGTAACGCTCCAGGGGCGTCTCCGGGACGTTGGCCCGGGCATGCCGCTCCGAGAAAGCCAGATATTCTTCCCGGGAAGTGAACAGGGGCCGGAGCCGGCCTGCCTGGCTGGATCCGGAGGCCGCCCGGGTCAGCCGGGACAGCAGTGCGTCGCAGGTCATGACGGTGCCGGGATCACTCAGCATGGCCGCGCCGATGGCCACGGCGTAGCGGTCCCACTCCGGGAAGCAGGCGTCCTCCTCCGACAGATGCAGGGTCTCGGTGAAGCGCTTCCTCAGCCCCAGGCAGTAATGCAGGGGGCCGCCCAGGAACATGACTTTGTGCGTGATCTCCCGCCCCTGGATCAGGCCGGCGATGGTTTGGTTCACCACGGCCTGGTAAATGCTGGCGGCCACGTCGGCCTTGTTGGCCCCCTGATTCAGCAGGGGCTGGATGTCCGACTTGGCGAAGACGCCGCAGCGGGAGGCGATGGGGTAGATGCGCTGGGCGGAGAGAGACAGCCGGTCCATCTCGTCCACGCTCATGTTCAGCAGCACGGCCATCTGGTCGATGAAGGCCCCGGTGCCGCCGGCGCAGGTGCCGTTCATGCGCTGGTCCACGCCGCCGTGGAAGAAGATGACCTTGGCGTCTTCGCCCCCCAGCTCGATCACCGCGCGGGTGTCGGGCTTCCGCTTCCGGACGGTCTCCGCCGTGGCGTAGACCTCCTGAATGAAGGGCATTTTGGCCGCCTGGGCCAGGCCCATGCCCGCGGAGCCGGAGATGGCCACCGAAAAGGGCCGCTCACCCGTCAGCGGCTTCAGTTCCCCGAGCATTTCCATCAGCGTCTCCCGGATTCTCGCCCGGTGGCGCTCATAGCGGCTGCAGCGCAGTTCGCCGTTTTCCATCAGCGCCAGCTTGGCGGTGGTGGAGCCGATGTCGATGCCCAGCGTCAGGCCCGTGTTCTCCATGGCAGTCCTCCGTGCACACGATGGGGATGCCCACCACACCCCAGCCTATTATAGGCGAAACATGGCCAAAAGGCAAGCGCGGCCCCGGAAACCGGCGGCTTAAAGGAGAGGGCTGAGAGGGGCAAAGAAGAGGAAAAGGAAAAGCGGCCCCTCGCGGGAGACCGCTCTTCTTTGCCAGTGAATCAGGCCTCAGCCTCAACAGCTTCATGGGTCTTGGGCAGCGCGCGCTGCACCTTGCCGCTGCGCAGGCAAGAAGTGCAGACATTCATCCGTTTCACAGTCCCGTTGATCACAACGCGAACGCTCTGCACATTGGGCGCCCAGGTTGTGTGGGTCTTGCGATCAGAATGGCTGACCAGGTTGCCGTTCAGCGTACCCTTGCCGCAGACTTGACAATAGTTTCCCATTGAAATCCACCTCCTGTTGGAGTCAAGGCACATCAAAGCGGGCCTATTGTAACACGCCTCCGGCAAAAAAGCAAGATGCAGAAACAAAGAAATTTTCAGGCGGTGAGGCCCTTCAGGAAGTCCGCGATGGCCGGGTCCTTGCACCTCGGATAGAAGAGCTCCGCGAAGTGTTCGCCCGAGACCGTCTCCCGGACGAAGGCAGGATCCAGGTCCCTCAGGATGTCCGTCAGGGGGCGGTAGGTCAGGGCCTTGACGCCATCCAGGATCTTCTTGTTCCGCTGCTCGGGCTCCACCCGGTCCCGGGGATAGCCGTTGCCGTGGCCGTAGCCGAAGAGCTGCCGGAAGATCATTTCCAGCTTCAGCTCGCCGCCCCAGCCGAAGTCCTTGGCAAAGGGCAGGGCGACGCAGTTGCCGTCGTTGATCTGGGCGAACATGTAGCCGTCCGCCGGATCGGTGAGGTGGCCGCAGAGCACGCCGGGGAAGCTGTTGCAAGCCAGCATGGCGCCTTCCCCCGTGCCGCAGCCGGTGACCACATAGTCCGCCGCGCCGCTGACCAGCAGGATGGAGGCCAGCAGGCCGTTCTTGACATAGGTCAGCTGGCAGGCGTCCTCCGGGCCGTACATGCCGTAGTTGTCCACGGTGTGGCCCATGGGCTCCACTACCTTCCGGAGGGTGGCCTCGATCAGGCTGTTCTTGGCGGCCTGGCTGTTTTCGTTGATCAGTGCGATTCTCATGGTTTTCTCCTTTGCTTTTTGGTTGAAGGGTGGATGCCGGCTCAGTCTTCCGGGGGTTCGTCCGGGAGGACGGTGAGGGTGAGCCGGCGAAGCTGAATGGCGACCACACGGCTGTCCTGGCTGTCAGGGTCAACGTGGTTGACAGCCTGGGCGTCCGGCAGGTCGATGGTGAAGGACAGCACGCCGGAGACGGGCGTGAGCTCGAAGACAAACGTGTCTTCCTCCTCGGCCACGATGTACAGGACTTCCTCATCACCGCATGTGACGGAGACCGTCTGGGCTTCGGCGAAGACCCCTGCGATCTCAAGCTCGGCGGCCACGCGGCTGCTGCCGTCCGCCATCGGAACTTCCAGCCGGATCTGCGGACCCTCGCTCCAGGTGAACGTCTCCTCCGGGTAGGAGATGCCCTCGGCGTAATCGGACGCGTTGCAGCGATCACCGTAAAACCAGATTTCCAGCGGCTGGCTTCGGGACAGAGACTCGATCCCCGCAGGCAGCAGCAGGAGACCCCGGGGATCCGGACAGCTGTAGACCTGTACCAGCGTGACGGATTCGGGAACCGCTGTCTCACAATCCGCGAAATCGAACGTGTCGGACAGCGACCGGTCCGCGACGATGCAATAATCGGCACCGCCTGTGTCAAGCCTGCGGCCGTCTTCCGTCCAACTCACTTCGTGGGTGTAGGAGACGATGACCCGGCCGGGCAGGTCCAAGTAAGCGTCCAGCAGGCGCTTTGTATCCGAGTACTCACCGTCTGACAGCAAAAGGACGGATTGGTCCGGAGACAGCTCCGCCAGGCTTTCGTTGACGGTCTCGATCTGGCTGATCTGTTCCGGATCTGCCAGGTAGTTCCGCTGCAGCTTGGGGATCAGAACGATCCAGTTGTAAACCGTCAGCGCCAGCATGACGCACCCGAAGAAGGCAGCTGTGCCCCGGAGACGCTTCCGGCGGATCAGGACCCCGGCGATCAGGAGCGTCAGCGCCATGATGAGGAAGAGAAGCCAGGTGCCCAGGCTGTGATCCGGTGCGAGCGCGCTGTCATAGAACAGCCTGTTCCAGTAGATTTCGTCATACCAGGCCAGGTTGAACTGATCCACCGCCGTACCGTTTCGGCTGCCGGGGAAGCAGAGGAGGATCAGTGCCATCGCGCAGGCCGCAAAAAGGATATACCGGCGGAAAAGCGCGTTCTTCTCCGGGCCGGGTCCCTGCTGGACAGCGGCGGTCATGTTGATAAACATGAGGATCAGCGCGGGGGCGTAATAGCGCAGATGAAAGCGCGGAATGGGCTCTCCGTATTCCTCCGGCACCGTGATGGCGTAGGCGATAAAGACCACGGAGATCACGGTGTAGAGCAGGATCATGCTGCCGAAACGCCGCTGGCGTTCACTCATCCGCCGCCGGTTGGCGAGGGGCAAAATGACGGGCAGGACGCAGACGGCGCAGAGCGTGGCGGCAAAGTGGTAGAGGACGCCGAATCCCAGGTATTCCAGGCGGGAGAGCCAGGTCTGGGCGGAGGTGCGGAGCTGGGGGCCGTAGGAGTAATCCTCGTGAGCGAACAGGGTGAACCGTGCCGCCGCCGCCAGCGCCGCGAAGACCAGCAGATAGGCCGCCATGCAGGCCAGGAGCCGCGTGTCCGGCTTTCTCCGTTCACGGCTGACGCGGATCAGCCGGACGAGGTCCAGCAGGAGAAAAGAGGCCGCCAGCGCGAGGTAAGCTTCCTTCGTGAGATAGGCCAGGAAGCCCACCGCGCCGTGCAGGAGCGCCGTCTGCCATCGGGCGTTCCGCCCCTGCAGGAGCCAGAGCCAGACACTCCACAGAACCAGGGGATAATAGAGATTCTCCGCCATCAGGGTCGTGGCGATCAGCGATTCCGGCGCGGCGCACACGGCCAGCACCGCGATGTACCGCCAGCGCCGCCGGAGACCCAGCTCCTTTCCGATGAGCCAGACCGGAAAGACGGACGAAGCGGTGAGCGCGCAGTTGCCCAGGCTGATGAGCCGCAGGCGCAGCGCGGTCTGCGGAACCGCGAAGAAGGGTGCCAGGAACAGGGAATAGCCGATCTTCTGGAAATCGACGGCCATCCCGTTGATTTGGATGTGGATGCCCTGCCCGGCCCAGATGCTTTTGCCGATCTCGAAATACAGATACTCGTCCCGGTAGATCGCCATCTGCTTTGGGTAATCGCAGAAGACGGCGTGCAGCGCCGCGGAGGCGAGAAAGATGAACAGCAGGCACAGCCGGTCCCGCCTCTGCGCGCGGAGATGAAGGCCCCTCATGTATCCGCCTCCCGACAGTCCGATCAGGTCATGGCTCGAGCGGAAGCCCTGTCACTTCTTCGGGAGCTCCAGGAAGGCCATGATGTCCACGATGCTCTGTTTGCTGCCGTAGACCAGCTTTTGGGTCCGGCTGCCGTGCTTGCGGCGGATCAGGGCGGAGGAGGGCCCGCCGTCCAGGTTGTAGGCCCACTGGGGGTGGAACTCGTTCAGGAGGAAGTCCGTGCAGGTCAGCAGGGTCAGCCCGTGGAGGGAGGTCACCGTGAGGATGACGTAGTTATGGTCGTCCAGTTTTGCGATGATGGTGCGGACGGCCATGCGGTTGGCGAAAGCCCAGCTGCGGTCCAGGATGCTCTCCCCGTCCCGGATCAGCGGGCACTGAACGTAGAAGGACCAGGTCTGGGTGGGGTTGGCGGCCAGCACGTCCTCGTTGTCCGCGCCCACATACATGTGGAGGCCGTCCGCTTCCAGGGTCAGCCCGTAGTAAGGGATGCCCTCCAGGTTCCGAAGGACCTCGCCGTCCGTGACGGTGAGGCTGCCCAGAGGGGTGCAGTAGTAGTCCTCGCTGGTGCCGGGGTATTCCTCCGGGATCCAGGGGTAGGTCTTGCTGACGTAGCCGGAGCCGTTGATGGCCAGGGCCGCCTTGGGCAGCTTGGCCGCCAGGTCTTCCGCTTTGGCCAGCCGCTGGTGCCAGGGGGACGTGACCTTGCGGATCTGCCTGCCGGGGTCCTCCATCCAGACGCGGGTCACATACACCTTGGTGCTGTTGATCTTGCCGATCTCGATGGAATACACCAGGGAAGCGCTCTTGTAGGTCGTGCCCTCGCCGGTGACCTCATAGGTGTAGGGAACGCTTTCCGCGCTCTCCGCCGCGGCGGCGCAGGCCCAGAGCAGGGCGGCCGCGGTCAGCAGGAGGAGCAGCCATCGCCGGGCCATGCTTTCATTCTCCTTCCGTGTCATCCGCCGGGGCTTCCTCGGCGGGATGGGGGACGGGCGGCGGATACCGCTTGTCCGTCTGGTCCTCGGGTTCCGCCTCCTCGGGCGGGTTCAGCAGATTCTGGTCGCTCCAGCGGCGGAGCGCCCAGCGGCGGATGGTGCGCAGATCGTCAAAGGCGGGCTGCAGCACTTTGCCGCGCCAGATGGCGTAGACCACCGCGGCCACCACGGGGCCGGCCACCAGGCCCAGGATCCCGCCGGCGGTGTAGCCCGCGAACATGCCCACCAGGGACAGCAGCGGCGGCACGCCGATGGTGTGGGACAGCAGCTTGGGCTCCGTCAGCCGCCGGAAGAAGAACAGGCAGCCGTACAGCACGGCGGGCTGGAGCGCGCCCCGGGGATTGCCCAGCAGCAGGGCGATGAGCGCCCAGGGGATGTAGATGGTGCCGTTGCCCACGATGGGGATGAACTCCAGGATGAAGGCGGTGATGGCGATCAGGGACGCGTAGGGGTTGCCCACGGCGTTCCAGAAACCGTAGCCCGCGATCAGTGCGATGATGGCGTAGAACAGCTGCATCTTGATGTAGCCGATGGCGCCCTTCATGGCGGAGCGGCTGATGTCCGCCGCGTTGCCGCTTTCCACGTGCTTCCGGTGATGGGGGAGGAAGGAGGTGACCAGGCCGTACTCCTTGGCGACAAAGTACAGGCCGATGATCAGGAAGTTTGCGTAGATCAGGGCGTCGGGGATGCCCAGCACGGACCCCACCGCGATGCTGGTGGCGCTGCCGGAGAGCCGCTTGATGAGCTCCATGGCGGCCCCGGAAATGCCGTTGACCAGCTCCGTGAGGAAGGTCTGGCCCTGATCGGAGAGGGAGTCCGCGGACTCGGTGAGGTTGTTCAGCGTGGTCTGGAGGGAGGTGATGGCGCTCCGCAGGCTCCCGTTGCTCATCAGCCCGCGGATCTGCCCGACGATGTAGATGACGAACCAGATGAGCACCGCCAGCATCACCAGCACCAGGATCACCACCGGGATCATCACCGCCGGGGAGTGCTTCAGGCGGAGGTGCTTCTCCAGCCAGTGGATCATGGGCTGCACCATGGCCGCGAAGGGCAGGGCGATGATGAAGGGGGAGAGGTAGTGCCAGGCCACGGGGGCCAGCAGCAGCACCAGCACCGTGACCACGGCCACGATGGCAAACCGGACGCAGAGGCGCTCCACGGCTCTTCTTTCGGCTGAAATCATGTGAACACCAGCTTTCGTCGTCTATGCTCAGTACCCCAGCTCCGGCCGTACCACCCGTTCCAGGGGCCGGCCTTCGGCGTAGCGGCCGAGGTTGTCCAGGAACAGGCTCACCACCCGCTCCAGGGTATAGGGCAGGGTCAGGTTGCCGGAGATGTGGGGCGTCGCCAGCAGGCCCGGGGTGGACCACAGCGGGCTGTCCGCCGGCAGGGGCTCCCGGCGGAACACGTCCAGGGCGGCGCCGCCCAGGCGGCCCGATCGCAGGGCGTCTGTCAGGGCGGCCTCGTCCAGGAGGCTTCCGCGGCCCACGTTGACCAGGCAGGCCCCGCCCGGCAGCAGCGCGAGCCGGCCCGCGTCCAGGAGGTTCTCCGTCTCCGGGGTGCCGGGGAGGGAGCAGATCAGCAGGTCGGTCTCCGGCAGCGCCGTGTCCAGCGCGGTCACCTGCAGCAGGCGGTCATAGAGGGCGGGCTCACGGCTGGTGCCGCTTCGGGAGACCCCCGTGACGGATGCCGGGGAGAACCCCCGCAGCCGGCGGGCCGTCTCGCAGCCGATGTCCCCGGTGCCCAGCAGCGTGATCCGGCTGCCGTGAAGGGAGCGGATGGGGAGGTCCCGGGTCCATTCCCGCCGCTGGGCGATGCGGAGGTAATCCGCCCGCCGCCGGAGCAGCTCCAGGGAGACCATGACGATGTGCTCCGCGATGGTGACGCCGTAGGCCCCGGCGGAGTTGGTGAGGACCGCGCCTTCCGGCAGGACGCCGGGTTGGCAGTAGGGCTCCGCGCCGGCGTTGGGGGAGGCGATCCACTTCAGCCCGGGGGCCGCGGCCGGGAGCGTCGCCGACACGCCGAAGAACACTTCCGTCTCAGCCATCAGCGGCTGCGCTTCCTCCTCGCTCCGGGGAAAGCAGCTGGAAAACCCCAGCGCCTCCGCCCGCTGCGCGATGAGCGCCCGGTGCGTTTCCCGCAGGGCGGGTACCAGCACGGTGATCCTTCCGGGCACGGTCAGGCCCCCTTTCGTCTTTCGATGCCTTCATTATAGTAAAACGGCGGCGTCCGTGCAAGGGCTGAGCCGCAAAAAAGACAGGGCGCGCCGGCGATTTTTACGGACATGAAGAAAACGGCAAAGAAAAACCGCGCCGATTCGGTGCGGCCAGATGCCCAGGGTGCCGGTGCCCTCGTTTTTTCACCCGCTATGTAAAGCAGGCTGGTTCCCTGCCGCTGCTTTTCTGCCGTCCCCTGGCGTCCGAAGACGGGGGCATGACATCATCAGACCTGGACCCGGGTACCATTTTGTGAAGTGTGGGGAAAACCGATAAGCTGCCGCACACCCCAGGAAATCATCTGCTGCCTTCATTATATTCATTTAGCAGGCCGATGTCAAGGGGAAATTTAACATGTCCTGTTTTGGCTTTCGGCAGGAATCCGCCGAAACATTGTAGAAATGTCATAGTTGGTTGATTGTGCGGTCCGCGGCCCGATGAGCGCCCGGACCGGAGCGTCGGCCGGATTGGAGGAGACAGATCCGTGTTCAAGAACTTCAGGAATAATTACTATTTCGGCAAGGCCGGCCAGGCCGACCTGACGCCGGAGGATATGCCCACCACCCGGAGACAGCTGTTCTCCGTCACCCTCCGGACCCGGCTGTCCCAGCTGGTCCGGCTGAATGTCGTCTACGCGCTGGTCTGGATCCCCGCCATCATCGTGCTCTGGCTGAACCTTGCGGGAGCGCTGAACGTCGTCAACGAGGCGGTCCTCAAGGCGGAAGAACTGACAGACGCGGCGGAGCAGGCGGCGCTTTATACGTCCATGTGGGAAAGCCTCAAGGGATACCTGTTCTACGGCCTGCTGATGCTGGCGCCCTGCATCGCCATCACGGGCCCCTTCACCGCCGGCGTCAGCTATGTCTGCCGGAACTGGGCCCGGGACGAGCACGCCTTCGTCTGGTCGGATTTCAAGGACGCGGTGAAGGGCAACTGGAAGCAGGCCCTGGCGGTGTCCGTCATCACCGGCTTCACCCCCGTGGCGGTGGTCACGGCCATCACCTTCTACCACGGCATGGCGCTGCAGAGCGGCGGCGCGATGTCCGCCTTCTACATCCTCGCAGAGGCCATCGTGGCCATCTTCGGCGTGATGTGGGCCATCTCCGTGACCTACATGTACCCCATGA